>JBPRGE010000149.1:0-80452 GCA_051418035.1 Candidatus Longimicrobiales bacterium M2_2A_002
GGAGCGGATGCTCTACGCCGCGACCGAGGAGGGCGTCTGGGCCAGCTGGGACGATGGCGCACGCTGGCAGAGCCTCTCCCGGAACCTGCCCGTGGTCCAGGTGAGCGACCTGGTGGTGGAGGACCGGGACCTGGTCATCGCAACCCACGGCCGCAGCTTCTGGATCATGGACGACATCGCACCGCTCCGGCAGCTCACCGAGACGGTGGCCGACGACGACGCCCACCTATCCGACCCGGCGCACCCCGTCCTCGGGACCGCCGCCCGGCTCCGGGTGGCGTATCTGCTCGGCGAGCCCGTGGACGCACTGACCGTCGAGATCCTCGACGCCGACGGGAACGTGATCCGGAGCTACGAGGGCACGCCGCCCGCGGACGACGAAGCCGGCGAGGACGAGGACGAGGACGAGGGTGGCTGGTGGGGCGGCGGCGAGCCCGAGCTGGCCATGGAGGCGGGGCTCCACAGCTTCAACTGGAACCTCCGATACCCGGGCTCCACGAGCTTCCCGGGGATCATCATGTGGGCGGCCAGCACCGACGTGGGGCCGATCGCGCCTCCGGGACAGTACACAGTGCGGCTGACGGCCGATGGCGAGACGCTGGAGCAGGACTTCGAGATCGGGCTGGACCCGCGGAGGCCGGACGTCACCGCGGCCGACCTGGAGGAGCAGTTCCGGTTCTCCCTGCAGATCACCGAGAGGGCCACCGCCGCCAACAATGCGGTCCGACTGATCCGGGGGATCGAGGAGCAGATCGAAGAGCGGGTCAAGGCCCGGCCCGACGATGTTGAGCTGGAGACCGCTGCCGAGCGGCTCCGGGCGTCGCTGAACGCCGTGGAGGGCGAGATCTACCAGGTCCGCAACCAGTCCAACCAGGACCCGCTCAACTTCCCCATCAGGCTGAACAACCGGATCGCCGCGCTGCTGGGCGTCGTGCAGAGCGCCGGGGGACGGCCCACGGCCCAGAGCTACGACGTCTTCGAGAAGCTCTCCGGGCTGCTGGACCGGGAGATGGCCCGCCTGGACGCGGTCCTCGAGGAGGACCTCGCCCGGTTCAACCAGCTGCTGGCGGAGCGGGACATGGAGCCGGTGACGGAGCGGATGATCCCGGAGGAGGCGCCGGACGAGGAGGAAGACGACGGGGCGGAGCAGCGCTCTTCGTACGACGCGTTCTACCGGTGAGGTGAGCGGGGCCCGGAGCTCGAAGCTCGAGCTTCAGGCCTCGCGTCCGGTCAGGGCGGGTCGGCCTCGTCGGCGTCGTACGCCGAGATCAGGGCGACGGGCCGGCCCCGGCTGAGGATCGCCACCCGCTCTTCGGTCACTCGGATCCGGTCGATCAGACCCCGGCCGCGGGTGCCCAGCTCCGTCAGGTCGAGAGCCAGCGGGCCGAGTGCGGGCGGGCCCGCGCGATCCTTCGGGTCGCGCCGGGTCGCCGGCGCGCGTGTCTGTACGGTCATGCCAACCTCCACACCTCGGTACGTCCCTCCAAGATACGATGCGACGACCGCGGCTCCTACGGTCTTCCGTTATCTTTCCCCGCCATGTCCGCGACCCGTGTCCTCTTCCTCTTCGTCGATGGCGTCGGCCTCGGTCCCGCCGCCGACACCAACCCGTTCGGCGCGGCCCGGCTGCCCACGCTGACCGGGCTGCTCGACGGACGGGTGCCCGGCGACGGCGTCGCCCCCTACCACGGAGCCGACGCCAGCCTCGTCGCCCTCGACCCGACCCACCGGGTGGAGGGCACGCCCCAGTCCGGTACCGGACACGCCACACTGCTCACCGGCGAGGATGCGGTGGCCCGGTTCGGCCGCCATTTCGGGCCGTGGGTGCCCACCGCGCTCCGGCCGCTGGTGGCGGAATCGAGCATCCTGGCGCGGGCGAAGGCCGCCGGCCGACGGGTGGCCTTCGCCAACGCGTACCCCGAGGAGCTGCTGGCACGGGTCCCGGACGGCGTGCCCGTGGCCGAGGCGGTGACCTCCCGGCGGCTCGGGCCGCTCCGCTCCGGCCCGCCGCTGGCCGCCCTCGGCGCCGGGCTCCTGACCCGGCACACCAACGCGCTGGCCCGCGGCGATGCCCTGGCCAGCGAGATCACCAACGACGGGTGGATCGAGCGGCTCCACCGGACGCGGCTGCCTCGCGTCACGCCCGAGCAGGCCGGCGCGAACCTGGCCGCCATCGCCGCCGATCACGACCTGACCCTCTTCGCCTACTACACGCCCGACCATGTCGGCCACCGGGGGACGTGGGACGAGGCGGTCGAGGCGCTGGAACGGCTCGATCGGTGCCTCGCCGGCGTGCTGGACGGCCTGCCGGACGACACGCTCCTCTTCGTCGCCAGCGACCACGGCAACATCGAGGACACGACCCTGGAGCACACGCTGAACCCGGCGCTGGGACTGGTGGTGGGGCGGGGCCACGAGCGAGTGGCCGCGGGCCTCCAACACCTGTGGGACGTGCCGGCGGCGATTCTGGAAATGCTGACTGTCTAGAGGGCACGGGCACGGGGCTCGCCTTGCTCACCGGGCAAGGAAGAGCACCCGCACCTCCAGTCCTGACTCCTGACTCCTGACTCCTGACTCCTGACTCCGCTTTCCGCCCCATCCAGCCATTCCCGTGCCCCGTGCCGTCGGGCACCATGGCGGCATGCCAACGTCCATGCTCGGCCAGGTCCTGATCGATGATGGCGCCGCGTCGCCCGACGCGGTGGAAGCCGCCCTCGGGGAGCAGGCGCAGACCCGGGAGCGGATCGGGGCGATCCTGGTGCGACGGGGCACCGACCCCGAGGCCATCGCGCGGGCGCTCGCCCGGCAGCTGCGGCTGAGCTATGCCCCGCCGCCGCTGGAGCCGGAGCCCGATGCCGTGGAGCTGCTCGACCGTGACCACGCGCTCCGTCTCCGGATGGTCCCGCTGGCATTGGACGGCCGGACGCTCCGGACGGCCACCGCCGACCCGCTGGACGCCACGGCGCTGGACGACCTCCAGTTCCGCACGGGGCGGCGGGCCGAGCCGGTGGTGGCGGCGCCGCCGACCATCGACCGCGGTCTCGTCGCCGCGTACGGCGATGCGGCCGTCCTGGCGGTCCTGGGCCGGCTCGGCACGAACAGCGCGGTCGGCGGCTGGAACGCCCATGACGACCGGGACGCCGAGGACGACACCGAGGAGCTGCGCCAGGCGTCGGAGGCGCCGCCGATCATCGCGCTGGTGAACCTGATCCTCGACCGTGCGGTGGGCGTCGGAGCCAGCGACGTGCACGTCGAGCCGGACCGGGAGCGGGTGACGGTGCGCGGCCGGGTGGATGGTCTCCTCCGGGAGCTGGCGGAGCTGCCGGCGAGGGCGGGCCCGGCGGTCACGTCGCGGATCAAGATCATGGCCGGGCTCGACATCGCCATCAAGCGCCGGCCCCAGGACGGCCGGAGCGCCGTCACGGTGGACGGCGAGCGGGTCGCGATCCGCGTGAGCACGATCCCGTCCCAGGACGGCGAGAAGGTGGTCATGCGACTCCTGGACCCCCGGAGCGCCCGGCGCCCTCTCGACTCCCTCGGGATACCGCCGGAGATCCGGGAGCCACTGGATGCCGTCCTCGGCCGGGAGCACGGGCTGTTCCTCGTCACCGGCCCGACCGGGAGCGGGAAGACGACCACGCTCTATGCCGTCCTCGAGTCCCGCGACCGGGCCCGGAAGAACATCATCACCCTCGAGGATCCGGTGGAGTACCGACTGGACGGCCTGACCCAGGTCCAGGTCCAGCCGCGGGCCGGGCTCACGTTCGCCGCCGCGCTCCGCTCGGTGCTCCGCCAGGACCCTGATGTCGTGATGGTCGGCGAGATGCGGGATCGGGAGACGACGGAGACGGGGTTGTCCGCGGCGCTCACCGGCCACCTGGTCCTGTCCACGCTCCATACCAACGATGCCCCCGGCGCCGTGGCCCGCCTCACCGAGATGGGCGTGCCTCGCTACCTCGTGGCCGGCGGGCTCACCGGCGTCCTCGCCCAGCGGCTGGTCCGCCGCGTCTGCGAGCACTGCGCCACTGTCGCCCCCGTCACCGGCGACGAGCTGTTCGCACTCGGACTCCCCACGCCGCCCCACCTCCCGCAGGCCACCGGCTGCGACCGGTGCGACGGGACCGGCTACGCCGGCCGGGTGGGCATCTTCGAGATGCTCCGCGTCACCCCCGCCATCCGGGAGCTGATCCTGGCGGATGCGCCCTCCGACGACATCCGGGAGGCGGCGTCGGCCGCCGGCATGACACCGCTCGGCCTCGACGCATGGCGGAAGGTCGAGGCCGGGCTGACCACCCTGGAGGAAGTGAGGCCACTTCTGGCGCTGCTGGCCGATGACGCACGGAGTTGCCGGAAGTGCGGCGGTCGCGTGGCGCGGGATCACGTGTTCTGTCCGCTATGCGGCGGCGAGCTCCGACGACGGTGCGGGTGCGGGGCCGTGGCCCGGAGCCACTGGCGGTTCTGCGGCGTGTGCGGGGAGGGGCTGTAGCGCCGGTCTTCGTGGCGACAGACTCGGTCTCACGCGGCGGCACGCCGGCACGGCGACGGGAGCTCTATCGGGGGACGGGGTGCTGGAGGGATGCACTCCTTCGAGTCCTTCGTGGTCCTTCGAGCCCTTCGTGGCAAGCTTGTCGAACCCTGCCTCGCCGCGACCGCATTCGAAGCGCCGGTCCCCTACCCCTCGAATGCGTCGTTTACCTGCCGGAGCAGGCGGTTCATGCTCCCGCCCCGGCCCGGGAACAGGTACCGGTCGCTGATGCGGTTGAGGGCGACGCGGAGGTCGGGGAAGACGTCGGCGGCGGTCCGGTAGAGCCCGGTCAGTCCGTGCTGGTCGGCCAGCCGCGACTCGGCGGCCATGCGGTACCCGCTGGCGCCGAGCGCCTCCACGTAGTCGAGCCCGGGCGCGCCCTTCCGGTGGACCCGGTAGGTGACGTGGTCGGGGAAGATCCCGCCCAGCCAGAGGGCGTAGTTGCCGAGGTGTGCGCGGACGAGGAACCGTCGCCGTCCGTCGGCGGTCTCGGCGGCGGCCACGAGGTCGACCAGGTAGTGGAACGTGTCCGGGTCATCGGGCTCGATCCGGTAGGCCCGGTCCTCGCGCCCGAACTCGACGAGGATGGCGGCGATGTAGTCGGCGAGGGTGCGATCATCGAGGCCGGACTCGAGGAGCGCGTGGCGGACCAGGAGGTAGAAGACGAGGGCCGGCGAGCCGTGGTGGTCGCCGGTGAGGACGGCGTTGAGCGTACGGGGGTCGTCGAGGAGCGCGTCGAGCCCGTCGTGGGTGAGCCGGTCGCTGAGCGCGTCGCGCGCCCGGGAGTCGCTCCCGGCGATGGCGGTCATGATGGCGCCGACCTCGGCGCGTCCGAAGGAAGCCCGCACGTTGGGTAGGATCATCCTGCCTCCTGTCCGCGGTCGGTGACTTGTCCCGGCCTCTCGGCCTCTCTTACGTTCGGGCCATGGTCGGTTCTCCGCCACCCCACGCTCCCTCCCCGTCCTCCGAGGACGTCGGCGGCCGCACCCTCGAGCGGCGGCTCCTGGGGTGGCTGCTGGCGCTGACCGTGGCACCGGCGCTCCTGGTCCTGGCCGTGGGCGGGTGGGCGCTCGGGACGTCGCTGGACGTGGCGGGGTCGCTCGGCCCGTGGGAAGAGGTGGCGGCCAGCGGGCGTCGCGTAGTGGAGCTGGCCGAGCCCGTCGCCGACAGCGCGCTGTCCGACGCGGTGGCCGACCACCGGGACGCCCTCTCCCAGTCTCTTACCCAGGCCCGGCGGTGGACGTTCCTGGGCGAGCGGTTCATCCGTGCGCTGCCGTGGCTGGTGCTGGCGGCGGCCGCGCTGCTGGTGGGGCTGGCGTACACGGCCACACGCCGGCTCGCCCGGCAGCTGGCGCGGCCGATCGAGGGGCTGGTGGGCGTGGCGGAGGCGCTGGGGCGGGGTGACCCGCTCCCGGAGGTGGATGGGGCCGGGGTCCGTGAGGTCCGGGTCCTGGACGCCGCGCTCCGGGACGCGGCCGCCGAGCTGGACGCGGCCCGGGAACGAGCGGTGGCCGCGGAGCGGGTCCGGGTCTGGGGCGAGATGGCGCGGCGGGTCGCGCACGAGATGAAGAACCCGCTCACGCCGCTCCGGATGGCGGGCCACCGGCTGAAGCGGCTGGAGGGGCGCGTGGAGGACGAGGACGGTCGACTCGCGGAGGTGCTGGAGGTCATCGACCAGGAAGTGGGCCGGCTCGAGGAGCTGGCCGCTCGGTTCAGCCAGCTGGGCCGGCCGCCGGAAGGGGCGGCCACCGAGGTCGACGTCCGGGAGATGATGGCGTCGCTGCTGGAGACCGACGTCCCGGCGGGCGTGGCGTCCACGCTCGAGGCGCCGGAGCTCGTGCCGCCCGTCCGGGCCCATTACGACGCGCTCTTCAGGGCGTTCCGCAACCTGGTCCGGAACGCGGTGGAGGCGGCCACGACGGCGCAGCCCCGAGGGCACCAGGGGGCCGGAGCCACCGAGGGCGGCGAGGGCGGCGTGAGGGTCGGGCCGTGGGTGGGCGTGGAGATCGACGTGGAGCCCGGGGACGGTGTGTCGTCGGGGAACCCGTGGGTCGTTGTACGGATACAGGACAACGGGATGGGGCTGCCGCCCGACGCGGCAGACCGGATCTTCGAACCGGATTTCACCACCAAGACACGAGGCACGGGACTCGGGCTCGCCCTGGTCCGCCAGGCCGTGACTGCGGATGGCGGCACGGTCGACGCGGTGCATCGGGACGACGGCGCGGAGCTCGTCGTCCGCCTGCCCGCGGCCGGAGCCGAGACACTGCCCAAGGAGAGCCACGAGGATGAAACGACTGTCGCTTAGCCTGCTCGCCCCTGCCCTGCTCATTGCCGGCTGCGCCGTGGGCATGCGCGGGCCCTCGGACATCCCCATCACGGCCGTGGCGATCCGGGCGGCGCCGGGCGTCGGGGCCGACGCGGTAGGCGCCGCGCTGGTCGAGTCGGAGGCCGATGTGGCGCTGATCCTCGCGCCGGCCGACTCGGCGTGGATGGCGTCGGCGGCCGGGATCGCGGAGCTCACCGTCAGCGGGCCGGCGACCACGGAGGACGGGATCATGGCGTTCCTGGCGTACGAGCCGGTCGGGGACACCACGGTCGTCCTCTCCCACGACGCGGGCGCACTGACCGTCCACGACGCGCTCTACGAGGTCGAGGACGATCGGTTCCTGGACCTGCTGGTCTTCCGGATCGATGACGCGGCCACGGCCCGCCCGGCCATCGCGGCCCTGCTCCAGTACATGGCCACGGACGTGATGAACAGCGCCGCGGTGGTCATGGCGGTCGAGGTCGCGTCGTCGGCCGCGGGCGACAGTGTGGGCCGGTTCCTGAGCCCCGCCTACTTCGACGCGCTCCGGTGCGAGCCGGGGCTGTCGGCGCCGTCGGAGCGGACGGGACTCCGCCTCTTCTACGGCCCCGAGGCCCGGGTCTACTGCAGGGCGTCGAGCGTGGACGGGCCGGCCATCGGCGACTGGGTCCGGGCCGACCTCGTCCTGGGCCGACGGTAGCGGCGGACCGATGCCCGCCGTCCTGGTGGTCGATGACGAGCCCAATATCCGGCGGATGCTGCGCGGGCTCCTGGAGGACGAGGGGTACCAGGTCACGGAGGCGGAGGACGGCGGCGCGGGCGTCGAGCGGGCGGTCACGGAGGACCCGGACGTCGTCCTCATGGACCTGGCCATGCCCCGCACCGACGGGCTGACCGCGCTCAGGCAGCTGGGCGACCGGGCGCCGGAGCTGCCGGTGGTGATGATGAGCGGCCGGGCCACGCTCGGCGACGCCGTCGAGGCGACCCGCGCCGGCGCGTTCCACTTCCTGGAGAAGCCGCTGACGCCGGAGTCGGTGGTGGCCACGGTGAACGGCGCGGTGGAGCTGCGTCGGGCCCGGGCGAGCGCGGACCGGGTCTCGGTGGACGACATCGTGGGCAGCGGCGAGGCGATGGCGGCGGTCCGGGAGCGGATCGGGCAGGCCGCGCCGACGGACTCCCGGGTCCTGATCACCGGCGAGAGCGGGACGGGCAAGGAGCTGGTCGCGGCGGCGATCCACTACGCGTCGCGCCGGGCCCGCGGGTCGTTCGTCCGGGTGAACAGCGCGGCCATCCCCCGGGAGCTCATCGAATCGGAGATGTTCGGCCACGAGAAGGGCGCGTTCACGGGTGCCGCGTCCCGGCGCCGGGGCCGCTTCGAGCAGGCGGACGGCGGGACGCTGTTCCTGGACGAGGTGGCGGACCTGAGCGCCGACGCCCAGGCGAAGCTGCTCCGCGCGCTGGAGTCCGGAGAGATCCAGCGCGTGGGCGGCAGCGAGCCGGTCCCGGTGGACGTCCGGGTCGTCGCCGCCACGAACCGGGACCTGGAAGAGCGGATCGCAGACGGGACCTTCCGGGACGACCTGTACTACCGGCTCAACGTCATCCCCATCGAGATCCCGCCGCTCCGGGACCGGCTCGGCGACCTGCCGGAGCTGGTGGCGCACCTGGACCGCCGGCTCCGGGAGGAGCAGGGGCTCGATCCGCCCGCACTGGCGGCCGACGCCATGGCGTCGCTCCGTCGCTACCCGTGGCCGGGGAACGTGCGGGAGCTGGCGAACATCTGCGAGCGGCTGGCGATCCTGCACCCGGGCGGCGAGGCCGACGCCGGCGCGGTGGAGGCGCTGCTGCCGCCCGTGGAGCAGGAAACGGCGCCGCTCGCCGAGCGGCTCGACGACTACGAACGCTGGCAGATCGAGAGCGCGCTGGACGCCGCTGACGGGAACGTGGCGGAAGCCGCCCGGTCGCTGCAGACGGACCGGGCCAACCTCTATCGACGGATGAAGAGACTGGGGATCGAACGGTGAAGCCTTTGACCAGGACCCTCGTCGGAGCGCTCCTCCTCGCCGCCGCACCGCTGGTGGCGCAGGAGGAGCAGCCGCTGACCCGGACCGCCGCCGATGCCGTGGCGGCCGCGTACAACCGGATGACCACGTCACGGGTGGTCGGCGCCACGGTGATCGCGCCGGGCGCCAGGATCGACGGCGACCTGGCGTCGCTGGGCGGCCCGCTCACCGTGGCCGGGACGGTGGACGGCGATGTGCTGGTGATCAACGGCGACGTCCGGATCCAGCCCGGCGCCCGGGTCACGGGCTCCCTGACCGTCACGGCCGGGCGGGTGACCGGGGACACGGCGGCGGTGGCCGGCCCGATCACCCTCTACAGCGATGCGCTCCGGTTCAGACAGGAGGAGGGGCGGATCATCGCGCTGGAGCCGTCGGACGGCACGCTGGTCAGCCAGCCGACCTGGTTCGGCCGCAGCGGGCTCAACGTGGCCGTGGATGGCGCGTACAACCGGGTCGAGGGACTCCCGATCACGCTGGGGCCCCGGCTCGAGCGAAAGGGGACCAACCCGACCATCCTCGACGCCCGGGTCATCTACCGGACGGGCAACGGGTTCCAGGTCCACCCCGACGAGCTGGGCCACGATGTCTGGATCGAGCAGTATCTGGGCGGCCACCGGTCGCTCCGGATCGGCGCGGGCTGGCACCGTGTGATCGATCCCATCGAGACCCGGGGCCTGACCGATGTCGAGAACTCGCTGTCCACGTTCATCCTGCACCGCGACCTCCGGGACCACTACATCCGGAACGGCTGGCGCGCATACCTGGCGTATACCGGACGGACGCAGCCCGTGGAGGCCGGGGTCGAGTACCGCCACGAGGAGCACGGCTCCGTCGAGTCGCGGACGCCCTGGTCCCTGCTGGACAACGACGAGCCGTGGCGGGCGCAGCCGCTGGTGGCGGAAGGCGATCTCCGACTGGTCCGCGGCTGGATCCGGTGGGACACCCGGAACGACCGGGACGACCCCTCGGCCGGCTGGCTCCTCGAGGCCGAGGTCGAGCAGGGGGTGGAGGGCGCGCTGACGATCCTGCGCCCGAACCCCGACGCCGGCGGCGAGCCGTTCGTCGCACAGCCCGTCAACGCCGAGTACACGACGCTCCGCCTCGACGCCCGACGCTACCTCCGGCTCGGGCCCCGGACCCGGCTGGTGCTCCGGGCCGCGGCCACGGGCTCGCCGGACGATGGCGCGCTCCCGCCCCAGCGCCAGCAGGTGCTCGGTGGCGAGGGGTCGCTGCCCGGCTATTCCCAGTTCGCGTTCGACTGCGGCGCCCGGAGCGCGCCAGAGATCCAGGAGCGGACCCCGTACTACGGGTGTGACCGGGCGATCCTCTTCCAGGCCGAGTACCGGTTCGCGTTCTTCGGATCGGGCGGGATCGGGCTCGGCCGCAGCCTGGGGCTCGACTTCGACCTGGCCACTACGCCGGAGCTGGTGCTCTTCGCCGACGCCGGGCGCGCGTGGATCGAGGACGAGTCGCTCGGCGACCGCCTCGCACCGGGCCCGACCGACCTGCGCTATGACGTCGGCGTCGGTGTGCGGTTCGGGCGGATCGGCGTCTACCTGGCCGCGCCCATCTCGGATGGCGGCGACGGCGTCAACGTGTTCCTCCGCCTGGGGCCCAGGATCTGATGATCCGGGCCGCCTTCCTCGCGCTGGCGGCTCTCGCAGCAGCAGCCGCCACGTCCGCCGCACAGGAGCCGCTTTCCGTGCGGGTGGAGGAAGGTGCGCCCACGGTGGTCGTGGGCAGCGTGCTCGACGACGGGGCCCTCGCCGACGCCGTCCGGTCCGGGCTCCCGCTGCGGATGCGGTTCCAGGTGGAGCTGTGGAAGGACAGCTGGTTCGACGACCTGGTGCAGCAGGTGGCCTGGACATCGGTCCTGGGCTACGAGCCGCTGGAGCGGCGCTACCTGGCCGTGGCACCCGGAGCGGACTCGGTGGCCCGGTTCGCGACGTACACGGATGCACGCCGGGTCCTCGAACGGCCGTACACACCGCCGGTCGGGCCGGTGGAGGACGGCACGTACTACTACCTGGTCTACCTGGAGATCGAGACGCTCTCGCTCTCGGACCTCGATGAGCTCGAGCGGTGGCTGCGGGGCGAGCTGCAGCCGGCGGTCCGGGGCGGCGAGTCGCTGACCGGGGCCGTGGGCACCGGGCTGAAGCGCGTCCTCGTACGGGTCCTCGGGCTCCCGGCCCGAAGGTACGAGGCCCGCAGCGAGCCGTTCCGGGTGCGCTGAGCCGCCGGTCAGCCGTCGCCGCCGGGCGGCTTCCGACTCCCTGCAAAGGCCGGCTTCCCGGCCGAGGGTCGGGTCGCAGGTCGCTGGCCACCGGTCACGATTTTCCCTATCCTGCCCCACATGTCCCGATTCCGATTTTCCCCGCGACCCAACCGGGCCGATGCCATCGACTGGCGCCCGTGGTCCGCGGCGGCGTTCGAGGAGGCGCAGGCGGCGGAGACGCCCATCCTGCTGGTCCTGACCACATACTGGTGCGAGGCGTGCCACGAGCTCGACGAGAAGGCGCTCTCGGATGACGACGTCATCGAGCTGGTGAACGAGAAGCTGGTGCCGATCCGGGTGGACGGCCACCGGCTCCCCCATGTCCAGGAGCGCTACATCACCGAGGGGTGGCCCACGGTGGCGCTGCTGGCGCCCACGGGCGAGGTCTTCTGGTCGGCCACGTACGCGAAGCCCCGGGAGCTGTACCGGGCGGTCGAGAGCGTGCTGGAGGCGTGGTCCGATCGGCGGCAGGCGCTGGAAAAGGAGATCGCGGACCGTCGCAAGGCGATCGACGCGGCCCGGTCGCGTCGATCGAGCAGGGGGCTGGTCCGGCGGGAGGCGGCCGATGACGTGCTCACGGGCGCGCAGGACCAGTTCGACATGCGGAACGGCGGGTTCGGGCAGGGGCCCAAGTTCGTCCACGCGGAAGCGGTCGAGCTGCTGCTGAAGCAGGGCGAGACGCTTCCCAACCCCGACTGGATCAACATGGCGGAGCGGACGCTGGACGGGATGCTCGCCGGCGAGCTGGAGGACCCGGTCGACGGCGGCTGGTTCCACTACGCCATGCAGGCGGACTGGACGGAGCCGCGCACGGAGAAGCTGCTCCCCATCAACGCCCGGGTCCTGTCGGCGTACGCGTTCGGCGCCGCGAACCGGGACCGGGACGACTGGCGGGACGCCGCCGAGCGGACGGTGGCGTGGGTCGACGGCACGCTCGGTCGCGACGGACTCTGGGTGGGGAGCCAGCTCGCCGACCCGGAGTACTACGGCGCCGACCCGGACGCCCGCGCCGGGATGGACGCGCCGCCGGTAGACGATACCGTGTACGCAGACTCGTCGGGCATGTGGATCGCGTCGCTGGCCCGCGCCGGGCAGTGGCTGGGCCGCGAGGACTGGGTGGAGCGCGCCTCGGTCGCACTGGACACGCTGCTGGAGCGGATGGCCACGGACGGCGACCAGCTCGTCCATTTCCGGCCCGGGGACGACGAGGACCGATCCGACGACTACCCGCCCACGGGCCTGCTCGGCGACCTCCTGCACCCGGCACGGGCGGCGATGGCGGTGGCCGGGGCCGCGGACCGGGAGGACGCGCTCGAGCACGCGATCCGGCTCGCGCGGACCATGAAGGACACGCTCTGGGACGAGGCCGGCGGGCTGCGGGACCATGCCGCGGACCGGAAGCCGCTGGGCGCGCTCCGCTACCCGGACCGGCCGTTCGAGGAGAACGCGCTGGCCGCACGGCTCCACATCCAGCTCGCCCGGCGGACGGGCGACCGGTCGTACCGGGCCGTGGCCGAGCGGCTGCTGGCGTTCCTCGCGCCGTACGCCGGCCGGTACGCCGTGGAGGGCGCCACCTTCGCCATGGCCGCCGAGGAGTTCTTCGAGCGGACCCGGTGAGCCATGAGCGACGCCCGCGCCAAGCTCCGTGCCGAGCTGCTCGACCTGTTCCGCGCCGGAGCTGACTCGCCGCTTCCCGACGACCGGTTCGACGCGCTCGCGCGCCGGGTGTTCGCTCACAACGTGGCGGCCGTCCCCGCCTACCGGACGTACTGCGAGGCCCGGGGCCGGGGGCCCGACGCGATCGGCCGCTGGACGGAGATCCCGGCGGTGCCGACGGCCGCGTTCAAGGAGCTGGCGCTCCGGGACGCGACGGCCGAGACGGAGCGGGTCTTCCGGACCAGCGGGACCACCCGGGGTTCGGAGCGAAGGGGCGAGCACCACGTGCCCGACCTGGCGCTGTACCGGGCCTCGCTGCGCGCCACGTTCGAGGCGTACCTGCTCCCCGACGGCGCCCGGCCCGTGATCCTCTCGCTCATGCCGCCTGCCCGAGCGCTGCCCGACTCGTCGCTGGCGTTCATGATCAGCGATGTCATGGCCGCGTTCGGTGCGCCGGGGTCCCGGGCACTCGCCGATGCCGACGGGCTCGACTACGGCGCACTGGACGAGGCCGTGGCCCGGGCGGTGGACGCGAGCGACGTCGTCATGCTCCTGGGGACGTCGTCGGCGTTCATCCACTGGCTCGACCGGATGGCCGAAGCGGGCCGGAGCTTCCCGCTGCCCTCCGGCTCCCGTCTCATGGACACGGGCGGCTACAAGGGCCGGGGACGGCGGCTCGAGCCCGCCGAGCTCCGGGCCGTCTACGGTGCCCGGCTCGGGCTCGAGCCGTGGGCGTGCGTGAACGAGTACGGGATGACCGAGCTCCTGTCCCAGTACTACGACATCGGGCTCCGGGCCCGGCTGGCGGGCGACGGCCCGGCGCCCGAGGTGGTCGGCGTGAAGCGGGGCCCCGGCTGGCTCCGGAGCGTGGCCGTCGACCCGGAGACGCTCGACCCGCTGCCGGCCGGCGAGACGGGGCTGCTGCGCCACGTGGACCTGGCGAACCTGAACAGCGTGGCCGCGGTCCAGACCGAGGACCTGGGTCGGGTGGCGAACGGAGCCGTCGTCCTGGAGGGCCGCGCGGCCGGCGCGCCGCCCCGGGGCTGCTCCATCGCCATGGACCTGCTGCTGGAGAACGCGCCGTGACGGGACCGACATTCGATGCGTGGCACCTGCCGGGCGTCGACCCGGCGGCCACCGGGCTGGAGACGCTGACCGCCGGCGCCCTGACGTGCCGGTACCCGGCGCCCACGCCGGAGCTCATCGGCGGCGTCGTGCAGAGACTCCGGGACGCGGGCCGTGCGCTCCGGGACCGGCCCGTGATGGAGCTGGTGGACATCGCGGACGCCGCGGCGGCCCGGCTGCTGGACGGGAGCGACCCGCTGCGGACCGAGGCGCTGGATCGGCTCGCGGCGGCGACCGGCTACGCACCGGAGATGGCCACGCTGGTCCTCGACCGGATGGCCGCCGACTGGCGAGCGGACCGGCTCCGGTCGCTGCTCGAGGCGGAGCTCGGCGACCCGGCCGTGCTGGATGGGTTCCATACCGATGGCCCGAGCCGATCGGCCCGGGCGTACGGCCCCCGACTGGCGTTCCACGTGTTCGCCGGGAACGTCCCCGGCGTTGCGGTCACGTCGCTGGTGCGGGCGCTGCTGGTCAAGGCGCCGTCGCTGGGCAAGTTGGCATCGGGGCAGCCGGTGCTGCCCGTCCTCTTCGCCCGGGCCGTGGCCTCGGTGGACGCCGACGCGGGCAGGGCGCTCGCCGTCACCTACTGGCCGGGTGGTGCCGGCGACGCCGAGCGGCGCGTCCTCGAGAGCGCGGACACCATCATCGTGTACGGCGGGGCCGAGGTGATCGCCTCGTACCGGGAGCGCACGCCGGACACCGCCCGGCTCGTCGTCCACGGCCCCCGATTCTCCGTCGGCCTGGTGGCGCGCGAGGCGCTGCAGGCGGGGCTGGAGCCGATCGCCCGGGACGCGGCCCGGGCCGTGGCCGCATTCGACCAGCACGGGTGCGTCTCTCCCCACGCCGTCTGGGTCGAAGCGGGGAGCGGCGCCGGCGCCCTCGACTTCGCGGAGGCGCTGGCCGACGCGCTCGAGACCGAGGAGGCGTCGCTGCCCCGGGGCGCCATCAGCGCCGCCGAGGCGTCGGCGATCCAGCAGGCGCGATCGGCCGCCGAGCTGAAGGGCCACGCCCCCGACCGGCCCGCGACCCGGGTCCTCGCCGGGGCCGGGACCCGCTGGACGGTCATCTACGACGAGGACCCGGCGTTCGTCCCGTCGTGCCTCAACCGCCTCGTCCGCGTCCACCCCATCGACGACCTCGAGGAGACGATGGAGCTCCTGGCGCCCGCCGGCCGGCTGCTCCAGTCGGTGGCGATGGCCGTACCCGAGCCGCGGCGCCTCGCGCTGGCCGATGCCCTCGCCCGCATCGGGGCGACCCGGATCACCACCTTCGCCCGCCTGCCGTGGCCCGAGCCGACCTGGCACCACGACGGCGGCGAGCCGCTCCGGGAGCTGGTGCGGTGGGTGGACGTGGAGGCTCGCTAGCGCTCGCAACCGGCGGCCTGCGGCCGCACCAGGCTCCCTTCGGTCGCATCAGGGCTCGCGCTGCTCGCCAACCGGCTCCCTTCGGTCGCAGGGCCCGCCGGTGCGGCGCGTCTCGCGGTGGGGGATTTTGCCCGCGGAGCGAGCCCCCATACGAAAGCCCCGACCGCGCTGCCGCGGCCGGGGCTGCGTTCTGATCGGAGGGTTGGACCTAGTCGTCCGAGTCCACGGGCTGCTCCTTCGCCCGCCACATCACAAGCTGCCGCGTGCCGTTCGGGCTCTCCTCAACCCGCACCGTCAGAAGATCGCCGTCATCGATGCCCAGGTCGTCACGGATCTCCTGGGGGATGGTGACCCGGCCGCCGACACCGACGTTCAGATCCCCGTAGTAGAGCGTCCTGTAGAGCGCCATTCCTGATCCTCCACCGTCGAACAAAAATGAGCGGGCGCCTGCCCCGCCCGCATGATAATCTCACCAAAATATACGGTTTGACCGGGTATTGGCAAATGGAACTCCGGGCTCCTGCCCCCCGTAGTGACCCCGAGGCCGGTGAGGGATTCTGCCATTATGGCGGCAATGGCCGGGCACGAAACGGGGACGGCCCGCTGACGGTCGGGAACCTCGTCCCCCGGTCGGGGGTTCAGGAGGTCGGAACGACCCTTGCACCTCGAACGGGCAGACCGCGGGGCCGCGCAAGCGGCTCCGTTCGCATAGTAGACGACGAGAGGCGGACATGATAGATCGACGACAGACGGAACGGATGCAGCACGCGAGGAGCCGATTACGCACGGGGGCGACGGCGATACTCGGGCTCCTGCTCGTGGCGGGCACGCTCTACGCGGCCGCACCGGTGGAGAAGCGCGCGGGCCGGGAGATCGCCGCGACCGCGCCGGACGGGGCGGCCGTTCCGTCGCTCACGGAGCTCGAGTCGCGCGTGAACCGCCTGGAGCGCGGCTGGGCGCGCCTCGCCGCGTACTACGACGCCGAGGTGGCGCCCATCGAGGAGGTGCTGCTCCGGTACGGCGACGATCGGGAGCTGGTGAGCCGCGTGGCGACAGCGGTGGTGCGGGAGGCCCATGCCGCGAACCTGGAGCCGCGGCTGCTCCTCGGAGTGCTCCTGGTGGAGAATCCATGGCTGGATCCGTCCGCGCGGAGCTTCGTCGGCGCCGTGGGGCTGATGCAGGTCATGCCCGTCCACCAGGGCGGGTGGTCGTGCGGCTGGGACCTGGAGCAGATCGACACCAACGTGTGCCTCGGTGCACGGGTATTCGCCCACTACCTGCAGCGGAGCGGCGGCAACGTCGAGAAAGCGTTGCTTCGATACAACGGTTGTGTGACGGGCTCCAACACTCCGAACTGTCACGAATATCCGTCACGCGTGCTGGAACGGGCGGGCGGGTCATCGAAGCTGGCGTGGTCCGGCGGTGGGGGCGGGTCGGCCGGCTCGCCCTGACCCGGCTCGCGCTGACCCGGTCAGGGGCTCCCGGGCTCGGGGCTCCCGGGCTCGGGTTCTTCCTTCGCTCCGGTCGGGGCCCCGCCCTCATCCTCGTCGGCGGGGGTGCAGGACCGGAGGAGGGCCACCAGCTCGTGGGTCTTGAACTCCCGTGCCCGGACCACCACCTCCTGGGGCGTGTCCTCGATGAAGATGGTCGTCGTGCGGACGGGGTCGGCATCGCCGGCGTCGGCGGCGGAGAACGCGATTCGGCCCCGGACGGGTTGGCCGGCTCCCTGCGTCTCCTGGAGCTCGAGGTACGCGTCCCAGAACCGGCCATCGTAGCTGATGGTTGCCAGGTGGTGGGAGTTTCGAAGATCGCGTCGCATGTCGGAAACGTAGGGCGATCGGGGTGCACGCCGCTACCCATCGGCAACGGAGACGGGGCACGGGGCGGAGACCACAGGGCGATAGACTTCGATACGCAGTCATGATCTTCCGGAATACGCGACCAGAGAGTGAGCCCGGCCTCGAGGAGCGGCTTCAGTCGCTGGAGCAGCAGGCGGAGCTCGCCCTGCCCGGCTTCGACGCCCAGTTCTTCAACCGTGCGGGCGATCTCTGTCTCGAGGCCGGGGACGAGGACCGGGCGCTCTCGTACCACGGTCGGGCCATCAACGCCTACCTGCGTGCCGGTCGGTACAACGCCGCGGGCGCGGTGTGCCGGAAGGTGCTCCGGATCTCGCCGAACGCGGTACGGGTCCGCTGCACGCTGGCGTGGCTCTCCATCGGGAAGGGGTTGCTGGGTGACGCGCAGCGGGAGGTGGACGACTACGTGGAGGCCGCCGTCTCGGCCGGCCAGTCGCACCTGGCCCGGAAGCAGGTGCGGAAGATGGCGGAGGCGGCGGGCAACGACGAGTTCCGGGCAGTGATGGCCGAGCACCTCCACCGGCTGGGCGCACCGGACGAGGCCGAGGATCTGCTCGCCAGGGAGCCCGAGCACCACGCCGGCGAGCAGGAGCCCGAAGCGCTCTGGTCGCGGGTCCTGCGCGCCATCCTGGCCAGCCCGGAGGATCTCCTCCACGACGACTGACCCGCCCGCCCGGCGGGCGATCCCCGCGAGGCCGATCCGACGTCGGCCCGACGATGGGGTGGGGTTGCGTGCCGCGTGGCCCCGTGTCAGATTTTCCGCCTCTTTGGCCGGGTGGGGAGATATCCGGTCTTCCTTGTAGTCGGGCCCACTACGCGGCCCCCTCACGTCGAGAGTGGATGGGACGAGGCACCCTCATACTTCTGGGGATCATCGTGCTGGTGGGTGCCGGAGCGCTGATCGCGGGCGTGACGTCCGACGATGGCCCGCCGCCGCAGCCGATCCCGTTCCCGCACGATATCCATGCCGGCACGAACCAGACCCCGTGCCTGTACTGCCATTCGTCGGCGGACAGGTCCGTGGATGCCGGGCTCCCGGCCGTGGAGGTGTGCGTCGGGTGCCACATGCCCGGCGGGGTGCCGATGATCGCGGCGGACAGCGCGGGTGTCCGGCAGCTGATCAGCTACTGGAACGACGGTCGGACGATCCCGTGGGTCCGGATCCACGACCTGCCGGACCACGCGCATTTCCCCCACATGATCCACGTGAACGCCGAGGACCTGGAGTGTCAGGAGTGTCACGGCCAGGTGGAAGCCATGGCGGAGATCCAGCTGCAGCAGAACCTCTACATGGGCTGGTGTCTCGGGTGCCATCAGGAGCGGGAGGTCCGCACTGACTGCACAGTCTGCCACTACTGACGCAGAGTCGATGTCGAAGAACGGTAACAACGGTGGTATGGAGCGCAGGGACTTCCTGAAGGTGCTGGGCGTGGCGGGCGCGGGTGCCGCGGCCACGGGCTGCTCGTCGGAGCCGGACCGGCTGATCCCGTACCTGGTCCAGCCCGAGCAGACGGTGCCGGGGATGGCGACGTACTACCGCACGACGTGCAGGGAATGCCCGGCGGGGTGCGGTATGACCGTGCGCACGCGTGAGGGCCGGGCGGTGAAGGCGGAGGGCACGCCGGACTCCCCGATCTCCCACGGGAAGCTGTGCGCCCGGGGCCAGGCGTCGCTGCACGGGCTCTACGACCCGGACCGGGTCCCGCAGGCGCTGGTCCGGGAGGGCGACAGCTGGTCGAAGGTCGGGTGGAGCCGGGCGGAGCAGTCGCTGGCGGAGGCGCTGGATGCCGCGGGTGAGAACGCCGTGTTCCTGACGGCGCCCGAGACCGGGGCGATGGACCGGCTGCTCGACGAGTGGTGCGAGGCCGCCGGCGTCCGCCGGGTCACGTTCGAGAGCTTCGGCCACGCGGCGCTCCGCGAGGCGAGCCGCCGGGTGTACGGCCGGGCCGCGCTCCCGATCCACGACTTCGCGAACGCCGAGGTCGTGCTGTCGTTCGGCGCGGACTTCATGGAGACGTGGCTCTCACCCGTGGACTACTCCCACGGCTTCGTGGAGGGTCACGCCTACGCGAACGGGCACAAGGGCCGGTTCATCGCGGTCTCGCCGCACCAGTCGCTGACGGACCTGAACGCGGACGTCTGGATCGCGCCCCGTCCGGGCACCGAGCACCTGGTGGCGCTGGCCATGGCCCGGCTGGTCGCCGACGAGCGGGGCTCGGAGGTCGCGGACACGCTGCTCGCCGATGTGGACCCGGCCGCGCTGGCCGGGGCCGCGGGCGTGGAGCTGGACCGGGTCGAGGACGCGGCCCACAGCTTCGCGAGCCGGCCGTCGCTGGCGGTGGGGCCGGGCGTGGGCACATCGAGCGCGGCGGCCACGACGCTCGCCACGGCGGTGGCGGTGCTGAACGAGGCGGCCGGCAACATGGGCCGGACGGTCCGGCTCGGGTCCGAGCTCGATGGCGGCGCGACCCACGAGGAGCTGGCGGCGCTGGTGGAGGAGATGGCCGCCGGTCGCGTGTCCGCGCTGCTGGTGCGGGGTCCGAACCCGCTCTACGAGCTGCCGGACCGGGACGGGGTGGCCGGGGCGCTGGACGCGGTGCCGTTCATCGCGTCGTTCTCGCCGTTCCTGGACGAGACCTCGGCGCGGGCGCACCTGCTGCTGCCCGACCACCACTTCCTGGAGGCGTGGGGCGACCACGAGCCGCGGCCGGGCGTGCATTCGCTGGTGCAGCCGGTGATGACGCCGGTCTACGAGACGAAGCAGACGGGCGACGTGCTGCTCTCGGTGGCCCGGCGGGCCGGGCTGACGCTGCCGTCGTCGGCGAGCACGTACTACGACTATCTCCGGGAGCGCTGGCGGGAGATCCACCGGCAGACCGGCGACGGGCGCGCCTTCGACGGCTGGTGGACCGCGACGCTGCAGAAGGGCACGCTGGTGACGGACGCGTACGGCCAGCCGGGTGTCCCGAGCGCGCGGCTGGAGGGCGATGTGCTCGCGCTGTCCACGGCCCCGGCGCCGCTGGCCGGCGAGGGTGAGCTGAGCCTGGTCGTCTACCCGTCGTATCGGTTCTACGACGGCCGGACGGCGAACCGTCCGTGGCTCCAGGAGCTGCCCGACCCCGTCTCGAAGCACACCTGGGGCACGGTGCTGGAGATGCACCCGGCCACGGCCGAGGAGTACGGTCTGGACAACGGGCACATCGTGGAGCTGAGCACGGCGCAGGGCACGGTGGAGCTCCCGGTCTGGCGGCACCCGGGCGTGCGGCCGGACACGGTGGCCGTCCAGCTGGGCCAGGGCCACGAGCAGATGGGGCGGTACGCCCGGGGCCGGGGGATCAATCCGGTGGCGCTGCTGGCGGCCCGCTACGACGAGGCGGGCGGGCTGGCGTGGACCCAGAGTCGCGCCGACGTGAACCCGACGGGCCGGTGGGAGCGCCAGCCGTTCTCGTCGGAGCAGGACGACGTGAGCGGGCGCCACGTGTACGACTACGTCTCGCTGGAAGAGGCCGCCGCGGCCGCCTCGACGGTGCCGCGGGGTGCGCAGGCGCCCGTCCCGGCCGCCGACGCGTTCGGCGAGAGTCTGCACGAGTCCGGTGCGCTGGTGGGTCCGGGCCACGTGGGTGGTGTGGCCGTGCCCCACGGGCAGACGGTGCACCCGAACGAGTCGGCCCGGCCGCTGCTGCAGGAGTCGGGCGGGTTCGCGCCGGTCATGGTGGATGGCGCGCCGCAGGAGTACCCGCCGCCGGGCACGCACTACGGCGAGTACACCGAGGAGCAGCCCCGGTGGGCCATGGCCGTGGACATGGAGCGGTGCATCGGGTGCAGCGCGTGCCAGACGGCGTGCCAGGCGGAGAACAACATCGGCCTGGTCGGCCCGGAGCTGGTGGCGCAGGGCCGGCTGATCCAGTGGATCCGGATCGAGCGCTACTTCGAGGAAGAAGAGGCGGGCGTCGTCCACGAGATGAACGGCGGCGCCGGGCACCGGAAGACGACGTTCCTGCCCATGATGTGCCAGCAGTGCGGCAACGCGCCGTGCGAGCCGGTCTGCCCGGTGTACGCGAGCTACCATACGCCGGACGGGCTGAACGCCCAGGTCTACAACCGGTGCGTCGGGACGCGGTACTGCGCCAACAACTGCCCGTACAAGGTCCGCTACTTCAACTACTTCACGTACGAGTGGCCGGAGCCGCTGAACTGGCAGCTGAACCCGGACGTCACGGTCCGGGAGAAGGGCATCATGGAGAAGTGCACGTTCTGCGTGCAGCGGATCCGCAAGGCCGAGCACGACGCCCGGACCGACGGACGGGCGGTACAGGACGGCGAGATCGTGCCGGCGTGCGCGCAGACGTGTCCGGGCAACGCCATCGTGTTCGGCAACATCGAGGACCCGGGCTCCCGAGTCGCGCGCGTGGTCGAATCGAGTCGTGGCTACCGGGTGTTCGAGGAGCTCAATACCCAGTCCGCGGTGGTCTACCTGAAGAAGGTGGTCGAGGGCGGGGAAGGGGCGGCGCACTGATGCCCGATACCGTGGTCCGCTCCGAGACGCATCCGGGTGTCGAGAGGTACGAGGACGTCAACCGGGACGTCCTGAAGCTGCTCAGCAAGCCGGGGAAGGTCTACTGGCTGCTGCTGGCGCTGGCTGTGGCGGGCGTGGGCCTGCTGGCGTTCAGCTTCTTCGTCCAGCTGTACCTGGGGATCGGGATGACCGGGCTGATGAACCCGATCTCCTGGGGCGTCTACATCACGACGTTCGTCTTCTGGGTGGGGATCGCCCACTCCGGGACGCTGATCTCGGCGATCCTCTTCCTGTTCCGGGCGCGGTGGCGGCAGTCCATCTACCGGGCGGCGGAGGCCATGACCGTGTTCGCGGTGATGACGGCCGGGCTGTTCCCGATCATCCACCTGGGCCGCCCGTTCATCTTCTACTGGCTGATCCCGTACCCGAACCAGCGGATGCTGTGGCCGAACTTCCGCAGCCCGCTGGTCTGGGACGTCTTCGCCATCAGCACGTACCTGATCGTCAGCGCGACCTTCTTCGTGATCGGGATGATCCCCGATATCGCCGCGGCCCGGGACTCGACCACGGTCCCGTGGCGGAAGAAGCTGTACACCGTGCTGAGCTTCGGGTGGAAGGGCAGCGGCAGGCAGTGGCGCCACTTCAACCGGGCGTACCTGTACCTGGCCGCGCTGGCGACGCCGCTGGTGCTGTCGGTGCACAGCGTGGTGTCCTGGGACTTCGCCATGAGCATCGTCCCGGGCTGGCACTCGACGATCTTCGCGCCCTACTTCGTGGCCGGGGCGATCTTCAGCGGGCTGGCCATGGTGATCACGCTGCTGGTCCCGATCCGGAAGATCTTCGGGCTCGAGGCCTACTTCACCAGCAAGCACTTCGACGCCATGTCGAAGCTGATCCTGCTGACCAGCCTGATCGTCGGCTACGCGTACATGGCCGAGGTCTTCCTGGTCTGGTACAGCCAGGAGCCGCCCCACATGGAGGGCCAGTACGTGATCGCGGGGCTCAGCGGGAACTACTGGTGGGCTACGTCGATCATGCTGATCTGCAACATGGTGGTGCCGCAGCTGCTCTGGTCGAAGAAGGTCCGGACCAGCATCCCGGCGCTGTTCGTGATCACGATCTTCATCAACATCGGGATGTGGTTCGAGCGGTTCGTGATCATCGTGACGAGCCTGAGCCACGAGTTCGAGCCGTGGCAGTGGAACGTGTATGAGCCGAGCTGGGTCGAGATGGGGATCATGGTCGGCAGCTTCGGCTGGTTCTTCATGTGGTTCCTCCTCTTCATGCGCGTGCTGCCGGCCGTGTCGGTGGCCGAGCTCAAGGAGGTGCTGCCGGCGCCCCGGAAGTGGCGTAACGGACGCACGGAGAAGGACATGGAGCTGCTCGCCCGGCAGGACCCGGAGGTGGACGAATGAGCGGGCGCTACCTGGGCGTGTTCGGCGAGGTCGACGCGGCGGTCAAGGCCATCGAGGAGCTGCAGGACGCGGGGCTGACGGACCTGGAGACCTATTCGCCGCTCCCGCAGCACGAGCTGGAGCACGCGCTGCACCGGCCGACCAGCTCCGTCCGGCTGTTCACGCTGGTGGGCGGGCTGACGGGCGCGGCCGCCGGGTTCGCGCTCGCGATCTGGACGTCGTTCGACTGGCCGCTGATCACCGGTGGGAAGCCCATCGCCTCGCTGCCGGCGTTCGTGGTCATCGCGTTCGAGATGACGATCCTGTTCGGCGCGCTGTCGACGGTGCTGGGGCTGATCATCAATGCGCGGCTCGGGCCGCCGGGGAAGGACCTGGCGTACGACCCGCGGTTCAGCGCCGGCAGCTTCGGCGTGCTGGTGGACGCGCCATCGGGTCAGGGCGATGAAGCGCGCCGGATCCTGGAGTCGGCCGGTGCGGAGGAAGTGCAGTCGTGGGACGAGGGGGGCGACCATGCGGCGTAGCGGGAGGGTACCGATGCGGTCGCTGATGGGCGTCCTGGTCGTGGCCACCGTGGGGTTGGGCGGGTGCACGGAGATCGAGAACGCCATGGCGAAGGTCGACTTCCTGAACTTCATGCGGGAGTCGCCGGCCTTCGACCCGTACGAGGCGCCCCGTGTCCCGCCGGAGAACTCGGTCCCGGTGAAGGGGCCGGGCGAGGTGTGGGAGCCGGAAGTGGAGAACACGGACGCCGCGCTGCGGGCGTGGGGCGACACGATGACGAACCCGCTGCCCATGAGCGACCAGGTGGTGACCCACGGCGCGGAGGTCTACCAGACGTACTGCGCCGTCTGCCACGGTGTGGGCGGCGAGGGGGACGGCCCGATCGTGGGGCCCGGCAAGCTCCCGTTCGCCACGAACCTGCTGCTGCAGACCACGATCGACCGGACGGATGGCTACCTCTACGCCATGATCCGGCTGGGTCGGGGCCTGATGCCGAGCTACCGGCGGATCCCGCCGAGCGAGCGGTGGGCGGTGGTGAACTACCTCCGGTACCTCCAGGACGGGAACGCCCCGATCCAGGTGGAGCTGCCGGGCGGCGTCCAGCCGGGGATGGACCCGTTCAACACGACGTCCGGCGGGGACGCCGCGGCGGACACGATGGGGCAGGAGTAGCATGTCGCACGATCTCGGCGAGCTCAAGGAATACCCGCTCCGGCGGCTGGACGGCATGCCCCGCGGCGTGGTCATTGCCGCGCTGGTGCTGGTGGTGCTCGGGGCCATCGGCTTCTTCATGGGGTTGACGGACGACGCCGATCGGGCGTGGCGCGCGTACACCTACAACTGGATCTTCTTCGCCGGCATCGCCCAGGGCGCGGTGCTGCTGGCGGCGGTGGTGGCGCTCACCCGGGGGGTGTGGTCCCGGCCGATCCGCAGGATCGCCGTGTCGTTCGTGGCGTTCCTGCCGATCGCGTACCTGATCCTCTTCCCGCCGCTCCTGATCTGGGGCGCCGACCACCTGTTCCCGTGGCTGCACCACGACGTGGGCGACAAGGCGATCTATCTGAACATGCCGTTCCTGACGGCCCGGAACCTGATCGCGCTGCTGGTGCTGCTCGGGCTGTCGCTGGCGTTCGCGTACTGGCAGCTGCGGCCGGACGCCGGGCTGGCGAAAGATGAGGGGTGGGACGGGCTCCGTCGCCTGACCAGGGACTGGCAGGGGCAGGAGCAGGAGGAGGAGAAGGCCCAGCGCAGGCTGTCGACGCTGGCGCCGATCATGGCGCTGGCCTACGCGCTGGCGTTCAGCTTCATCGCGTTCGACTTCGTCATGTCGCTGGATCCGCACTGGCTCAGCACGCTGATCGGGCCGTACGTCTTCATGGCGGCGTTCCTCGGCGGGATCGCGGCCACGGCGGTGGCGACGGTGCTGTACCGCGGCGGGCTCGGGCTCGAGGAGTACGTGGAGGGGAACAACCTACACGACCTGGGCAAGCTCTTCTTCGCGTTCAGCGTGTTCTGGACCTACCTGTTCTGGTCCCAGTACATCGTGATCTGGTACGGGAATCTGCCGAACGAGCAGAGCTTCCTGATCAACCGGCTCCAGGATCCCTACCGGGTGCTCTCGATCCTCGTCCTCTTCACCATGTTCATCCTGCCGTTCTTCGGGCTGCTGGGCGTGAAGCCGAAGAAGACGCCCGGGATCATGGCGACGATCGCCGGACTCAGCCTCCTCGGCCTGTGGGTCGAGCGCTACATCCTGATCTATCCGACGCTCTACCCGCACGTGGACAGCGTCATTTTCGGGACCACCGAGGTCTCCATCGGGGCGGGCATGCTGGGGCTGCTGATCCTGTGCCTCGCCTGGTTCGGGAGCCGGTTTCCGATCCTGCAGGTGTGGCAGCCCGCAACGGAGGTGGAGCTGCTGGGCGTGGAGGTCGACGAGTAGGGTTCCGATTTCCCTGTTGACAACGGTCGCGCGCATCTTCAGCTTGTGCATTGATCCTGATGCCCGAACACCGACCAGGGCGTATCGGAATCCCCATGCCTCCAGGTGGTTGCCACCAGCCAACAGTGCAGACTTCCTGCTTCAGGCGGGGTGCAGTCATAGATTCTCTGACCCGCAACGGGTCTTTTCACTTTGACAAGGAATGCTTCGATCGGCGCCCGGCCCGGCCGGACGCCGCGAATTCCGGGGTCTGAGCGCCCCGGGACCTCACAGAGCGATCACGTCTGCGCCAGTCGTGAGTGATCGCGAGGATACCCTCGTCACCCCTTCCAAAGGAGGGACAATGGGAACAGGAAGTCGTTTGGTTTCCGCACTTGCCATGGTCCTGATGTTCTCCACGGCGGCATTCGCCCAGGAGGACGCCACGATCACGGGCACAATCACCGACCAGGCGGGTGAGCCACTGCCTGGCGCGACAGTTCAAGTAATAGGCACGAACTTCGGAACGCTCTCCAACGCGGAGGGTCGCTATCTGTTGCGCATCCCCGCGTCGCGCGTGGGCGGTCAGCAGATCGTGCTGCGCGCGTCCCTGATCGGGCGGGCTTCCGACAACCAGGAAGTCACGCTGGAGCCGGGGACCATGACGGTGAACTTCCGGCTCGGGGAGGACCCGCTGCGGCTGGAGGAGATCATCGTAACGGGTCAGGGCACGGCCCGTCAGCGTGAGAAGATCGGCGTCACCGTGAGCTCGGTGTCGGCCGAGGAGGTCGTCAACTCCCAGGAGTCGAACATCGTTTCGGCGCTGGCGGGGAAGGCGCCCAACGTCCAGGTGACCACCTCGACGGGTGAGCCTGGCGGTGGCGCGTACATCCAGATCCGTGGCGCCAACACGATCTACGGCTCCACGCAGCCGCTGTTCGTCGTGGATGGGATCCCCATCAACAACGACAGCTACACGATCGAGACCACCACGGCCGGTACGGCGTATTCGAACCGGGCGCTGGACCTGAACCCGGACGACATCGAGTCCGTTGAGATCCTGCGGGGTCCGGCCGCCGGCGCGATCTACGGGTCGCGGGCAGCCAGCGGCGTCGTCCTGATCACGACCAAGCAGGGCCGTCCGGGCACGAACCGGTGGAGCTACAAGCAGGTCGCCAGCGTTGACGAGGTGAACCAGACGGTCCCGCTCCAGACCGGTTGGGAGCGAGGCGAGGACGGGGCCGCCTTCCTGGCGTTCAGTGACGACCCGATCACGGTCGGGAGCACGACCTGGCCTTCGGAGAAAGCGTACTGGTACTGCTACTTCGAGGGGTTCTGCGACTTCACGGCGCAGGAGGCCGCCGATTTCGCCCAGAGCACGGCCGGGACGGACATCTATCCCGTCGGGTCGGCCAGCTGGGGCCCGCCGATCGCGGCTGGTACGGAAGTCTTCGATCACAACGACGAGATCTTCCGCACCGGTCTGAAGCTGGAAGAGGACCTCAGTTTCTCCGGCGGGAACGAGGGCACGACGTACTATCTCTCGCTGGGTCGGACGGATCACCAGGGCGTGATCGACGGCAACTCCGCGTATGATCAGACGCAGGCGCGTCTGCGGGGCAGCCACGCGTTCGCCCCGAACCTGACGATCGGCGGGAACATCATGTACACGCGGGGCGAGGGCGACCTGATCCAGTCGGGCTCCAACATCAGCGGGATCATGCTGGGCGCCCTGCGGAGTCCGCCCGAGTTCAGCAACAAGCCGTATCTCGATCCGGAGACGGGGCTGCACCGGTCCTACCGGTATCCGAATCCGACCGAGCTGGTCCGCACCCGCGGGTACGACAACCCGTTGTGGATCGCGAACGAGCTGCTGAACACCACGGAAGTCTCGCGGACCATCGGGCAGGTCGAGGTCAGCTACGACCCGCTGGACTGGCTGAACGTCAACTACCTGTTCGGCGTCGATTACACGAACGACGACCGGTTCTCGATCTTCCCGAAGAGCAGCTCGGACTTCCCGGAGGGACGGCTGATCCGGGCGAACTTCATCAACACGATCTACGACTCGAACCTGGTTCTGACCGTCGATCGTACGTTCAGCCCCGATGTGGCCGCATCGCTGACGGCCGGGCAGAACATCAACGTGAACGACTATCAGCGCTTCCAGGTCAACGGGTTCAACCTGATCCAGGGCGCAGACCAGCTGGACTTCAACGTGGACTACTCGCCCAACGAGTACAACGATCGGGTCACCACGATGGGGTACTTCGGGCAGCTGAACCTCGATCTGTACAACCAGCTCTACCTCACCGGTACGGTGCGCTTCGACGCCGCGTCGACGTTCGGCGCCGAGGCCGACACCTGGTTCGCGTATCCGCAGGCGACGCTGGCGTGGGACTTCACCCAGCTGGAGACGTTCCAGGACGTGGACTTCCTCAGCTTCGGTAAGCTCCGCGTGGCCTTCGGCAAGACGGGCCGCCAGCCGCCGGTGTTCTCGAACATCACCGGGTACACCGCCAGCACGCTGTCGGATGGCTGGCTGTCGCCGAACGGCCTGCGCACCATCTACCTCGGACTGGAGGGTGTGAACCAGGAGGGGACGCTCGGGAACCAGGGGATCGAGCCGGAGACCACCACAGGTCTCGACCTCGGTGCGGACCTGGCCTTCTTCGACAACCGGATCACCCTGGCGGCTACGTACTACAGCGAGGATACCGAGGACATCATCATGGACGTCCCGGTGCCGCTGAGCACGGGCTTCACCTCGCAGTGGGCGAATGCTGCCTCCATCGAGAACGAGGGGTGGGAGCTGCAGCTGGGCGTGACGCCGGTGCGTACCGACGCCTTCGAGTGGACGCTCGAGGGGCAGTACGCCACCAACGAGAGCTGCGTAACCGACCTGGCGGGCGCCGAGTTCGTCTCGCTGGGCGGCTTCGTCGGCTCGCTGGTCGGCCTCTATCGGCCCGACCGGGACGAGAGCGGCAACGTCACGAAGTGCTACGAGTACAACACCTTCTACGGCGATGACTGGGTCCGCTTCGGCCGTGGGACCACGGTCAGTGGCACCGACATCGACGCGACGTACAGCGGCTGGGAAGAGGGCGATATCTACATCGGCGAGGACGGCCTGCCGATCATGGACAGCCGCCAGCGTGCGTGGGGTAACGCCAACCCGGACTGGACCGGGAGCCTGCGGACGACGTTCGACCTCCGTGACTTCCTGAGCGAGGGCAACAACCTGCGTGTATCGGCCCTGTTCGATGCCAGTATCGGCAACGACATGTGGAACGGCACGAAGGGCGCGCTCTACTACTTCGGAACGCATGAGGAGACCGCGGAGTTCCGCGGTCCTGGTGGTGAGAAGGTCTTCGAGGGCGTCGGACCGGGTGCAGGCACGCCGGTGACGCTCAACTACGTCAACTGGTTCCAGGGTGGCTTCGGTTCCGGGTTCACCGGGCCGTTCACACAGTTCATCGAGGACGCCAGCTACGTGAAGCTGCGCGATGTCAGCATTTCCTACGACTTCGACACGTCGCTCCTGAGCAATGTGGGCGTCAGCAACATCGGAGTGCAGGTGAGCGGTCGGAACCTCTACACGTGGACCGACTACACCGGGATCGATCCCGAGTCCAACCTGCTGGGGCAGACAGCGGCGCGGGGCCTCGACTACTTCAACCTGCCGAGGACCCGTTCGTTCGTATTCACACTGAGGCTGAACCAGTAGACGTCAAGGAGGCGTAAAAATGAGAACACACGTGCGACAGAAGGTCGCGCTCTTTGCAGCGGTGTTGCTCGCGGCCTCCATTGGCGGCTGCGGCGACCTCGTCGACCTGGATGCTCCTACGAGCAACCCGAACACGGTCGGTGAAGCAGGGATGTCGCAGTTGCTGGTGAGCGCGCAGGTCAACTCGTTCTTCTACAACGAGAGCGAGCTGGCGCGCATCTCGGCGCTGTGGACGCAGCAGCTGCTGGGCGCGGACCGCCAGTTTGAGACACTCGAGCTGTTCCAGTACGGAGAGACGGACGGCGAGGACAACTGGTCGCTGCTGTACCGTCAGGGCGGCCTGCTCGAGATCCGTGAGGGCATAGCCAAGGCGGTAGAGCAGGAAAACGAGATCGCGGCTGGCATCCTGAAGATCCACGAGGCCTACCTGGTCGGAATGGCCGCCAGCTGGTGGGGCGCCATCCCGTACAGCGAGGCCGTAAATCTCGAATTCCCCACACCCGCACTGGATGCGCAGCTGGACGTGTACGCTGCAGTCCAGACTCTGCTCAGCGACGCGATCAGCGACCTCCAGACCGGGACCCAGCTGGATGCGGATGTCGTTGGTGACACGGACATGAACTTCGGCGCGGACGCCGCCAAGTGGATCGCCGTGGCGCATTCGCTCAAGGCCCGTTTCTATCTCCACGTTGCGAATGCGGACGCCACCGCCTACGGCTCGGCGTTCAGCGAAGCGGCGCAGGGCGTGCAGGACCCGGCCGATAACTGGGTCGGGGTGCACACCACCACGGCGACGGAGAACAACCTCTGGTACATGTTCCAGCGGGATCGCTCCGGGTACATCATCCCGGACCCGGACATGGTCACGATGCTGGAGGACCGCACCGATCCGCGGCGGGACATCTACTTCAACGCGGATGCGGACAACATCAACATCCCTGCCACGGCCAGCTACGATCAGCCGATCGTGAGCTGTTCGGAGACGTACGGGATCATGGCGGAGGCAGCGCTGGCGGGTGCGGGCACGGAGCAGGATGCCCGTGATGCCCTCCAGGCGATGGTGGAAGACTGCCAGGAGCCGTACTGGGAGGAGATCACCGGCGCGCCGGTCGACATCCCTGTGGATGCGCAGACCATTGCGGCTGCGGACCTGCTGTCCGAGGTCATGACCGAGAAGTACATCGCGCAGTTCCTGAACCCGGACGTGTGGATGGATCTCCGGCGGACGTGTCTGCCGGACGTGCCGCTCTCGGCGCCGTTGCCGGTGGCCATGTTCTATCCGGACGTGGAGCGGCAGACGAACCCGAACGTCCCGCAGTCGCCGCCCTCGGATTACACGGGCCTCAGCCTGCCCAGCCTCCCGGGTTACACGGGCTGTTGAGGCAGCGATGAACCGCACGGCCTAGGTACGGGCCGGGCGCAGAGGGAGCCGGCCGCGTGCGTTGGAACCGCGCGCGGCCGGTTTTCTGTTATATTGACATCCCTGTCAGTCTACGCCCGTCATGATTCGCGTTCATCGCTCGTTCACAGGATGGCGGATCATGCATCGCGCAGGCGTTGAGAGATGGCAACCAACCTTCCGACAAGAGAGCATGGGGGAAGAGCACATGCGCCCATGGAGAGGGCCGGCACGCCACCGTGCGTGGAGGTCCCGAATCGCGCTGTTCAGCCTGCCGTTCCTGCTGGTCTGGATGACCGGCTGCACCCATTACGTTCCCATCGGTCCGGACCGTCTGGATCGCGGGGACCCGGTACGCGCGGTGATCGCGCCGCGGGCGGTGGAAGTCGGCGACATTGCGGTGCGGGACGCGGAGACGGTGGACGGCGAGTTCGTCCAGATGGACGCCGATCGCCTCTACCTGTCTGCGATGCAGATCACGACCCGGAGCGGGCGGAAGTTCGAGGGTCTCGGCCACACCGTGGAGCTGGAGCGGAGCGCGGTCCAGGAGCTGATGGCGAAGCGGATCCACGTGGGCCGGACGCTGCTCTTTTCGGGCGCGATCGCGACGGGCGCGGTGCTGCTCGGGCTGCTCGTGGGCGGGGGCGAGAGCGCCGGAGAAGGTCCTCCCGGCAACGGGGGCACCCAGCAGTAGCCCGGCTGCGTCGGTTGGCGCTGCAGGCCACCGTGGCCGGACTGGCGCTCCTGGCCGTGCCGGCATGGGCCGCGGCCCAGGATGACGCCCGGCTGCGGGTGATCGTGCGGGCCGGCGATACGATGGAGCCGCTCACGAACGCGCAGGTCGCCCTTGTCGAGCTCCAGGCCGGGGGGCTCACCGATGCCGAAGGCAGGTTCCGCCGGAGCGGACTGCTGCCGGGGGAGGTGACAGTGGTCATCTCGTCCGTGGGGTACGAGCCCGTCCAGGTCGCGGTCCAGCTCGAGGAGGGAAGGGTCACGATCGTGGAGGCCAACCTGCGGGTCGAGCCGGTGGAGCAGGAGCCGATCGAGGTTCGCGCGGTGCGAGGCGACACCCGGTCCATCCAGGAGTTCTACCAGCGTGCGGAGCGCGGCGGTGGCGGCTACTACCTCATGCGGGAGGATATCGAGCAGCTGCGGCCCCGGGACTTCAGCGACCTCTTCCGGCCGTTCCCCAGCCTGCGGCTCGACTGCAGCAACTGGGACCACTGCGAGCTGTCCACCCGATCGGCGGCCATCACCGGCGTCACGGGCGACTGCCCGATCCAGTTCTACGTCAACGGCGTGTATCAGCCGTACACGGATGTGAACCTCATGCAGCCGCAACACATCGAGGGCGTCGAGATCTACCCACGGGGACGCGGGGCTCCAGGTCGATACACCATGCGACTCTCGTCGCGGTGTGGCGTCGTCCTCGTCTGGCTCCGTCGCCGCCAATGAACCGTCGACGGGTGACAGACCTCGGGCGAGCGGGCGCACTGTTCCTCGTCCTGCTGGGGCTCGCGGGGTGTGCCGGGAGATCCGGGGGCGAGGACGGGGCCGGCCTGCCGCTCGAGCTCGGACGCCCCACGTCTGCGGACCGCGGGCTGCTGAATCCGCAGTGCAGGCCGGTCGAGGACCCCGAGTCGATGCCCCCGCTGGGAGACCTGGCCGGCCCCGGAACGCGGGGCAACCTGTCGCTGGCCACGGCGGATTTCGAGGCCGCCGATTCGGTGACGCTGTCGGTCCGCTACGATGACGAAGGTCGGCTCGCCTGGGTCCGGCCGATCGCGTCGTCGGTCGGCCCGGAGCGCACGGCATCGATCGAGTCCGTCCTGTTCGACAGCGTCATCCGCGATGGCCCCGCGAACTGGGGGTTCCGACTGGAGGTGTCCGAGGACAGGGCGGGGGTGCTCCCCTCGGTCGTGTGCCCGGTCCGGATCCGGCAGGGCGTCCGCCGGCCGGTGTATCCGCCGAGAACACTCTCGGCTCGCGCCGCGGTGGACCGCCTCGGTGGACTGCCGGTGGAGCTGGTGATCGCGGTCGACGAGCGGGGTCGTGTGGTCCATGTCAGACTTCCCCGCTCGACGGGCGACCGGGGGTTGGATCAGTATCTGATCGAGTCGGTCATGGAGATCGACTTCTTCCCCAGGACGCACGACGGCGTGCCGATCCCGAGCACGATCCGACGCTCGATTCGGATACCCCGGGCACCCTGAGTCACTCCGGGCCCGACCGACGGGTCGGCCCCGGTCTCTTCAGCCGCAACCAGCGAGCGTATGGAAGCCAGAGAGCTGCTTGGCGACAACATCATCGTCGTACTGAACGAGCCCCAGGATCGCGTGAACATCGGCGGTGCGATCCGGGCGATGATGAACACGGGGCTGCGGCGGCTGCGGCTGGTGAATCCGGCGGAGTGGGACGAGTATCGGCTGGAAGGGATCGCCCACGGATCGGAGATCGTCCGCGACCGGACGGAGTTCTTCGACACGCTGGAGGATGCCATCGCCGACGCCGTGGAGGTGGTCGGCACGACCGCCCGCCGCCGCGCCATGCGCCACCAGTGGGAGCATCCCCGGGGCGGGGCCGAGGAGATCCTGGCCCTGGCGGGGGACGAGCGGGGCCCCGTCTGCATCGTCTTCGGCCGGGAGGACATCGGGCTGACGAACGAGCAGCTCGACCGATGCGACCGGATCTGGACGGTGCCGACCGACCCCGAGCGCCCGTCACTGAACCTGGCGCAGGCGGTGCTCCTCGTGACGTACGAGCTGTGGCTCGAGGGGCCCGGCAGCGAGAAGCCGCTCCCCCGGCCGCGACGGGACGCCCCGCCCGCCACGACCACGCACATCGAGGACGTCTTCGAGCACGTCGACCGCCACCTCCGCGCCATCAACTTCTACCGGGGCGGCAAGAACCCCGAAGCGGTGCTCCGTACGCTCCGGGCCATCGTGCGGCGCGCGGGGGTGGACGAGCGGGAGGCCGAGCTGATCCGGGCGATCTCGGCCCGGAGCTGGAAGGAGCTGGAGCGGCGGTCTTAGGACGGAGTTCCGGGTGGGCGTATAGTTCACGGTAGACTTTGGATTCCGGCGCCCTGGTGTTCGGATCGTGGATCGTGGATCGCGGATCGTGGATCGTGGATCGCAGATCGTGGCTGGGAATCTACGCCCGTGGCGGAGCATTGTTCGGATCTGAAGTCAGGAACCGTGGGCCGCGATGCGCTCCCGCAGCGCACGTCGGAAGGCCTGGAGCCTCTTGAACAAGAGAATCGCGCGGCTTTCAGCAGTCTGCAGCAGCTCCAGATCGATGCCGTATCCCCGGCGATCGATCAATCTGTGGCAGGCAATGCATTCGATCAGTGAGCGCACGGAATAGCCGAGAAACCGGAGCTGCTCATTCACCGACTGGCTCGTGCTGCCCTCCGCGATATTGAGAGCGATGCCGGTCGACGCCCGCCGCAACTGATCGGCCAGGTTGAACCGTTCCTCGGGTGGCAGCGCGGACGCGAGGGCGTACGCGGCATCATGGTAATCCAGGGCATCCTGCCAGACCCTCAGCCCTTCGAATCGGAAAGCCATACCCCAAGTTCGGAGTCCGGGCGGCCACACGGAATAGCGTGTTGGGACAGTCCCTTGCCAAGCCATCCACGATCCCACGATCCCACGATCCACGATCCACCATCCACGATCCACGATCCACCATCCACGATCCGCCTGAAATCCGGCGCGCGGCCGAAGTGATCGGACACGCGGGTCTCCGCAATCCGATGGCGAGGTAGTCTCCGGCCGGCTTATGTTGCCGGCATGAGCGAGCACCCGAACCCGCTGTTCCGCGCGTTCCCGACATTGGAGGCCCGCATCCCGTGGGTCCATCTGGGCGACTGGCCGACCCCGGTGGAGCGGATCGAGGCGACGCCCGACGGGTTCCGGGGCGAGCTGTGGGTGAAACGCGACGACCGCTCCAGCACCCTCTACGGCGGCAACAAGGTCCGGAAGCTGGAGTACCTCCTGGCGGACGCGGAGGCCCGGGGCGCCGGCCGGCTGATCACGACGGGGGTCGAGGGCTCGCACCACTGCCTGGCCACGGCCGTCCACGGTCGACGGGTCGGGCTGCCCACCACGCTCGTGGTTTTCCCGCAGCCCCGGACCGAGCACTCCCGGGAGATCGCGGCGCTGAACCGGGCGTGGGCGAACGAGGTTCGGCGCTGCAGCACGTTCGCGATCCAGCCGTTCGTCGAGGCGGCCGTCCGCTGGCGGTGCCGTGCGGAGTCGCCGTACGTGATCCCGGGCGGCGGCTCCAACGCCATCGGCGCGCTGGGCCATGTGGGCGGGGCACTGGAGCTGGCCGAGCAGGTCCGGGCCGGTGAGGTGTCGCGCCCGGACGTGATCACCGTGGCCGCCGGTACGCTCGGTACGCTGGCCGGGCTCGCGATCGGTGTGGCGATGACGAACCTGACCGACCGGATCGTCGGCGTGCGGATCGTGCCGTCCACGGTGGGCAACCGGGTGGTCCTCGGGCGGCTGGTCGAGGGTGCGACCCGGCTCCTGACGGAGGCGGGGCTCCGGGCCCCCGATCCGCGGCTGGCGCTCGACCGGGTCGAGATCGTCGGCGACTACCTGGGCGCCGGCTACGGGCACCCGACCGACCGGGGCGACCGGGCCACGGCGTGGTTCGCGGAGCGGGGACTGGCGCTGGACCCGAGCTACACCGCCAAGACGGCCGCCGCGCTCCGGGACAGGATCGAGGCCGAGCCCCGGGCCACTCACCTGTACTGGCACACGCTGAGCAGCGTCACCCCGCCGCTTGCAGAGTGACAGACCGCCGACTACATCCATGACGGGGACACGACCTCGTACTCGAGAACACGGAATGATCATGTCGCGTTTGCACAGGATACCGACGGTGCTCGCCGCGTCGCTGCTCGCCGCAGCGTGCGCGACCGGCGGCACCCAGACCACCACGCTGCCGGTCACGGCGGTGGACACACCGAGCGTGGAGCAGGGCACGCCGACCGTCTCGCTGGAGCCGTCGGCCGCATCGCTCCGGACCGCCGAGCGGGTCGAGCTCACGGGGATGGAGCTCGGCCGGATGTGGACGTTCCAGGACCCGCCCATGGACTGGTGGCAGGAGGCGTACGACTTCGAGCCAAGCGACGAGTGGCTGGAGCACGTACGGCTGTCGGCGCTCCGGTACGGGAACGGCTGCTCCGCGTCGTTCGTGTCGGAGGACGGGCTGGTGATGACCAACCACCACTGCGCCCGGGGCTGCATCGAGGCGCTGTCCACCGCCGAGAACGACTACCTGGAGGAAGGGTTCTACGCCCCGACGCGCGACCAGGAGCTGGTCTGCCCCGACCTGTTCCTGGACCAGCTCAGGAACGTGACCGACGTGACCGAGCGGGTGCTGGGCGCGGCCGAGGGGCTCACGGCGGACACCGCCCGGGCGCGGGCCCGGGCCGACGAGTCGGACGCCATCGTGGAGGCGTGCGAGGAGGAGACGGGGCTGCGGTGCGAGGTCGTCTCCCTCTACCATGGCGGGAAGTTCCACCTCTACCAGTACCACCGGTTCGAGCCGGTGAAGCTGGTCTTCGCGCCGGAGCACCAGGCGGCGTCGTTCGGCGGCGACCCCGACAATTTCACGTACCCGCGGTACGCGATGGATGTCTCCTTCGTGCGGGCGTACGAGCCGGACAGCGCGACGGCCGTCACCACCGAGAACTGGTTTGCCTGGGACGCCGACGGCGCGCAGGAGGGGGACGCGGTCTTCATCGTCGGGAACCCGGGCGGCACGAGTCGGCTCCTGACGGTGTCGCAGGTGATGTACGAGAAGTACCGGAACCACCCCTACGTGGTCAGCTATATCCAGGACTACGTGGATCTGCTCCGCTGGATCGGGTCGCAGGGCCCCGAGGCGGAGCGGTCAGTTCGTGAGCAGCTCGCGAACTTCGAGAACGGGCTGAAGGCATACTCGGGTCAGCTCGAGGGGCTCCGGGACACGGTGCTGATCGGGAAGAAGATCCGCTGGGAGGCCGACCTCCGGGAGGCGGTCATGGCGGACCCGGAGCTCCGGGCCGACTACGGTGATGTGTGGGACCGGATCACCGACCTGCAGCGGGCGAAGGTCCCGCTGGCGCAGCGCGCGTCGATCTACAACATCGGGTTCATCGGCGATCCCCACATCGGGATGGGCGGCCAGCTGATCCGGTACGTCCGCGAGTCGGCGAAGCCGGCGGCGGAGCGGGGCGAGGCGTTCGGCACCGAGGAGCTGGCGGAGATGGAGCAGCGGCTGCTGAGCCCGTCGCCGGTCAATCCCGAGATCGCGACGCGGCTCCTGGCCGTTCGTCTCCGTCTGGCCGAGCGGTTCCTTCCGGAGAGCGACCCGTTCGTCCGGGAGGCGTTCCAGGGCGATGAGACACCGGAGCAGGCCGCGCGCCGGATCGTAGAGAACACGCGGATCATGGACCCTGCGTTCCGTCGCACGCTGATCGAGGGCGGGCCGGAGGCCGTGGCCGCCGAATCCGATGCCGGGCTGGCGCTCGCACGCGTCATGGAGAACGAGTACGAGACGCTGAGCGACCAGATGCGAGAGGTCGAAGCCGCCGAGTCGGTCCAGGAGGAGCGGCTCGCGCAGGCGCTGTTCGCCGTGAAGGGCACGTCGATCCCGCCGGACGCGACGTTCACGCTCCGGATCACCGATGGCGTGGTCAAGCGCTACCCCTACAACGGGACGGTGGCGCCGCCGCACACCAGCTTCTACGGGATCTTCGAGCGGGCCACCAACTTCTCGAACGAGATGCCGTTCACCCTGCCGGAGAGCTACGAAGCGGCCCGTGACCGGATCGACATGAGCGTCCCGCTCAACTTCGTCACCACGGACGACATTACCGGTGGGAACAGCGGCAGCCCGATGCTGAACCGGGACGCCGAGATCGTGGGCGCAGCGTTCGACGGCAACATCGAGTCGCTCCCGAACGAATGGCTCTACAGCGAGGAGGTGGCCCGGACCGTGGGCGTGCACAGCCACGGGATCCTGGAGGCGCTGCGGAGCATCTACGAGGCCGAGGCACTGGTCCAGGAGCTGTTGGGGAACTAGGGCTCGGCCCTGCGGCCTCGCGGCGGGCGGGTCGGGTTTTCGGCCGCCCGCGGCGGGCGCCCTCGGCGCGGTGGGGCCGCCTGCGGGGCGGTCCACCGGGCTCGCGGCTTCATTACGGGACCGGCGCTCCTCGGCACAGCCCGTGGGGCGCCGGTTCGTTTCAAGACAAACAGGAGTGGGACAATGGCGGACGTACACGGATACATCGACGAGAACATGGCGCGGTTCAGGGAGGAGCTGGACGCCTTCCTCCGGATCCCGTCGATCAGCGCGAAATCGGAGCATCGGGGCGATATGCGGGCGGCGGCGGAGTGGCTGGCCGAGCGGATGGGCGAGGCGGGGCTGGAGGTCTCGCTGGAGCCGACGGACGGGTTCCCCATCATCCTGGGCGAGTACCGGGGGGCGGGGCCGGACGCGCCGACGGTGCTGGTCTACGGCCACTACGATGTCCAGCCGCCCGAGCCGCTGGACGAGTGGACATCGCCGCCGTTCGAGCCGGAGGTCCGGGACGGGAAGCTCTTCGCCCGCGGGGCGGTGGACGACAAGGGTCAGCTCTACCTCCATATCAAGGCGATCGAGGCCCATATGAAGGTGAACGGGTCGCTGCCGGTGAACGTGGTGGTCCTGGCGGAGGGCGAGGAGGAGATCGGCAGCGAGAACCTGATGCCGTTCGTCGAGGCCCACAAGGACCGGCTGGCGTGCGACTACGTGGTCATCAGCGACACCACCATGGTGGGCGAGAACGTGCCGACCATCGGGACCAGTCTCCGGGGGCTGGCGTACCTGGAGGTCCATGTTCGCGGCCCGAAGTCGGATCTGCACAGCGGCAGCTACGGCGGTGCGGTGGTGAACCCCGCCACGGCGCTGGCCCGGATCATCGCGACCATGCACGACGACGACTGGCACGCCACGATCCCCGGCTTCTACGACGACGTGGATCGGATGGCGGACTACCGTGAGAAGATCGCCGAGGTGCCGTTCGACCACGCGGGGTTCCAGGCCGACACGGGCACATCGGAGCAGGGCGAGGCGGGCTACAGCACGCCGGAGCGGCTGTGGGTGCGGCCGACGGTGGAGGTCAACGGGCTGCTCAGCGGGTACACGGGCGAGGGCGCGAAGACGGTGCTGCCGGCGAAGGCGATGGCGAAGATCAGCTTCCGGCTGGTCCCGGATCAGGACCCGAAGGAGATCGAGGAGCTGGTCACGGCGCACATCCACGACGTGGCGCCCGAGGGCGTGGACGTCGAGGTCCGCGCGCTGCACGGCGGGATGCCGTGGCGGGCGACGCTGGGCAGCGAGCTGTACGACGCGGCCGAGCGGGCGCTGGGGGCGGCGTGGGACGAGGAGGTGGTCTACGCCGGCGAGGGTGGCTCGATCCCCATCGTCCCCGAGTTCGAAGCGGTGCTGGACGCGCCGGTGCTGCTCATGGGCTTCGGGCTCCCGGGCGAGAACGCGCACGCGCCGGACGAGTGGATCAGCGTGGAGAACATCGAGAAGGGGACCCACGCGGCCGCACGGCTGTGGGACGAGCTGGGCGGGTAGCGGATCGGCGATCGCGGCCGGGGCTCAGTTCTTCAGCAGCTCCAGCTGCTCGAGAGTGAACCGGTAGCTCCGGCCGCAGAACTCGCAGGTGACGTCGGCGTGCTCGCGGTCGCCCTGGCTGGCCTTGATCTCGTCGATCTCGGCGGGGCCCAGGAGGATGAGTGCCCGCTCCGCCCGGTCGCGGCTGCACGGGCACCGGAACCGCGTGGCGCTCCGGTCGAGGACCCGGAAATCGTCATCGAAGACCCGGGCGAGCATGTCCTCCGGCGCCTCGCCGGCCCGGATCATGGTGGTCGGGTGCGGCAGCCCGGCCACCTTACGCTCGATGGCCTCGACGTCGTCATCGGCGAGCCCGCCCAGTACCTGGATCAGGTAGCCGCCGGCGGCCTCCACGGTGCCCATCCGGTCGACATACACGCCGAGCCCGACGGCCGATGGCTGCTGCTCGGAGCGCGCGAAGTAGTAGGCCATGTCCTTCCCGATCTCGCCGGAAACCAGCTCGACCGTGCTGTTGTACGGCTCCTTGAGCCCCAGGTCCTTGATCACGGTCAACCGGCCCGATGTGCCGACGGCGCCGGAGACGTTCAGCTTGCCGTTCATCGTCTCCCGGATCGCGGGACGCGGGTTGCCCACGAGGCCGCGTACCTCGCCCCGGCCATTGGCGGAGGTCAGGATCACGCCGAGCGGACCGTCGCCCTTCACCCGGACCGTGACCAGGTGGGTCTCCTTCTTCAGCGTGGCGCTGAGCAGGAGCGTGGCCGTGGCGACGCGGCCCAGCGCCGCCGTGGCCGCGGGGCCGGTGGCCTGGAGTCGCGCGAGCTCCCGGACGGCGCTCGTGGAATCCACGGCCAGCGCCCGGACCTTGCCGCCGAGCGCGGTGGCCCGGACCAGGTAGTTCTCTCGATTCGAAAGGATCATGGGGCCCCCGAAAAACAAAAGGCGGCCCCGTCCGGAGCCGCCGGTACAACAGCCGTTCAGACGCGTATTACCAACCCTCTTCGGGCTCCGATGTTCCCCGGAGCAGGACCAGGATCGCGGCCTGGGGAACCACGAGGTATTTCCTGTCCTCATAGGTGATCTCGACCGCGGCGCGCCGGAAGAAGATCGCGTAGTCGCCGACCGCCGCCTGGACCGGGAGGAACTTCGCCTCGCCGCCGGTGATCCGCCACGGCTCGTCATCCAGCTCGGTGGGGGCGGAGATCGGTGTGCCCGGCCCGGTGGCGACGATGGTGCCGGCCTGGACGGCCTGCTTGTCCACCGCCGTGGCCGGCAGGTACAGCCCGACTTTGCTCCGATCCTCACCCTCCTCGGGCTCCACGAGGACCCGATCTCCGACCACGATCAACCGCTTGCCGTCGCTCATGCCTGAATAGTGGCACGAGGGTCGGCCGTTGGGAAGTGGCGAAACATCCGGCGGCCGATCGTCGTCATGATGGCCAGGAGGTGACGACTATGATCGAGCTGCTGATTCTCGGTGCCGCGGTGGGCGGCATCGGTGCAGGATACGTGAAGGTCCGGAGCTTCGTGCGCGAGCGGCTCCGATTCGTGGACGGTGTCCAGCGACGCTCGGCCCCGTTCATCGCCGGTGCCGCCGCGGCGCTGGTGGCGGCGCCGGTGGCGTGGCTGGTCCCCGTGATCGGGGGCGGCACGGCGCTCCTCTTCGGGACGGGTGTGGGACTGGCGGTCTCGCACGGCGCGAGGGACGTCCGGGAAAAGCAGCGGTCGCTGCCCCACATCTGACACGCCGGGGTCGGCGGCTCGGGCGGCATTCGGCCGTCCCATCCCGCTATCGGTCCGCCCCGGGCTGACGTGTACCGTCGGGTGAAGCTCGGAAGCAGACCCCGACCGGGAGGCCCCGTGGAGACCAGGGAGAAGAGCGAGCGCCGGCCGCACACGTTCATCCTCGACCGCATGCTGGTGGAGCGGGCGCGCCGGGAGGTGGGCGAGCCGGACGTCGTGCGGAGCATCGAAGCGGCGCTGGCCGCAGCCATCGACTACCGGAGCTGGGTCCGGGAGGTCCGGACGGGCCGCCGGGACCCGCTCGGCTGACCGGTTACGCGTCGGCGGTCCGGCCGAGCGCCTCGAGACCCCGGACCCCCTCGGACTGCAGGTCGTGGAGCCCGTGGCTCTCGGCCAGCTGCATGCAGGTCCGGTAGAACTCCTCGGCCGCGAACGGGGCGTCGCCGTTCCGTGCGTCATCGGCAAGGTCGAGCCCGGCCCGGACGATGGCGGGCACGTCCCCTGTCGGCGCGTGTGTGAGCAGCTCGGCGAGCAGCTGCCGCTCCCGGTCACGGCTCGGCAGCTGACCCAGCTCCTCGCGGACGGAGTCGCTCTGCTGCTGGAGCGACAGGCTGTCGATGTCGTCGCCCTGTCGGGCCAGTCGATGGAGAAGGCGGGCGGCCAGGAACCGGAGTCGCGCCCTCCGGCCGAGCTCGCCGTCCCGCTCGCGCTCCGCCAGGTCGCGGAGCGCGAGCCAGCCGGTGTACGCGTCATCGCGGGCCGGCAGGTCGAGCCGTGCGATCCGGTCGTAGCGTGCCATCAGACACCTCCTGCCGGCGCCATGGCGGGGTCGCCGGGGCAGTCCCTGGCGAAGCCGACCAGCGCCTCGTCGAGACCGTCGGTCTCGCGCATGGAGCCGGCGCCGTTCTCGAGCGTCACTTTCACGGCCCTGCGGAACGCCGCGCCGGACGAGTACCCGATCTGGGTGGCCACCGACTCCACGCTCCGCCCCGGCTCGAGGAGCCAGTGGATGCCGTAGATGATCCGCAGCCACAGCAGGATCCGGCCGGGCGTCGTCAGCCCCCAGTCCTGGCAGCGCCGCTCGAGCGTGGAGACGGAGTACCCGTTCAGCTCGGCGAGCGTCGGTACCTGGATCCCGTCGGGGATCCGCGCGGCCGCGGCCTGGACGAGGTTTCGGCCGTCGCTGCCCACCCGATCCCGGAGGGCGCCGTCGACGCGCAGGGCGATGTGGTCGGTGGTCGCGTCCTCCAGCCGCTCCGCCACCAGCCGCGCGTTGTAGGTGTCGGGTGCGACCACGACATCGAACGCACCGGCCTTGCCGAGGCGGAAGAGGTCGCGGCCGTCCAGGTCGCCCCAGATGACGAGCGGGGTCCGGGGGTACCGGCGGAAGAAGCGGAGTACGCGAAGGGCGCCATCCTTGCCCGGCTCGGCGTGCAGATCCGCTACGGCGGCCGAAGCCGGCTCTCGCTTCACGATGGCGATCAGGTCACGCCAGTCATCGGCCCATATGAGCCGGTGGCCGGATGCCGCGGCCTCGAACGCGTCCCGATCTGCCGCGTCGGGCAGCAGTGCGGCGATCAATGCCATACGCACCTGTCCAGGGGGTAGTTATCTGGATTGTACCGGAATACTTGCCAGTGAGGCAAGGTGTACGTCGTACGCGGGTTCCTGGCGGGAGTGCCGGTGAACGCACGGAGGGCCGCCAGACTGGCGCCCCCCCGGCGTCCGACTCGTCGCGGGTACCGGCTCCGCCTCAGTCCTCGAGGTCCGGCTTGGCCGGCTCGGCGACGTCCTTCTCGAGCCATGCGTGCTTCCCGTCGAGGACCTCCTGGGCGAGCTCGTAGGTCGCCCGATCCTCGTTGTCGAAGACCTCCTCGAAGGTGCCCTCGATACGGCGGCGCGCGTGCCTGCAGAAGACATCGGCCATCCTGATCGGGCCGTCCCCCGCGCCGTTCTGCCCGACCCGCTTCAGCGCGTAGGAGCAGGTGGCGGCGATGGCGAACAGCTCGGCACCGATATCGACCATGCGACCCAGCACCGCCTGCTTCTTCTCGAGCCCGCCGCCGTAGCGGCCCATGGCGTAGGCCATCGCCCGGGCCAGCTTCCGGGCGCGGCGCTCGGCGAAGTTGATGTGCTCGGAGAGCGGGCCGAAGTCGCCGTGACGGGGCCAGTGGCTCCAGCCGGCCACGTTCCCGGCGAACCACTGGGCCATGTGGGCGCCCAGTCCGACGGCATCCCTGGCCTTGTCGCCCAGGTCGGCGTCGGGGTCCACGAAGCGGCCGGCCTTCTCGAGGTGCGGGTCCACGGCCTCGCGGGCGATGAAGAGCCGCATGATCTCGCTGGAACCCTCGAAGATCATGTTGATCCGGAGGTCGCGGAGCAGCTGCTCCACCGGGACCGGCGCCTCACCGCGGCCTCTGAGCGATTCGGCGGTCTCGTAGCCCCGGCCGCCCCGGACCTGCATGGCCATGTCGCCGACCTTCCAGGCGGTCTCCGAGTTCCACATCTTGGCGATCGCCGCCTCGAGGCGGATATCGTAGTTCTCGGAGTCGGCGAGCATGGCCGAGATCTCGGCCATGGCGTCCATGGCGAAGGTGTGGGAAGCCATCCAGCCGAGCATCTGGGCCACGGCGTCGTGCCGGCCCACGGGCTGGCCCCACTGGACCCGCTCGGCGGCGAAGTCGCGGGCCACGTGCGTGGCCCACTTCCCGGCCGCGGCGCAGGTCGCGGGGATGGTGAGCCGGCCGGTATTCAATGTGGTCAGGGCCAGCTTGAGCCCCTTCCCCTCGCCCAGGATGATGTTCTCCCTGGGGACCCGCACGTCCTCGAACTTGATGAGCCCGTTCTCGATCCCGCGGAGCCCCATGAACTCGCACCGGTGCTCCAGCGAGACGCCCTCCCAGTCGTTCTCGACGATGAAGGCCGTGATGCGGCGCCGCTTCTGCCCCTCCTCCGCCGGCGTCGTGGCCATGACCACCGTGACATCGGCGATGGGGGCGTTCGTGCACCACAGCTTCTCGCCGTTCAGGATGTAGGTTTCTCCGTCATCGGTGGGCTCGGCCGTCGCCTCGACCCGGGCAGGGTCGGAGCCCACATCGGGCTCCGTGAGGGCGAACGCCGAGATCTGGCCATCGGCGAACCGGGGCAGGTACTTCTTCTTCTGCTCCGGCGTACCGAACATCTTGAGCGGCTGCGGCACGCCGATGGACTGGTGCGCCGACAGGAGCACGCCGATGGCGGACGAGTAGGTGCTGATCATGGCGATGGCCCGGCCGTACATCACCTGGGAGAGCTCCAGCCCGCCGTACTCCTGCGGGATCTTCATGGCGAACGCGTTGTGCTCCCGGAGCCCATCGATCACGTGGTCGGGGATCTTCCCGTCGAGGTCGATCTGAATGCCGTCGACCTCGTTCTCCATGAACTCCCTGATGTCGCGCATGAACTTCTCGCCACGCGCCCGTGCGCCGTCGTCGGGCTCCGGCAGCGGGTGGATCAGGTCCATCCGCAGGTTGCCGAGGAACAGCTCCTTCACGAAGCTGGGCTTCAACCATTCCTTCTCGCGTGCGGCCTCGGTGACCTCCCTGGCGTCCTTCTCGGTGACCTGGCCGGCTCTCTGCTGTGGTGTCTTCGTGCTCATAAGCGACCTTCCTTCGCCATCGCGGGTTCGTTGGGGCTGTGGTCGCAAATACCCGGCCACCCCCGGTGGGGTCCAGCGGCGGAGGTCGGGCCGCAGCTTGCCCCATCACGGGTCCGCATTCCAGAATGCCGCGAGCCCACCACCCACAGGGAGCCCACATGCCGACACTCGATCGCCGCACCTTCATGACCCAGCTCTCCGCGCTCGGAATCGGGGGTGTGCTCGCCGACGGGATCTGGACCGGGCTCCAGGAGCAGGAGGAGGTGACCGCCGACATCGTGCGGGACGCCGAGGTCGTGGCCGGGCTGGAGTTCACGGACGAGGAGCGGGAGCAGATGGTCGAGGGCCTGAACCGTCAGCTCGAGGCGTACCGGGCGCTGCGCGAGGTCCCGCTGCCGAACGGGGTCCCGCCGGCCGTCCGGTTCGATCCGCTGCTCCCGCACATGTCGGTACCGGACGCCGCCAGGGAGGACGGGGGGGCCGCAGACCGCCTGGCCCGGGTCCAGGTCGCCCGGCAGGGAGCCGTGCAGCGGCCTGCCGAGCTGGAGGACGTGGCGTTCTGGCCCGTGACCCGACTGGCGGAGCTGATCCGCACGGGGCAGGTCACGTCGGTGGAGCTCACGGAGATGTACCTGGACCGGCTACGTCGCCACGGGCCCACGCTGGAGGCGGTGATCACGCGGACCGATGAGCTGGCGCTCCGGCAGGCGCGTCGGGCGGACGCGGAGCTGAAGAGCGGCCGCTGGCGGGGCCCGCTCCACGGGATCCCGTGGGGCGCCAAGGATCTGCTTTCGAAGGAGGGGTACCGGACCACGTGGGGCGCGAAGCCGTACGAGGAGCAGATGATCCCGGAGGACGCGACGGTCGTCCGGCGGCTGGAGGAGGCCGGCGCGGTGCTGGTGGCCAAGCTCACGCTGGGCGCGCTGGCCATGGGCGACCGGTGGTACGGCGGCCGGACCCGGAACCCGTGGGACCTGGAGCAGGGCTCGAGCGGGTCGTCGGCCGGGTCGGCCGCCGCCACGGTGGCGGGGCTGGTCGGGTTCGGGATCGGGACGGAGACGCTCGGCTCCATCGTATCGCCGTGCACCCGGACGGGGGCGACCGGGCTGCGTCCGACGTTCGGCCGCGTGAGCCGACACGGCGCCATGGCGCTCTCCTGGACCATGGACAAGATCGGACCGATCTGCCGGAGCGCCGAGGACTGCGCGCTCGTGCTGGCCGCGATCCATGGCGCTGACGGGAAGGACCCCACGGCCCGGACCGTGGCCTTCGACTACGACGGACGACGCCCGCTGTCCGAGCTCCGGGTCGGCTACCTGAAGGCCGGGTTCGAGCGGGAGGCGCAGGGGGAGGACGAGGAGGACATCGAGCGTGCCCGTCGGGCGATCCAGCTGGATCAGCGGACGCTGTCGACGATCCGGGGCCTCGGCGTGGAGCCGGTCCCGGTGGAGCTGCCCGGGGACCTCCCCGTCTCGGAGCTGCTGATCATCCTCGAGGCCGAGGCCGCCGCCGCGTTCGATGAGCTGACCCGGAGCGGCCGCGACGACCTGCTCGTGTCCCAGGAGGCGTGGTCGTGGCCGAACTCGTTCCGCCAGGCCCGCCTGATCCCCGCCGTGGAGTACATCCAGGCGAACCGGATCCGGACCATGCTCATGGGTGAGATGGAGAAAGTCATGGCCGAGGTCGACGTGTTCGTGACCCCGAGCTACGCCGGGAGCCTGCTCCTGACCACGAACCTCACGGGCCACCCGGCGGTGGTGGTCCCCAACGGCTTCATCGACGGCCACCCGACGAGCATCTCCTTCATCGGGGGGCTGTACCGCGAGGACGCGGCGGTCCGGCTGGCGGCGGCATACCAGGCGACGACGGACTTCCACAGCCGGGTGCCCGCGGCGTTCCGGTAAGCCGGCGGGGGCCGGCGGCGGGGGCTCGCTACGCTCGCCCGGCTGGGGCCGTTCCCGGAGCTCGCGGTCCGCGGGCGCTCCGGCTCGTCAGGCCCGGGGCGCTCGATGGGTCTCGTGGGGTGCGGCATCCCCGGCGTCTCTTCGGGAATGCTCGTGGTCCGCGGCGTTCGTGCACGGGATCGTCGGGCCCCGTTCCGCGCCCCCCGGCAGGTCGATGCCGTCCGCTGCGAGCTTAACCTGCCGGAAGGGAAGAAGCCCGCCGTGAACCCGCGCTGTCCCGGTCGAAGGCCGCCGCCGCGCCGCGCCGCCGCGTCCGCCGGCGAGCCCGAAGGGCGAGCCTACCTCAGCATCAGCTTCGCGATGGTCTGCTTCTGCATGTTGCTGGTGCCCTCGTAGATCGTACCGATCTTGGCGTCGCGGTAGAGCTTCTCGACGGGGTACTCCCTGGTGAAGCCGTAGCCGCCGTGGAGGTCGACGCAGGTGGACGCGATCCGCTGGGCGACCTCGGAGGAGTAGAGCTTGGCCATGGCCGCCTCGGCGAGGAACGGCCGGTCGGCCTCCTTGAGGCGCGCGGCGTTGTAGACCATGAGCCGGGCGGCCTCGAGCTCCGTCCGCATCTCGGCGAGCTGGAACTGCACGCCCTGGAAGTCGCTGATGGTGCGGCCGAACTGCTCGCGTTCCTGGACGTACCGCAGCGTGTGGTCGAGGGCGCCCTGGGCGAGGCCCACCATCTGGGCGCCGATCCCGATCCGGCCCTCGTTCAGCTGCTCGATGGCGATCTTGTAGCCCTTCCCGACCTCGCCTATGACATTGGCGTCGGGGACGCGGACGCCGTCGAAGACCAGCTCGACGGTGGATGACGCCCGGATCCCGAGCTTGTCCTCCTTCTTCCCGACGGTGAACCCGTCGGTGTCCCGCTCCACCAGGAACGCGGTGATCCCCTTGTAGCCGGCGTCCGGGTCGACATTGGCGAAGACGATGAAGAGCTCGGCCTCGTCCCCGTTGGTGATCCAGAGCTTGGTGCCGTCGATGACCCACTCGTCGCCGTCCTTCTCCGCGCGGGTGGTCAGGGCGAAGGCGTCGGAGCCGGCGCCGGCCTCGGAGAGGGCGTAGGCGCCCACGGCGTCGGAGGCGAGGCGCGGAAGGTAGCGCTCCTTCAGGTCGTCGCTCCCGTACCGCTTGATGCCGGTGTCGACCAGCGTGTTCTGGACGTCCACCAGGACCGCCACGGCGGGGTCGACCCGGGAGAGCTCCTCGACCACGAGGACGGACGTGAAGAACGACGCGTCGACACCGCCGTGCTCCTCCGGGATCTCGATCCCCATGAGCCCGAGCTCGAAGAGCGTCTCGATGAGGTCGGGGTCCATCTTCGCGTCCCGATCCATGTCCATGACCAGGGGCGCGATCTGCTCCTCCGCGAACTGGCGGACCATGTCGCGGAACATGCCTTCCTCTTCGCTCAGCGCCGTGAGTGCCGGTCGCTCGATATCCATCGTCGTCCCCACTCCAGTGTGATCAGGTCGCGGCCACCGTGATTATCCCGCCGTCGTTGGCTATACTATCCCGGGCCCCCGAGCACGGAAAGCCAGGAGGAATCGATGGATGACGACCGGTGCAAGGAGATGGTGGAGCTGGTCCGGAAGACGCGCCATGACGCGAACAGCCCCATCACCGCCGCGCTGGGCCACGTGCAGCTCCTGCTCGACGAGCCAGCCGCGCAGGATGACGAGGTGCAGGAGTCGCTGAAGCTGGTGGAGAACGAGCTGAAGCGGCTGATCGATATTCTGGCCCGTCTCAAGGAAGTGAAGTACGAGGCGTAGGCCGACGACGCCGGGCGGGTCGCCTTGACGCCACCGGTCGGCCGGGCCATCGTGCCTCGCTGACGTCACGTGACACCAATTGGAGGAGAGATGCCTGATCTGCCTTCGGGTCTCCTGTATACCGAGGAGCACGAGTACCTGGCGAAGACCGACCAGGACGATGTCTATAACGTGGGGATCACCGACTACGCGCAGGGCGAGCTGGGCGACATCGTGTTCGTCGAGCTGCCCGAGGCCGGCGAGAGCTTCGGCAGGGGCGATGCCTTCGGCACGGTCGAGGCGGTGAAGGCGGTGAGCGACCTGTACATGCCGGTGGCCGGTGAGGTCGTGGAGGTGAACGAGGGGCTGAACGACGACCCGTCGCAGGTCAACTCGGACCCGTACGGCGACGGCTGGATGATCCGGATCAAGGTCACCAACCCGTCGGACCTGGACGACCTCATGGACGCCGACGCGTACGGCGCTCACATCGAGTAGGTCGATCGATCGAGCTCGAGAACCGCGAGCTCGCACAGCGCAAGCGTACGCGCACCCACAACGCGAGAGCAGCCCGGGAGGACTCCCATGGCTCGACTTACCTGGCACGGTCACTCGACATTCACGCTCGAGACCGATTCGGGTCATCGCATCATGTTCGACCCGTACCTGGACGAGAACCCGAAGTCCGACATCAAGGTGGACGACGTGGATGAGCTGGACTTCATCCTGGTCAGCCACGGCCACTTCGATCACTTCCAGGACGCGATCCCGCTGGCCCGGAAGACCGGCGCCACGCTGCTCTCCACGTTCGAGATCGTGGGGTTCTGCCAGGAGAACGGGCTCGAGAACGTGCACCCGCTCCATATCGGCGGCGGGAACCACTTCGCGTTCGGCTACGCCAAGATGACGCCGGCGCTGCACGGCGGGCAGGTGGACGGCGACGAGGAGGGCGCGTTCACCACCGTACCGGGCGGCTGGTGGCTGGACATGGGCGACAAGACGCTCTATCACGCCGGCGACACGGCGCTCCTGACGGACATGAAGCTGCTGAAGGGGAAGGTCGACGTCGCGCTGCTGCCCATCGGCGACAACTTCACCATGGGCCCGGAAGACGCGGCCACGGCGGTGGAGTTCATCGAGCCACGGGTGGTCATCCCGATGCACTACTCGACCTGGGAGCCGATCGAGCAGGACCCGAACGCGTTCCGGGACAGGGTGGCGGGGCTGGCGGAGGTCGTGATCCTGGACCCGGGCGACAGCTACAACTTCTAGCGACGATCGCACTCACCCCATCGAGGGAGCCCCCCTATGGACATCATCCCCCTTGCCGGGATGCTCTTCTCGCTCCTCATGGTGCTCGTGATCGGAGGGCTGATCCTCCTGTTCCCGATCTCGCGCCGGCTCGGGAAGTTCCTCGAGATCCGGATCGATGAGCGCATGGAGTGGGACACGCTCCCGAAGGAAGCGTTCAACGAGCTCATGAGCGTGGTCGAGGAGCTCCAGAACGAGGTGCAGCGGCTGAGTGAGCGGCAGCAGTTCGTGGAGCGGCTGCTGGAGCCCGGGAGGGAGCCGGAGCGGTCCGGGCGGGCGGGAGAGCCCGGGTCGGGTGCGGGTGACGCGGACCCGGAGGCCACCGGCCGGGATCAGGGCGGCGGCCCGGAGTGACCGAGACCGCCACCCTGGGCGGTGGCTGCTTCTGGTGCCTGGAGGCCGTGTTCGAGCGGCTCGAGGGCGTGGAGTCGGTCACCTCGGGGTACGCCGGCGGGCACGTGGAGAACCCCACCTACCGTCAGGTGTGCAGCAAGACCACCGGACACGCCGAGGTGGTCCGGATCGAGTACGACCCCGACGTGATCCCCTTCCGGGAGCTGCTCCGGGCCTTCTTCGCGACGCACGATCCCACCACGCCCGACCGCCAGGGAGCCGACGTGGGTCCGCAGTACCGGTCGATCATCCTCTACGAAACCGACGCGCAGCGGGACGCGGCGGAGGAGGTCATGGCGCGGCTCGAGGCCGAGGGCGTCTTCGACGACCCGATCGTCACGGAGCTGGAGCCCCTCGAGGCGTTCTTCGAGGCCGAGCCCGAGCACCAGGATTTCTACCGGAGCAACCCGTCATACGGGTACTGCCGGGTCGTGATCGACCCGAAGGTGGCAAAGCTGCGGACGGAGTTCTCGGACCGGCTGAAGGGCGGGGGCAGGGGCTAGAGTCGAGAGGCTAGAGTCCAGAGGTCTTCGGCGCGTCGGGTGTGGGCGCGATCCAGCTCGGGGGTGCTATGGAACGGGCGGACTGTACGACCTGCGGCGTGGGGTTCCCGCTGGAGGACCTGATCGACGTGGAAGGGGCGCCGCGCTGTCCTCGCTGTTTCGCGCTGACGAGCTCGGGTCACCGTGGAGGGGTGCGCAACACCGACGGCGCGGGGCGTGAGACGCAGCCTGCCGATCACGACTTCACGCCGGAGTCGCTCGAAGCCATGGCGGCAGCCGATCCCGGCGACGGGCTGACGGCGGCGGACGGGGCCGGGAGGGGGTCCGCGCCGACGGACGAACCTGCCAGCGGGGAGGTTGAGCAGGCGGTCGGCGGGTTCGGTCGGCTCGCCGCGTCCGTCCGCGAATGGGCGGCCGGCCGCAACGGGTGGATCCGGGCGCCGGTGCTCCTCTGGATGGGGTGGATCCTCGTCCACTACTGGAGCGCCCCGTGGTACTCGACGGTGTTCAGCGGAATCGACCTCGCCATCCACGAGATCGGGCACATCCTGTGGGCTCCGTTCGGTGAGCTCCTCGCCTCCGCCGGCGGCACGCTGACGCAGGTCCTGGCACCGGCCGTGGCCGGGGTCGTGTTCGCCCGGCAGCGGGACTGGTTCGCCGTCTCGTTCGCCGCCTGCTGGCTGGGCATCAACTGCTTCGAGATCGTGGAGTACGCGGGCGACGCGATGGCCCGCCAGCTGCCGCTGGTCTCTCCGACGACCGGGTCGCCGCAGCACGACTGGGCGTACATGCTGTCGAGGCTGGGGATCCTGCGGCACACGGATACGGTGGCGGCGGCGTGGCAGTGGGCCGGCCGGATCGCGATGACCGCGGGAATCGCGTTCGGGGCGTGGATCCTGTGGCTGATGCAGAGACCAGAAACCGGAGGTCAGAGGTCAGAGAGCGGGGGGTGATGGAGGAAGGCGAGGCGGTTTTTTTCGAGACGCAGGCGGATTTCGGGGCCTGGCTGGCGGAGCATCACGATTCGGTGGATGTGCAGTGGGTGGGGTTCTGGAAGAAGGCCACGGGCAAGCCGTCGATTACGTGGCCGGAGTCGGTGGAGCAGGCGATCTGCTGGGGGTGGATCGACGGGCTCCGGCGGTCGATCGACGACGAGGCCTACATGATCCGGTTCACGCCGCGTCGTCCCGACAGCCACTGGAGCCGGAAGAACGTGGAGACCTACCGCCGGCTGGAGGAGGAGGGGCGGATCGAGGCATCGGGTCGTGCGGCGTGGGAGGCGCGGGATCCGGAGAATACGGGGCGGGCGTCCTACGAGCGGGAGAGGGCGGAGCTCAGCGACGGGCTCCGGGCCATGCTCGACGCGGTACCGGAGGCGGCGGCGTGGTTCGACGACCAGCCGCCCGGGTACCGGAAGACGGCCACGTGGTGGGTCGTGAGCGCGAAGCGGGAGGAGACCCGGACGCGGCGGATGAAGCAGCTGGTGGAGGACTCGGCGGCAGGTCGCAAGATCAAGCCGCTGCGTCGTTAGGCCGGGAGAGACCCGCGACTCACGCCCGCCGTGCCGCCGCCACCAGCTCCTGGATGATCTCGGCGGTGGGCTTGATCTCGTCGATCCCGGCCACCGATCGGCCGGCCTGCCAGAAGTCCTTCTTGCCCGACTCGTCGTAGGAGGACCGCTTGAGTCGCCAGCCCGACCAGAGCGCGTACAGCGTCCGCATCAGCCGCTTCCGCCAGCGGCCCTTCAGCATCCACCGGGCGATAGGGCCGGCCTCGGTGCCGAGCCGCTCGATGTAGGGCGTCTCGATGACCGACAGCGGGACGCCGGTGACACGCTCCGTGAGGACGATGTCGTCCTCGTCACTCTCCAGGATCGCCTCCTTGTACGGCTGTGCGGCCGTGCACTCGGTGGCGGCGATGAACCGGGTGCCCATCTGGACGCCGTCGTAGCCGAGCCGGAGGGCGTCGACGAACTCGGCGGGGGTGCCGATCCCGCCCGCGCAGACGAGGGGGACGCCGAGGTCGCCCAGCTCGTCCATGAGCTCCGCGGGGGTCTTCGGGCCCGCGTGCCCGCCGGCCCGACTGTTCACGGCGATGAGCCCGTGGGCGCCGGACTCGAGCCCCTTCAGCGCCCATTTCCGCTCGGTCACGTCGTGATAGACGACGCCGCCGTGCGGCTCCACCGCGTCCACCACCCAGCGCGGCTTGCCCAGGCTCGTGACGAAGAAACGGATCCCCTCCTCGAGTGCGATGTCGACCCACTCCTCCATCCGCTTCTCGTACGTGCGGGACGACGACTCGATCAACGCGTTCATCCCGATGGGCTTCGACGTCAGCGACTTGATCCTCCGGAGCCCCTCCCGGAAGCCGTAGCCGTGGACGTACGTCAACGAGACCGGCTGGACGATCCCGATCCCGCCCGCCTCGCTGGCCGCCGCCACCAGCTCGGGGTTCGAGCACGGGTACATGGCGCCGCAGATGATGGGGAACTCGATGCTCGTGTCTTCGGTCAGCTTCGTGGTCAGGTCCATGGCTCGTCGCTCTGGCGGCGCCTTTGTAGTAGGGGTCGTATTGGTGGTCGGGAGCGTTCTCGGGTTCAGACTTTAGACTCCGGACTCCTCCCTCGGGCCCAGCCGCCACGTCACGGTCATCTCCGCCACGACTTCGCCGGACTCGTCGGTCAGGACGGCGGTGGCAGGGTCCTCGATATCGGCGGTGACTGCCGGCGGCGGCGCGGCCCGCCCCTCGGCGGTGATCGTGCCGCGGGCCTTCTTGCGGTAGTCGATCTCGATGCGTACAGGGATCCCGCGGGTGCCGGACGGGAGCGCCATCGTCATGGCCAGGCCGCTGGCGAGCTCGCCGAGGTTCGCCAACGCGAGGGCGTGCACGGAGCCGAGGTGGTTGTGGAGTCCGCGCCGCTCCCGGATCGAGACGGTGGCCCGACCGGACGCCAGCGTATGGACCCGGGGCCGGATGGAGCCGGAGTATGGCACCATGAGGCCGAGGACCCGGCCGAAGAGCCAGCGGCCGCCGGGAAGCGGCGACAGCCAGCGCCAGGCGGACTCGAGACGGGTGGCGGCGGGACGTGGCATGGGGTGAAGATGGCGTCCCTGCGGACGACGTACCAGTCGCCAGTTCGATGCGACGATCGCAGGGAATTGCGCGGTGAGGATGGCGTAACCCTCGGCCAACCGATACCGGATCGGGTCAACAGCCTGGCTGGATGGGCCGGAACTGGCGACTGGAACGTCGTCCGCGTTCGCCAGTTTCGGTCACTTTCGCCCCGCCGCCCTCCGTCCTGTTCCCGCCCCGCAGCCCCGTATTCCGGCACTTTCAATCCCCCCGCCGCTTTGATATCATCCATTGCTCTGCCGCCCGGGGCGGGCGGCCGATGAAACGCCGACAGAGACGGAGCCATGTCCGTTCAAGATAGACGTCATTCGCTGGCTCCCACCGACCTCTTCGTCCGTCGCCATATCGGGCCGGGCGACGTTCAGGTTCGCGAGATGCTGGACACGGTGGGCTACGACACGCTGGACGACCTGATCGAAACGGCGGTCCCGGAGGTGATCCGTCTGGACCGCGCGCTGGAGCTGGACGCGCCGCTCTCGGAGCGGGAGGCGCTGGAGGAGCTCCGGGGGATCGCGGAGAAGAACCAGCTCTACCGGTCGTACATCGGGATGGGCTATCACGGCACGCACACGCCGCCGGTGATCCAGCGCAACATCCTGGAGAACCCGGGCTGGTACACGGCGTACACACCGTACCAGGCGGAGATCAGCCAGGGTCGTCTGGAGGCGCTGCTCGTCTACCAGACCATGGTCATGGACCTGACGGGGCTGGAGATCGCGAACGCGAGCCTGCTGGACGAGGCGACGGCGGCGGCCGAGGCGATGGCGCTGGCCGAGTCGGCGGCCCGGGGCAAGCGGTCGAAGTTCCTGGTCTCCGACGGGTGTCACCCCCAGACCATCGACGTGGTCCGCACCCGTGCCCGCGCCCGTGGCTGGGAGGTCGTGGTGGGCGACCACCGGGAATGGGAGATCGGCGACGACGTCTTCGGCGTCCTCGTCCAGTACCCGGCCACCGACGGCGAGATCATCGATTACGGCGACCTGGTGGACGCGGCCCACGAGGCCGGCGCGCTGGTGGTCGTCGCGGCCGACCTGCTGAGCCTGACGCTGCTGTCGCCCCCGGGCGACTGGGGCGCGGACGTCGCGGTGGGCACGACCCAGAGGTTCGGCGTGCCTATGGGCTACGGCGGTCCCCACGCCGCATACTTCGCCACGAGCGAGAAGTACAAGCGGCAGATGCCGGGCCGGATCATCGGAGTGAGTCAGGACAGCCGGGGCGAGGACGCGTTCTACATGGCGCTCCAGACCCGGGAGCAGCACATCCGCCGGGAGAAGGCCACGAGCAACGTGTGCACCGCCCAGGTCCTGCTGGCGGTGATGGCCGGGATGTACGCGGTCTACCACGGCCCGGACGGACTCCGGAAGATCGCGGGCCGGGTCCATCGCCTGACGCACGCGCTGGCGCAGGCGCTGGAGCGGCTGGGGCACGCCATCGTCCACAAGCCGTACTTCGACACGCTGCGCGTCGAGGTCGGCGAGGGTCGGGTCGACGCGATCCTGAAGGCGGGCCACGAGGCGCGCATCAACCTGCGGGTGATCGACGAGTTCACCCTGGGCGTGGCGCTCGACGAGACCGTCACGCTCGAGGACCTGGTCGAGCTGGTGGCGGTCTTCGCCGCGGGGTCGGACGATGCGCCGTCGCATGACACCATCGAGGAGTGGCTGGAGACGGCCGACGACGGCGCACACCCGGACTTCCCGGCACCGTTCCATCGTGAGAGCGGCTACCTGACGCACCCGGTCTTCCACATCTACCACTCGGAATCGGAGATGCTCCGGTACCTGAAGCGGCTGGAGAACCGGGACCTGAGCCTGACGGGCAGCATGATCCCGCTGGGCTCGTGCACGCTGAAGCTGAACGCCACGGCGGAGATGTATCCCATCAGCTGGCCGGAGCTCGCCCACATGCACCCGTTCGCCCCGGCCGACCAGGCCGGGGGCTACCGGGAGATGATCGAGGGGCTGAACGGCTGGCTCGCGGAGATCACGGGCTTCCACGCGGTCAGCATGCAGCCGAACGCGGGCAGCCAGGGCGAGCTGACGGGGCTGCTGGTGATCAAGGGGTACCACGAGGCCCGTGGCGAGGGCCATCGGGACGTCTGCTTCGTGCCGCAGTCGGCGCACGGGACGAACCCGGCGAGCAGCGTCATGGCGGGCTACGACGTCGTCGTGATCAAGACGGACGAGGACGGCAACATCGACGTGGCGGACCTGCGGGCGAAGGCCGCTGAGTACGACGACCGGCTGGCGGCGATCATGGTGACGTACCCGTCGACGCACGGGATCTTCGAGACGGACATCCGCGAGATCTGCCAGATCGTCCACGACGCGGGCGGCCAGGTCTACATCGACGGCGCGAACATGAACGCGATGGTCGGCGTGAGCCGGCCGGGCGACTGGGGCGGCGATGTCGCGCACCTCAACCTCCACAAGACGTTCGCGATCCCGCACGGCGGCGGCGGTCCGGGGATGGGCCCCATCGGCGTGGCGGAGCACCTGGCGCCGTTCCTCCCGGGCCACGCGGTGGTGGAGACGGGCGGTGAGCAGGCCATCGGCGCGGTGAGCGCGGCGCCGTTCGGCAGCCCGTCCATCCTGCCCATCAGCTGGATGTACATCCGGATGCTCGGTGCCGAGGGGGTGACCCGGTCCACGAAGCTGGCGATCCTGAACGCGAACTACGTCGCCAGGCGGCTGGAGGGTCACTTCGACGTGCTGTACACGGGCCGGAACGGCACGGTCGCCCACGAGTGCATCATCGACCCGCGGCCGCTGAAGGCGGAGACGGGCGTGGACGCGATCGACATCTCGAAGCGGCTGATGGACTACGGCTTCCACGCGCCGACGGTCAGCTTCCCCGTGGCGGGGACGCTGATGATCGAGCCGACGGAGAGCGAGTCGAAGAAGGAGCTGGACCAGTTCTGCGACGCGATGATCGCGATCCGCGACGAGATCCGGAAGATCGAGTCGGGCGAGTGGGATCCGGAGAACAACCCGCTCAAGGGCGCGCCCCACACGGTGGACATGGTGGTGAGCAGCGACTGGGACCGACCGTACTCCCGGGAGCTGGCCGCCTTCCCGGCGCCGCAGCGGGAGAACAAGTTCTGGCCGTTCGTCGGCCGGATCCAGTCGGCGTACGGGGACCGGAACCTGGTCTGCGCGTGCCCGCCGATGGAGGAGTACGAGGAGTACGTGGACGAGGACGCGACGGTTCCGGCCTAGCGGACCGACGCAGCGCCGGCCCGCGCCGGCCCGCGACGGCGCCGCGGGTCGCACTCCAACAAGGACGTCAATGAGCCCGGATCGCACCCCCGGCGGGAACGAGAGCTCTCCATCGGCCGGCCCACGGCCGTGGCGGCTGATCGTCGCCGGGGGCGGCGGTCGGCCCCCGATGGAGCCCGCCCGGGGCGCCGAGAACATGGCCATCGACTCGGCGCTCCTGGACGCGGTGAAGGACGGTGCCGCGCCCGTGCTCCGGCTCTACCGGTGGTCGCCGGCCACCCTGTCCTTCGGCCGGAACCAGCCCTCCCGAGGCCGCTACGACCGGGACGCGGCCACGGCCCGGGGCATCGATTTCGTGCGTCGTCCCACCGGCGGCCAGGCCGTGCTCCATGACGACGAGCTGACGTACGCCGTGGTCGCGCCGGTGTCGGTGATCGGGAGGCCGAGGGCCGCCTATCGGAGGATCAACGAGGCGCTGGTCGACGGACTGGGTCGTCTGGGCGTGCGCGCGACGGTCGCGGCGGGCGGCCTCGGGGGTGGGGCCGGCGGGCGTGGGGCCGAAGTCGCTGCGGAGGTCGGGTCGGGGGCAGGGCGACCTCCGGCGGGTGGGCCGGACTGGGACGCGGCGTGCTTCCGGCGGCCGGAGCGCGGCGAGGTGGTGGTGGAGGGCGCGAAGCTGGTGGGGAGCGCGCAGCGGATGGAGGACCGGACGATCCTCCAGCACGGGTCGATCCTGGTGGGGGGCAGTCAGGCGGCGGCCGAGGAGCTGCTGGTCGTCGGCCAGCGCGCTGGAGCGAGCGCGACCGCGGGCGTGCGTCCGGGCAGCGGGGCGCACGACGACCCCGGCTGGACCACGCTCGAGCGGGAGCTGGGCGCTCGCCCGTCGCCGGAAGTGCTGGGGGAGGCGGTCCGGGCCGGCTTCGAGTCGGCGCTGGGGCTCGACCTCGAGGAGGGGCGCCTGAGCCCCGACGAGCAGGAATCAGCGGCGTCGCTGGAGCGGCACTATGGATCGGAGGCGTGGACGTGGAGACGGTGAGGGAGGTCGGATGAGATGGAGCAGGGGGACCCGGAGCGGTCGCCGGCAGGGCGGGTCGCGGCTGCTGGCCATGGCACTGCCGGCGGCTCTCGCGGCGGGCCTGGTGGCAGGCTCGGCGGCGTGCGGCGAGGGGGGCGGCGCGGCGGTCGGCACGGTCGTCGTCGGGGTACGCAGCGACTTCAGCGGGCTGAACCCGGTGACGAACACGAGCATAGACACCGACCAGGTCCTCAAGTACGGGCTGTTCACACCGCTGATCCGGTACGACGCGGGCTTCGAGCCCGTCCCGTGGCTGGCGGAGCGGTGGGAGCTCCACGGCGATACGGCGGTAACGTTCACGCTCCGGGACGACGTCCTCTGGCACGACGGCGAGCCGGTGACCGCGGAGGACGTGGCGTTCACGTTCGACCTGGCGAAGACGCCGGAGACGGGGTCGCTGATCGGGGGGGTGTACCTGGGCCAGGTCGCGTCGGCGGAGGTGGAGGACCGCCGTACCATCACGTTCCGGTTCACCCGGCCCCACGCGCAGGCGCTCGAGGATTTCTGGTGGGCGCCACTGCCGGCGCACCTGCTGCGGGACATCCCGCCGAGCGAGCTGGTGAACGCCGACTACAACCGCGCGCCGGTGGGGAGCGGTCCGTTCCGGTTCGGGGAGTGGCGGGCGAACGATCGGCTCGTGCTGGTCCCGAACGAAGCGTTCCCGGCGGCGCTCGGCGGTCCGGCCGCCTCGCGGGTGGTCTTCCGCGTCATCCCGGAGCCGGCCACGCTGCTGACGGAGCTGCTGACCGGCGGCGTGCACGTCGACATCCCGCTGGAGCCGGACCAGACGCCGCGGATCGAGGCGGCCGACGGGCTGACGCTCCACTCGTACCCGGGCAACACGCTGTACTACCTGGGCTGGAACAACCAGCGCCGGCCGTTCGACAATGCGGCGGTGCGACGGGCGATGACGCTGGCCATAGACCGGCAGGAGCTGGTGGACGCGCTGCTCGAGGGGTACGGCACGACGGCGATCGGAACCGTCCCGCCCTGGCACCCGTACGCGCCGGGCCTCGAACCGCTGCCCCACGACCCGGAGCGGGCGCGCACGCTGCTTACGGAGGCCGGCTGGCGCGACCGGGACGGCGATGGCGTCCGGGAGGACGCGGCCGGCGCACCGCTGTCGTTCAGCATCATGACCAGCGAGCGGCCGCTGAACCGGTCGATCGTCGAGGTGGTCCAGAACCGGCTGGCCGCGGTGGGCGCGGACGTCACGATCGAGGTGCTGGAGTTCCAGACGATGCTGTCGCAGCACCGCGCCCGGACGTTCGATGCGGTGCTGAGCAACTGGGTGCTGGACAACTTCCAGGTGGCCGCGGCTCCGTTCGCGCTGTTCCACTCGAGCCAGGCCGGGATCGAGGGGAGCGCGAACCGGAGCGGTGTCCGGAGCGCGGAGCTCGACCGTCTGATCGAGGCCGGCGCGTCGGCCACCGACCCGGAGGCGGCGGCCGCGATCTGGCTCGAGTTCACGGAGACGCTCCAGGAGGAGCAGCCGTTCACGTTCATGTTCTGGCTCGACGAGCTGGCGGCATCGACGGACGCGGTGACGGGCGTGGAGATGGACCAGCGCGGCGAGTTCCGGACGCTGCCGGAGTGGCGACGACGGTGAGGGCGGGCTTCGCGGTGGGTGCGCCGCCCTCGGGGCCCGGCCGGGCTCGCTGCGGGGGGAACGCGGAACCGCGGATCCGGCCTCGAGGGCCGGAGCGGTAGCGGCCCATGCTCCGGTACGCAGGCCGCCGGCTGCTCGGCGCGGTCCCGCTGGTCCTGGGGATCGCCACGATCATCTTCTTCGTCGTCAGCCTCGCCCCCGGCGATCCGACCGCGCTCTACTTCAACCGGGCCGTGCCGCCGGAGGTGCTCGACCAGATCCGGCAGAACTTCGGGCTCGACCAGCCGATCCACGTCCGATACTGGAAGTGGCTGGCGGCGTTCTTCACCGGCGACTTCGGGTACTCGTACACCCACGGCCGACCCGTGCTGGACGTGATCCTCGAGACGCTGCCGGCCACGCTCGTCCTGGCCGGCTCGACACTGGTCCTGATCTTCGTGCTGGGCGTGGCCACCGGGGTGTTCCAGGCGGTGCGACAGCACCGGCTCGCGGACCGGGTGCTGAGCGTGCTCTCGCTCTTCTTCTACAGCATGCCGAGCTTCTGGCTCGGGCTCATGCTGATGCTCCTCTTCTCGCTCAAGGCCCACGAGTGGGGACTGCCGCTGGCGCTGCCGCCCACGGGGATGACCAGCGTCGACTACGAGTTCCTCGGGTTCTGGGGGCAGGTCGGCGACCGGCTGGTGCACCTGGTCCTGCCCGTCCTCACGCTCACGCTGGTCATGGCGGCCGGGATCGCACGGTTCACCCGCGGCCAGATGCTCGAGGTGATCCGCCAGGACTATATCCGGACGGCCCGCGCGAAGGGGCTGCCGGAGCGGACGGTGATCCTGAAGCACGGGCTCCGCAACTCGCTCCTCCCGGTCATCACGCTCCTGGGGCTCTACCTCCCGCTGCTGTTCAGCGGGAGCGTGTTCGTCGAGGTCATCTTCAGCTGGCCGGGGATGGGACGCGTCATCGTCGATGCCATCTTCCAGCGCGACTACCCGCTGGTCATGGCGACGAGCTTCATCTTCGCCGTGGTCGTGATCCTCGGCTCCCTCATCGCCGATCTGCTGTACGCGGCGGCCGACCCGCGGATCCGGTATGAGTGACGCGGCTCGGGGCTCGGGGCCCGACTCGGGCTCGGGGCACGATCCGCGGCCGCGGCGGACGTGGTGGGACCGGCTGCGGGAGGATCGGCTGGCCATGGTCGGGCTCGTCGTGGTGATGGGGCTCGCGGTGGTGGCCGTCCTCGCGCCGCTCTTCGCGCCGTACGACCCCATCGCGCAGGGCGACCTGACGACGCAGGCGTACCTGTCGCCGTCGTGGGAGCACTGGCTGGGCACCGACCAGTTCGGACGGGACATGCTGAGCCGGATCATCTACGGGGCCCGGATCAGCCTGACCATCGGGTTCGTGGCCGTGGCGCTGGCCATTGTCGTCGGGTCGCTGCTGGGCGCCGTCGCCGGGTACCTGGGCGGCGCGATCGACTCCGTGATCATGCGGTTCACGGACATGGTCATGGCGTTCCCGCGGCTGGTGCTCCTGATCCTGATCATCGCCGTGTTCCAGCCGTCGGTCACGCTCATCATCCTGGTGCTCGGGCTGACCCAGTGGCCGGGCACGGCGCGGCTTGTCCGGGGCGAGGTGCTGAGCCTGCGGGAGCAGGAGTACGTGGAGGCGGCCCGGGCGCTGGGCTTCGGTCGGGCCCGGATCATCCTCAGGCACCTGCTGCCGAACGTGATGGCGCCGGTGATCGTCGCCGCCACGCTGGGGATCGGGAACACGATCGTGCTCGAGGCCGGGCTCAGCTTCCTGGGCATGGGCGTCCAGCCGCCGACCCCGAGCTGGGGTACGCTGGTGGCCGACGGCCGACAGAACCTGATCGGCGCCTGGTGGGTGGCCACGTTCCCGGGCCTCGCTATAGTGCTGACCGTGCTGGCGTTCAACCTGGTGGGCGACGGGCTCCGGGACGCGCTCGACCCGCGACTCAAGTCCGGGGGCGGCTGATGGCGCTGCTCGAGGTGCGTGACCTGCGGACGTGGTTCGATACCGACGAGGGGGTGGCCCGCGCGGTGGACGGCGTATCCTTCCGGGTCGACCGCGGCGAGGTGGTCGGGGTGGTGGGCGAGAGCGGGTCGGGGAAGTCGGTGACCGCGCTGTCGATCATGGGGCTGGTCCCCGACCCGGGTCGGATCGAGAACGGGAGCGTGACGCTGGCGGACCGTGAGCTGACCGGGCTCTCCGCCGAGGCCATGCGCGGGGTCCGCGGCGCCGAGATCGCCATGATCTTCCAGGAGCCGACGACATCGCTGAACCCGGTCTTCCCGGTGGGCGAGCAGATCGCCGAGGCGCTCCGGGCACACGGCAGGGCGGGGAAGGCGGCCGCGCGGGAACGGGCGGTGTCGCTGCTGCGCCGGGTCGGGATCCCGGACCCGGCGCAGCGGGCGGACGAGTACCCGCACCAGCTGAGCGGTGGTCAGCGGCAGCGCGTGATGATCGCGATGGCGCTGGCGAACGAGCCTTCGCTCCTGATCGCCGATGAGCCGACTACGGCGCTGGATGTCACGATCCAGGCCCAGATCCTGGAGCTGCTGCTCGAGCTCCGTCGCGAGCTCGGGATGGCCGTGCTCCTGATCACCCACGACCTGGGCGTGGTCGCGGAGACGTGCGACCGGGTCGTGGTCATGTACGGCGGCCAGGTGGTGGAGGAGGGGCCGGTGGCGGACCTCTTCGCGAAGCCGGCGCACCCGTACACGCGGGGGCTGCTGGCCGCCGTGCCCCGCCCCGAGGCACGGGACCGGGACCTGGCGGTCATCCCGGGCACCGTCCCGTCTGCGACCGCGTGGCCCGACGGCTGCCGGTTCCGGCCGCGCTGCCCGTACGCGTGGTCGCCGTGCGCGGACGACCCGGGGCTGCTCCGGACCGGCGACGGCGCAGCAGCCCGGTGCTGGCTCGTGGAGCACCCGGACCGCCGGGCGCAGGTCCCGGGCTTCGGCCCGACCGGAGGAGGCCCGTCGTGACCGGGCCGCTGTTGGAGGTCCGGGATCTCGAGAAGCACTTCCCGGTGGGCGGCGGGTTCCTCGCCCGGCCGGACGGGGTGGTCCGGGCGGTGGACGGTGTCAGCTTCGAGATCCGGCGGGGCGAGACGCTGGGCCTGGTCGGGGAGTCGGGCTCCGGCAAGACGACGACGGGGCGGGCGATCCTGCGACTCATCGAGCCGACGGCCGGCTCCGTCCGGTTCCACGGCGAGGAGGTGACGGCCATGGACCGGGAGGGGCTCCGGTCGTTCCGGCGTCGCGCGCAGGTGATCTTCCAGGACCCGTACGGGTCGCTGAACCCGCGGCTGACGGTGGGCGCGGCGATCCGCGAGGTCCTCCGCGTTCATGGCCTCGCCCGGGGCTCGGAGACGGACCGGGTCCGGGAGCTGCTGGAGGTCGTGGGGCTCCACCCGTCGCACGCGGGCCGCTACCCGCACCAGTTCAGCGGCGGTCAGCGGCAGCGGGTCGGGATCGCCCGCGCGCTGGCGGTGGAGCCCGAGTTCATCGTCTGCGACGAGCCGGTCTCCGCCCTCGATGTCTCCGTCCAGGCGCAGGTGGTGAACCTGCTGGAGTCGCTCCAGGAGCAGCTCGGGCTGGCCTACCTCTTCATCGCCCACGACCTCGGCGTCGTGGAGCACGTGAGCGACCGCGTGGCGGTCATGTACCTCGGCCGCATCGTCGAGATGGCGGACGCCGACACGCTAGTGGCCGACCCCCGGCACCCGTACACGCGGGCGCTCCTGTCGGCCGTGCCGGTACCGGAGCCCGGCCGGCGGCGGGAGCGGATCGTGCTGAGCGGTGACATCCCGAGCCCGGTCGATCCACCGGCCGGGTGCCCGTTCCACCCGCGGTGTCCGCACCCGGCGAAGGACGACGAGTGCACGCGCGTGGTGCCGCGTCTGGAGCCGAAGGCGCCGGGCCACCCGGCTGCGTGCCTGAAGGAGCCGGGGTTGACCGATTAAGGGTCCGATGAAGAGGTGGCGGCACGTCGATGGAACGGGTTTTTCGGGTAACGGGTCCTGAGGTCGGGATCAGGGTTGACACCCCTGGGGTCACGTCTACCTTGCCCGATCCTAACGAGGCGATTAGGATAACGCGCTTGCCGTCCGGGCTTCGGACGGCTCGGGCTGGTTAGAACGGAGGCGAACTTTGAGCGGTGCAATGTTCCTGAATCTCGCGCTGCAGATTCCGGGTATGGAAGGTCCGGACCTGACGCTGTCGGAGTGGGCGGTCCAGATCTGGGAGGACGGTGGTTTCATGATGTGGCCTCTCGGGGCCGCACTGGCCATCGGGATCGGCGTGATCATCTGGAAGCTGATCGATCTGTCGATCACGGGGTCGCGGACGAAGAAGGTGCTCCAGGAGGTCGATGAGCGGCTGGCCCAGCGTGACGTGCAGGGCGCCATCAACGCGGCGCGGGAGTCGAACAGCCCCGCGGGCGCGATCCTGCTGGCGGGTCTGGAGCGGCACGGTGAGGGCAGCGAGCGGGTCATGAAGGCCATCGAGAACGTGGGCCTGATCCAGATGGCCGGCCTGGAGAACGGGCTGGTCTGGATCGCCACGATCGCGAACGTGGCTCCGCTGCTCGGGTTCCTGGGCACGGTGATCGGGATGATCCAGGCGTTCCAGAACATCGAGGCGGCCGGTGAGGTGGAGGCCACTCTGGTGGCCGGCGGGATCAAGGTGGCGCTGATCACCACGGCGGCGGGTCTGTCCATCGCCATCCCGATGAACATCATGCACAACTACTTCGTGACCAAGGTCGACCGGTTGGTGATCGACATGGAGGAGTCCGCGCAGAAGATGATCGACTCGCTCCAGGAGATCGAGGCGGGAAGCGCGGCGTGATGTAGACCGCCGGTTCGCCTACGGCAGCAGTGGGGAAGGCCACCGATTTCGGTGGCCTTCTCTCGTTGGGCCATATACGGTCCCTGCTCCGATCCGGGACCGCCCGAGTCGGCACCGATGCGGGTGGTCCCGGGCTCCCGGCCGGCCTTCCGGGGGATGGTGCCACGGACCGAGAACCGCGATCGTTGATTATGCGATACGCACTCGTCATGGGCCTGATCATCGTCTCCGCCGGGCTCCCGTCCTGGCTGGACCGCGGCGTTCGTACGGCCGGACCGGACGTGTGGGAGCGGGCGGCGGTGCCCGAGGCCGTGCGGGAGGCGGCGCGCCAGGGGCGGTACTGGCGGGCGACCCGTCTGCTGGACGAGCACCTGGCGGCGGCGGCGGACACGACGCCGGGGACGATCCTGCTCGCCGCCCGGCTCGACGCGGGGTGGGGCCACTGGGCCGGTGTTCGCGAGCGGCTGGAGGGCCGGCCCTGGCTGGACGACGTGGAGGCCGGGAAGGGGTGGGAGCTGCTCGGCCGGGCCCGGATCGCGACGGGCGACGCGGGCGCCGGCGCCGATGCCCTGGCCCGATACCTGGCGCGGGCCGAGCCCGAGGCCGGGGTCGCGGGGCTCGCGGAGCTGCGTCGCGGGATCGCACTGGGCCGGGCGGACGACCCCGATGCCGCCCTGGACGCGTTCGACCGGGCCGCGGATCACCTGCCCTGGTTCGCCGACTGGGCGAGCTACATGGCGGCGGAAGCGGCGGCCGACGCGGGCGACCTGACCGAAGTGAACCGTCGGCTGGCCGCGGCGGACAGCGTGGGCGGCGGGTACTGGCGGATCCGGGCCACGGCGGCGCTCGTCGCGGGCGACACCCTGGCGGCCCGGGAGGCCGCGCTGGCGGGCACGCGCGCGGGCTCCCGCACGGCGCGCTCGGAGGCGTGGGCGGACCTGGGCCGGCTCAGGCTGGCGGCTGGCGATACCGTCCGGGGCCGGGTCGCCCTGGTCCGCGCCATGGACGTACGGTCCTCCGCGGGCGCGGTGGATGCGGCCCGGCGCCTGTGGGAGCTGGGGCCTGCGCCGGCGGAGTGGCGGACCGTCGCATCGGTCTACCGCTGGCATGGGAACGCGAGCCGGGCGGCGGACGGTTATGCGGCGTACCTGGAGGCCGGTGCCGGGACCCCGGAGGAGCGCGCCCGCGTCCGCCTGGAGCTGGGGCGTGCCCGGTTCGACGCCGGCCGGTTCCGGCAGGCGGAGCGCGGACTGCTGGAGCTGGCCGGTGACGACGTGGATGACGATATCGCCGCGGAAGCGCTGTACACGGCCGCCCGGGCCCAGTACCGGCAGGGTCGGAGCGCGGACGGACGAGCCACCTTCCTCCGACTGGCCGATCGGTACCCCGACCGGGACGCCGTGACGCGGGGCCTGTTCCTGGTCGCCGACCTGAAGCACGACGACCTGGAGATCGACGGCCCGGAAGGCGCCCGCCGGTACTACCGTCGGGCCGCGGACGCCGTCCCCGACCTGAACGAGGCGGGGCTCGCGATGATGCGACTGGCGGGACTCTCGTACCTGGAGGGCGACTACCGGTCGGCGGTCGACCTCTGGGAGGAGTACCTCGAGCGGCACCCGAACGGCCGGCGGGCGGCCCAGGCCACGTACTGGACAGCCCGCGGCTACCGGGCGCTCGGCCGGGACTCCATCGCCCGGGCCCGGCTGGAGGACGTGCGGGCGCTCGACCCGCTCTCGTTCTACGGGATGCGCGCTGCCGAGCTGCTGGACCGTCCCATCCTCGACCTCCCGATGTCGACGGCCCCGGCGCGGGACGCGGTCACGGGTGCGCGCGTCCAGGCCGGGCTCCGGCGGGTCGACCTGCTGGCCGCGCTGGACCGGCGGGCCGACCTGGTGGAGGAGGTGGAGCGACTCCGTCGCCGGTTCCAGCGGGCGTCCGGCCCCGACGCCAGCGCCCGGGAGTACGCACTGGCGGAGGCGCTCAACGAGCGGGGATACACGCTGACCGGGATCGGGATGGGGTGGGATCTCCGCGAGGAGGTCGGGGAGTGGAACCCGCGGCTGCTCCGGATCGTCTACCCGTTCCCGTTCCGGACCCTGGTCGTGCCGGAGGCAGAGGACCGGGGGATCGACCCCTACCTGGTGGCCGGCCTGATCCGCCGGGAGTCGGCGTTCAGTCCGGTGGTGGTGAGCGGCGCCGGGGCGGTGGGGCTGATGCAGATCGTGCCGGCCACGGGTCGGGCGCTGGCCCGGGCATCCGGGCTGCGCTCGTTCGACCGGGAGCTGCTGACCCGGCCCGAGGTCAACATCCACCTGGGCACCCGGTTCCTGGCCGAGCTGCTGGACCGTTTCGGCGAGTCGATGCCGCTGGTGCTGGCGGCGTACAACGCCGGGCCGACCCGGGCGGACAGCTGGCGGCAGCTGCCGGAGGCCGACGACCCGGAGCTGTTCACCGAGCGGGTCCCGTACGGCGAGACCCGGGAGTACATCCGCGCCGTGCTGGTCCACGAGGCCGTGTACCGGGCGCTCTATCCGGACCTCGGAGACGACGCGGTCCGCGATGACAGGGGCTGACCGAGCGCGGAAAGCGATCCACGCCGGGCTCTCGCTCGCGGCGGCGACCGTCGTCCTGGTGCTCGAGCCCGTCCTCGCCGCCATCGTCCTCGCCACCGCCACCATGGCGGCGCTCGCCGTGGAGCTGGCCCGACGCCTGAGCCCGGCGGCGGTCGGGGCGTTCGACCGGCTCGAGGAGCTGCTCAAGCCCCGGGAAGCGACGGGGCTCACCGGCGCCACGCTGCTCTCGATCGGGTTCACGGCGGCCGCCGTGGTCTTTCCCGGCGACCCGGCGCTCGCCGGAATCCTGCTGGCGGGTCTCGCTGACCCGGCGGCGGCGCTGGTCGGCCGGCGGTACGGACGGGTGCGGTACCCCGGCGGGAAGAGTGCTGCAGGGAGCGTGGCGTTCCTCGTCGTCGCATTGGCGCTGGGACTCGCGCTGGGACTGGGCCCGGGCACCGCGATCCTGGTCGCGATGGCGCTCACGGCGGTGGAAGCGCTGACGCTCCCGATCGACGACAACCTGTACCTCCCCGTGGCCGGCGCCGCGCTCGTTATGATGGCCGTGTGAACGGCGTCGGTCCCCGGTCCGGGCGGTGTGACAAATCCCTTGACGGCGCAGAAACCCGCTTTTTACCTTGTCCGACGCTGGCGAAGTCGCAGTTCCGCAGATCCCCCCGGTATCAGGAGGACAGGTTCATGGCCAGAGGTAAGGTGAAGTGGTTCAATGACTCCAAGGGCTACGGGTTCATTGAGCAGTCGGACGGCGAGGACGTATTCGTTCATTTCTCCGCCATCACCATGGAAGGGTTCAAGACCCTCGCCGAAGGCGAAGAGGTCGACTTCGAGCTGAAGGAGACCGACAAGGGCCTCCAGGCCGCGAACGTGCAGCGGGGCACTGCCTGACGAGCGGGATCCCCGACCCACGAGCCAGACGCCCCGCCACGGGACCCCGTGGCGGGGCGTCTTCGTTGCATGGCACGACGGGTGCGCAATACAATCCCCACCGACGCTCCCCGAGCCGAACGAGTGAATGGTCGAGCTGCCCGAGAAGACCCGTCCCCGCCTCTACCTGATCGATGGCTACGCCCTGATCTACCGGGCGTTCTTCGCCATGATCAGCCGCCCGCTGATGACGTCGAAGGGCGAGAACACGTCGGCGGCGTTCGGGATGACCCGGTTCCTGCTGAAGCTGCTGGACGAGTACGACCCGGACTACCTGGGCGTGGTGATGGACTCGGGCGACAGCCTCCGGACGGAGATCTACCCGGAGTACAAGGCCACCCGCGAGAAGATGCCGGACGAGCTGCGGGCCTCGCTGCCCCGGATCCGGGAGCTGCTGGAGGCGTTCCGGGTCCCGATCCTCGAGCTGGAGGACCACGAGGCCGATGACGTCATCGGCACCATGGCCCGGCTGGCGTCGGGGGCCGGGGTCGAGACCGTGATCGTGAGCGGGGACAAGGACTTCTACCAGCTGATCGACGACGACATCAAGCTGCTGAACCCCGGGCGGGGCGGCTCCTCGAACGTCGACGAGGAATGGGTCGGACCGGGGAACGCGTCGGAGCGGCTGGGCGTCCCGCCGGAGCACGTGCGCGACTACCTGGCGCTCATCGGCGACAGCTCGGACAACATCCCCGGCGCCAAGGGGATCGGGCCGAAGACGGCCGTCAAGCTGATCGACCAGTACGGTGGTGTCGACGAGATCCTGGAGCACGCCGGGGAGGTGAGCGGGAAGCGGGCCCGGGAGGCGCTGCAGGAGTACCACGACGAGATCATCCTCTCGAAGAAGCTCGTCACGATCATGAAGGACCTCCCGGTGGAGCTCGACCTGGAGGCGCTCGAGGTGACGGGGCCGGACCGGGACCGGCTGAAGGAGCTGTTCGCCGCGTTGGAGTTCCACGGGCTGGTCCGGGAAATCGCGGCGCCGGAGCCGGAGACGGAGGAGCTGGAGTCCGACTACCGGGTGGTCGGGTCGGCCGACGGGGTGGCGGAGCTCGCCGCCCGCGTCCGGGACCGGGGCGCGGCGGCCGTGCACGTCATCGGGTCGGCGTCGGCGCCGCTCCGGGCGAGGCTGGTCGGGCTGGCCATCGGGCTCGAGCGCGGACAGGCGGCGTACCTGCCGCTGGGCCATCGGCCCGCGGGCGAGCTCGACCTGGGCGGCCACGAGGGGATGAACCTGCCGGCGCTCGAGGACGAGGCGATGCAGTCGCTGGTCGAGGTCCTGGAGGACGCCGGGATCCCGAAGACCGGCCACGACCTCAAGTACGCGCTCCTGGTGCTCCGGGAGGCCGGCGTGGAGCTCCGGGGGCTCGACTTCGACATCATGATCGGATCGTACCTGCTGGAGCCCGGCCGGCGGGAGCACGAGCTCGACTCGCTGGCGCTCCAGCACCTGGGGCACAGCGCCATGACCCGGGAGGACCTCTGCGGCAAGGGCCGGAGCGTGACCCCGGTGGCCGAGGTCGCGCTGGACCGCGTGCGGGACTACGCGTGCGAGAAGGCCGACCTGGTGCTGCGGATCCGCGAGCAGCTCGAGCCGCGGCTCGAGGAGTACCAGCTGGACGAGCTCTACCGCGATATCGAGAAGCCGCTGATCCCGGTCCTCGCCGACATGGAGACCGCCGGGATCGGGATCGATGTCGACTTCTTCCGGGGCGTGTCCGAGAAGCTGGAGAAGGAGCTCGGACTCATCGAGGAGGACATCTACAAGGAGGCGGGCGAGGAGTTCAACATCAACTCCACGCACCAGCTCCGGGAGATCCTCTTCGAGAAGATGGAGCTCCCGGTCATCAAGAAGACGAAGACCGGGCCGTCCACCGACGCATCGGTCCTGGAGGAGCTCGCGGAGCAGGGGCACCGGATCCCGACGCTCATCCTCGAGTACCGGCAGCTCGACAAGCTGAAGAGCACCTACGTCGACGCGCTCCCGGCACTGGTGAGCCCGGAGACCGGCCGGATCCACTCGAGCTTCAACCAGGCCGTGGCCGCCACGGGCCGACTCAGCTCCAGCGACCCGAACCTGCAGAACATCCCGATCCGGACGGAGCTGGGCGCCGAGCTCCGGAAGGGGTTCGTCCCCGCCGACGGGATGCGGTTCATCTCGGCCGACTACTCCCAGATCGAGCTCCGGGTACTGGCCCACCTGTCGGGCGACGAGACCTTCACCCGGGCGTTCCGCTCCGACGCCGACATCCACCGGGAGACCGCCGCGCTCGTCTTCGATGTCGAGGTGGACGACGTCACGGCCGATATGCGGGCGGCGGCCAAGACCATCAACTTCGCCACCATCTACGGGATCGGGCCGTACGCGCTCTCGAAGCAGCTGGGGACCAGCGTCCAGGAGGCGAAGACGTTCATCGAGAACTACTTCGAGCGGCTCCCGGATGTGCGCGCGTACCTCGACCGGCAGATCGAGCGGGCGTACGAGGAGGGGTACGTCGAGACGCTATCCGGGCGACGCCGCTACATCCCCGAGGTCAAGAGCAGGAACTACAACGTCCGGCAGTTCGGTGAGCGGGCGGCGACGAACGCGCCCGTCCAGGGCAGCGCGGCCGACATCATCAAGATCGCCATGATCCATATCCATGACGAGCTCGTCGGCCGGGACGATGGCACCCGCATGCTCCTCCAGGTCCACGACGAGCTGCTCTTCGAAGTGCCGGAGCCGGCCGTGGACGAAGTGACCGCGCTCATCACCGATCGGATGGAGGGCGCGTTCGAGCTGGACGTACCGCTCCGCGTGGAGGTCGGGACCGGCACGAGCTGGTACCAGTGTAAATAGGCGACGGCGGGGTGGGGCCGGCTTCCTGTCGCGTCGGATGACTTCGCGGCAGGGCCGGGTTCGAACTGCGATTCACGCGAAGACGCGAATCCACTTTTTCGTGGGCGTTTCAACGTTCATTGGGGAACCAAACCCCAAAGACCGGACGGGGAGTTCGGGTAACGCGAGGGACTCCGAATCCATCCGATGCCTTCGCTGACCTAGCGTCTTCGCGTGAGTGCGGTCCGACGGTTGCCCGACCACGACCCCGAGCGCCGGGCAACGCACGCGGCTATGCCAGATCGTCCGGATGCGCTATTCGTCTGCCCCAACCCATGCGGTATCCCTGTGAGTGACGGGCCCCGACCGGCGGGGCCCCAACCACAGGAGGTGCACATGGCACGAGCGGTGAACAAGGTCATCCTGGTCGGGAACGTGGGGCGGGACCCCGAGGTCCAGACCACGTCCAACGGGCAGAAGGTCGCCCACTTCTCGCTGGCCACCAACCGCCGGATCCCGAGGGAGAACGGCTTCGAGGAGCGGACGGAGTGGCACCGGCTCACCGTCTGGGGCCGGCTGGCCGAGATCGCCGAGGAGTACGTGCGGAAGGGCGACCGGCTCTATGTCGAAGGGCGGATGCAGTACGACTCGTACGAGCGCGACGGTGTGACGATCCCCACCGCCGAGGTCAACGTGCGGGAGCTGGTGATGCTGGGCTCGGCGTCCGGGCGGGTCGTGAACGGCGCCGACGTCGAAGCCGTCGAGGAGGAAGCGGTCGAAGCCTGACCCGGATTCCCGGGTCGGTGGTCCGGCACGCAGAGGTCACGGTGAGGGCGCCGGCTCGGCCCCGTGCCGCGCGCAGTCGTGCAGGCAGAGAAAGAGCCCCCCGGGATTCGCTCCCGGAGGGCTCTGCGCCCAGTGCGCTGTGGCGGGGCGGGCCGGGGCCGGCTCCGCCCCGCGGCGCCGGACTCTACTCGGCCGCCCAGAACGTGCTCAGTGCCTCGCCGTCCGCGCTCTCCCGCAGCTTCTCGAACGCCCGGTTCCGGATCTGACGGATCCGCTCGCGGGTCACGCCGAGCAGCGAGCCGATCTCCTCCAGCGTGCGCTCCTCGCCGTCATCGAGGCCGTAGTAGAGGTAGAGGATCTTCCGCTCCCGCTCCGTCAGGTACTTCTCGAACATGCGGTCCAGGAACTCGCGACGGGCCTGGCTCTCCACGCTCTCCTCGATGTCGTCGCTCTCGGCGCCCGCGAACCGCTCGCCGAACGACGCGCTGTCCCGGTCGCCCCGGTCGATGGGCGCATCGAGGGAGAGCTCGGAGGCCGCCACACGGCGCAGCGCGCGCACCGTTTCGATGGGCTCCTCCATGTGCTCGGCGATCTCCTGGTCCGTCGGCGAACGGCCCAGGAGCTGGGTCAGCGCCGTCTCCGTACGGGAGAGCTTCACCAGATTCGAGTTCTGGTTCAGCGGGATCCGGACCGAGCGGGTCTGCTCGGCCAGCGCCTGCAGCACCGTCTGGCGGATCCACCACACGGCGTACGAGATGAACTTCACGCCCTTCTCGGGATCGAACTTCTTCACGGCCTTCAGCAGGCCCTCGTTCCCGATACAGACCAGCTCCGCGAGCCCGAGGCCACGGCCCTGGTACTTCTTCACGTACGATATGACGAACCGGAGATTGGCCGTCACCAGTCGCTCCGCCGCCTCCTTGTCGCCCTCCCGGGCCCGGGCGGCCAGCTCGCGCTCCTCCATCGGGTCTTCGATTAAGGGGTACTTCTCTACGTCGAACAGGTACTGATCGAAGGAATCCGTCGCGCGCGAGTTAACGAACATGGAGCGTTGCCCTCTCGTCAGAGACTAAAAAGCAGCGAGCACCGTCGGCGATGGACGCTCGCTGCGTAGTCGGTTGGAATCCGCTGTGTGGACTGCAGACAAACCATCCGCACCCGGAAAGCCGTTGAAGGAAGTCGGCCCGAAGAACACGCCAATATATACGAAACGAAAAAATGTGTAAACCCTCCTGTGCCGGTCTGCGTCGCGTCCCCCCGGGCCGTCCGGCGGTCGGCAGCGCGCCGTGCCCGCGATAAACATATGTATTCGACGGGCGGGCCGGCGGCGCCGGATGGGCTAACGGGATCGGAGCTCATCGAGGGTGGCGACGGCGCGGCGGAGGTGCGGGATGACAATGGACCCGCCGACCACGAGCCCGACGGAGAAGGTCTCGAAGAGCTCGTCATCGGAGACGCCCTCCTCGACGCAGCGTGTGAGGTGGTAGGTGATGCAGTCATCGCAGCGGAGCACGAGCGAGGCGACGAGTCCCATGAGCTCCTTGGTCCGGGTGTCGAGGGCGCCGTCGTCGTAGGCACGGGTATCGAGGGCGAAGAAGCGCTTGATCTCGAGGTTGCCGGCTTCGAGGATGCGGTCGTTCATACGCTCGCGGAACTCGCGGAACTCCTGGACACTCATGAGGTTTCGGGGCTGAGGTTGCGGACGGCCAGCTCGATGGGGGGACCGTCTCTGAGCAGGAAGAGGGTGTAGTCGGTGTCTTCGTCGGTGTGTACGCGGAGGATATCGGCCCAGACCCCGGGCTCGTGCTCGACCGCTCGAGGCGGCGGCAGGTCGATCCTGCGGGTGCCGAGCAGCGTCCGGTAGCTGAACACCGGTCCCCGGTCGGTCAGGATCAGCCAGCCGTTCCGGAACGGCGCCACGGCGCCCATGGCGTGGAGTGTGGCGCGGGTGCCCCGCGGCGGTGCGGCGCCGATCGGGGTCTCTCCGAGGATCGCCCGCACGTCTCCGGGGAGCGCGTTCCCCTCGCGCCACCCGGCCGGGAGGAATATGGATCGGACCCAGGCGGTAACGCCGCGGACGCCGAGCCCGAACGCGCCCCAGAGGCGGGGTGCGAAGGCGAGGCTGACGAGGAGCGCGACGGCGACGGCGACGAGGGTCCGGACGGGGAAGAGGAAGGTGAACACGGCGAGGGTCGCGGCGAGCGCGTCCTCGAGGATGCTGATCCAGCTCTGCCACCGTCCGTGCATGGTGGCGTTGAGGTTCATGCGGAGGCCGGCCTTGGTCCCGTGGGCGATCAGGGCCACGAGGAAGCCGAGGAGGGCGCCGATGATGATGACGCGGACCGGCTGGCCCCAGGTCACGCCCACGGCGAGGAGCGCGGCGGCGGGCGGGCGGATGAAGGTGTGGACGGTGTCCCACACGGAGTCGGCGTGCCGGATCCTGTCGACCACGGCCTCGACGGCGAACATAGCCAGTGCACTGGCCAGGACGACCGTTCCTGCGAGCCCTTCGAGCCCGGGGGGCAGCGTGCTGAGTACGCCGAGCCGCGCGAGGATCCCGACCAGCGCCACGGTAAGGTAGAGGTCGAGTCCGCACGCGAACGCGAGGCCGGCCAGCTGCCCTGCGAGGAGCAGGGTCATGCCTCGCGTCGGAGGACGAGCGATGCGTTGATCCCGCCGAACCCGAACGAGTTGGAGAGGCAGACCTCGGAGCGGTGGTCCCGGCCGGAGCCGGTCACGTAGTCGAGGTCGCACACCTCCCCGCCGTCCTCGAAGTTCAGCGTGGGCGGGACCCAGTGGTTCTCGAAGGCGAGGCAGGCAATGGCGACCTCCATGGCCCCGGACGCGCCGAGGGCGTGGCCGTGGTACGCCTTGGTGCCGCTGACCAGCACGTCGTACGCGTGGTCGCCGAGCACTTGCTTGATCGCCTGGGTCTCGGTGGAGTCGTTGAGCGGCGTGGACGAGCCGTGGGGGTTCACGTAGTCGACGTCGCCGGGCTCGAGGCCGGCCGATGCCAGTGCGAGGCGCATGGCCCGGGCGGCCTGGGCCCCGTCCGGTCGGGGCGCGGTCATGTGGTGGGCGTCGTTGGTGGTCCCGTAGCCGGCGAGCTCGCCGTAGATCCGTGCCCCCCGGGCCACGGCGTGGTCCCACCGCTCGAGCACCACGGTGCAGCCGCCCTCGCCCATGACGAAGCCGTCCCGGTCCCTGTCGAACGGCCGGCAGGCGGCCTCCGGATCGTCGTTGCGGGTGCTCATGGCGCGGATCAGCGAGAACGCGCCGAACGAGAGGGGCGCGAGCGGCGCCTCCACGCCGCCGGCCACGGCCATGTCGCTCGTGCCGTCCCGGATCAGGCGGAACGCCTCCCCGATGGCGATGGTCCCGGAGGCGCACGACATGGCGTTGGTGGAGTTCGGGCCGGTGAACCCGAACTCGATGGCCACACCGCAGCTGGCGGCGCCGCCGAAGGTGGTGAGAGCGACCCGGGGATCGACGGCGCGCTTCCCCTTCCGGATCAGGTTGCCGACCTGCTCCTCGGCGTATCCCACGCCGCCGAGAGCCGAGCCGAACTGGACGGCCACGCCGTCGGGGTCCACGTCGGTCGGGTCGAGGGCGGCGTCCTCGAGGGCCATCCGGGTGGTGGCCACGGCGAAGTGCATGAAGCGATCGAGGCGCCTGACCTGCTGGGCGTCGAGGAAGTCGGCGGGGTCGAAGTCGTCGACCTCGGCGGCGAGCCTGGACCGCCACATCTCAGGGTCGAACCGCGTGGCCCTGCGGATCGGCGACCGGGCATCCCGGAGCCCGCGGTAGAACGCGTCCTTCCCGGAGCCGATCGCGGTGATGGGCCCGATCCCCGTGATGGCGACCCGGAACGGCGGGCCGTCGTTCCTCGCGCCCGCGGAGCGATCACCCATCGGCGGGCTCCTCGGGCTGCCCAGCCTCCGCGTGCTGCGCGGCCTCCCCGGCCTCCAGCGCCGCGAGCCGCTCCGCCTCGGCGCAGACCCCCTTCAGCGTGCGCTGGGCGATGAAGCTCACGAAGTGGGGGCCGATGACCCGGTTCGCGGCGAATTTTCCGATCAGCGGCCAGGCGGGCCCTTCCGCCCACTCGTGGACGATGCGGACCACGGTGCCCCGGTCGGCCGGGAGGAAGAGCCACTCCACGTCCATGCCGGTCGTGACCCCGCCGATATGGGAGTACCGGACGATCGGCTCGTCGGGGTCGGCCTCCATCAGCGACTTCCACCACGTGGGCCAGCGGAGCGGGCCGACGAAGTCGCGCCAGGCCGCCATCTCCACCACGCCACGGCCGAATCCGCGCTGCTGCTCGAACCTGACCCACCGGTAGTGCGGCAGGATCTCGGGCCATCGCTCCACGTCGGCGGCCACGCGGAAGACGATGTCAGCGGGCGCGGTGGTCACGTGCTGGTCAGTGCGGATCATGCGTGCTCCGGGTCGGGGGACGAACCAAGCTCGATACGACGGCGGGCGAAAGCAAGGATCGGGGCGGCCGCAGGTCGCCCGTGACCTCGATCAGCCGGTCCATGGCGACTCCTGCGTCGCGGAGCCGGCCGAGGGCCAGGTCGGCGAGCCACGGCCGGGAGACGACCGCCTCCACCAGCCGCTGGACGCGCCGGGCGGGTCGGGTGAGTCGGGCCTTGTCTGCGGCGTAGCGGGTCAGGGCGGGATCGAGCGACGCCGGCCCGGCCCCGGCCTCGAGCGCCGGGCCCACCGCTGCGACGAGCCGCTCGGCGGCGGCCATGGCCTGGTAGATCCCCTGGCCGGTGAACGGGTCGTAGTACCCGGCGGCATCGCCGACCAGCGCAGCGCCATCGGCCACGGGGCTCCGGGTGGGCCAGTCGAACGGGCCGGAGGCCAGGAGCGGCCCGATGTCGTGGCGGCCGAACCGGTCGCGGGCCGAGGGCACCCGCTCGAGCCACGACCGGAAGAACGGCTCGGGGCCGAGCTGCCGGAGCCGGTCGGTGTGCTCGTCGCCGACCACGAGCGTCAGGTTGTACCGGTCGGGGCCCGAGGGCGCGATGCCGAGGACCCCGCCGTCCAGGACGTGCATCTCGCCGTGCCGCCGGTCGACAGGGCCGGTGGTGCCGGGCGCCGAATCGGGCGCCGGGACGTGGGCGGTGAGGGATACCTTCCGGAGCCGGGGCGCGCGGCGGTAGACGTCCAGCTCCCGGGCCACCACGGACCGGAGCCCATCGGCCCCGACCGCGAGGCGGGCGGACAGCGTGTCTTCGTCCCGGGTCCGGACGCCCCGGACCCGTCCGTCCGGGCCCCGGTGGAGCCCGACCACATGGGCCTGTCGGAACCGGGCTCCGGCCTCGATGGCGGCGTCGAGCAGGAGCGCGTCCAGGACGCGTCGCTCGAGGGCGAGGGCGGGGCGGTCGGAGAACGCGCCGGTGGCGGTCTGGCCGCCGGGCGCGACGATCTCCCACCGCTCGATCTCGGCGGCACCGGCCTCCCGGACCCGATCCAGCAGGCCGAGCCGGTCGAGGAGCGCGGTCGCGGCGGCGCTCATGCAGTCGCCGCACGGCTTCGGCCGGGGGAACGCCGCCCGGTCGAGGAGGAGTACATCGAGCCCGCGCCGGGCCAGGAGCAGCGCGGTGATGGACCCGCCCGGCCCGGCCCCGACGACAATGACGTCGACCTCGGTCTCCGGTCGGCTCCGTGGGCGTGCCCCGGCGGGCAGGGCTCGGTGAGGCGGTGGTCCTCGGTCCGGCGGTCGTCGGTGCCGACCCATGTCAGGCCTCCGCCCGCAGCACGAGGCGGTAGAAGGGGTGGCGGTGGACGGACGGGCTCCGGAGCCCGGCGTCGCGTGCGAGCCGTGCGAGCTCCGACGGTGTGAACGACCGGCGCACGGAGAGGGGGCCGTCGTGACGGGTGATGGGGTTCGATCGCCAGAGGGTAGCGGCGAGAAGACGGGCGCCGAGGTAGTTCGGCAGTGCCCGCTCCAGCTCGCCGACCAGCACCCGGCCGTCCCTGGCGACTCGACCGGTTTCCCGGAGCAGGTCGACGAGGGCGGGGCCATCCATGTGGTGGAGCGTCATGGACAGGTGAGCGAGGTCGAAGGCAGCGTCGTGGAACGGCAGCCGGAGCCCGTCGCCCTGGACGAGCCGGACTGCCCCGACCTCCCGGGTACGCTCCCGGGCGATGCGGAGGGTGGCCGCGTGGAGATCCACGGCCGTGACGCGGAGGGTCCGTCGCTGCTCGCGCCCCCACTGCGCCATGGCGACGGCCAGGTCGCCGGAGCCGGTCCCGATGTCCAGGACGCGTGCATGGGTCCGGCCGGCGGGCAGCGCCCAGGGGAGGTGTTTCCGCAGCGCCCGGCGTGCGCCGAGCCATCGGTTCACGACCACGATGTGGTCGAGCGCGCGCTCCAGGTCGACGCGGTCCACATCGGCCGCATCCATGCGCTCGGGAGCATCGACCGCCCGATCGAGGAGTGTCACGACTCAGTCCGGGAAGTTGAGGAGGCCGCCCGTGATGGGCGAGACGCGCGACCGGTCGATCTGCGGGTCCAGGAACGGCGCGGACACGCCCAGGTACTCGCCCACGCCGATCACGAGCTGGAAGTCGCCGGGCTGGGCGTCGGGCCCCACGGGGAACGCGATGTCGAACCGGAACGTGTTGGTCCCACCGGCGGGGAAGTTGATCCGGAGCCCCGTGCCGAGGTTGGCCCGCCACCCCGAGTCGGTGCCGTACGGCGCTTCTCCGCCCCAGATCCGACCGATATCGACGAAGAGGGACGTGCCGATATCGGCGAGGTCGGGGACCAGCCAGTCGTGGTGCCAGCGGTCCTCGGCGGTCAGCGTCAGGCGCCGGCCGCCCGGGAACGCCTCCTCGGGCCAGCCCCGCAGCCCCCCCTCACCGCCGAGCGTGAGCTGGAACGGGGTCCGGGTGTTCCACCCGCCGGACGCGGCGGCCCGGAACAGGACGGTGTGGTCGGGGAGCGGGTCGGGCCGGACATAGAGCAGGACCTCGGCCTCGGCAAGGATGTCCTTCATCTCCGGGTCGTCGATGTCGGCGTCGTAATCGCGTCGGGCGTCCGCCCGGACCCGGGAGGCGAGGAAGAGGTGGGGCGGCCCGGCGGCCGCGTAGAAGTCGCCGGCCAGGTACATGTCGTCGTCGGAGTCGAAGCCGGCGATGGAGCGGGCCACGGCCACCTCGAGCTCGGCGCCGACCCGCACGTCCTCCTGCCCCTGGAAGCTGTCGAGCCCGGTACGGCGCTGCCACGTGATGTTCCGCTTCCCGAGGAGGAGCACACCGCGGACGCTGCGCAGCGACTCGGTCAGCGCCATGGCCGGGGCGCGGAGCTCCGGGTCCACGGGCTCTCGCCCGGCATAGTCGCCGCCGCGGACGAGGGTGACCGCCGTGGCCGGGTCGCCGGGGTACTGGAGCGACTGGACGGCGAGGCCGGCGCCGACGACCGTCAGGTTGCCCCGGCGGCCGAAGCGTCTGAGCCCGGCGATATGGAAGCTGCGCTGCCGGAGCGGGATCAGGATCCGGCAGTTCGGGCCGTCGGCGGGACACGTAGCGGCGTCACGGGGGAGCACGTAGTCGAAATAGTGGTCCCGGTAGTGGTAGTACTGGCGGAACGCCCACGACCCGGTCTCGCCGAGGAACGGGTAGCTGATCTCCTGGTGGAGCAGGTTCCCGGCCCGGGTCTTCCCGGCCTCCAGGGCGAAGTCCCAGCGGGTCCGGAAGAGCTGTGGGGTGGCGTAGCGGAGCCCGTAGGCGAGCGTAGCCTCCATGCTCCGGTAGAAGAACTCGATGGACTGGCCGGTCCCGAGCAGGTTCTTCTCACGGACCGCCAGCGCCTCGAACTCGAAATCGCCGCTCATGTCGTACTGGATCTCGACCTGGGTCGACCATTCGTCCTCGGTATCGACCACCACGTGCCAGCCGCCATCCTCCTGGCGTACCCCGTACACATCGGCGTGGGCGATGAAGTCGTACGCCCGGAGCAGGCGGCCGGACTCCTCGAGCAGGACGGGGTCGTAGCAGTCGCCGGGATCGACGAGGAGCTCCCGGCTGATGAACTCCTCCTTCGTCCGTACGTGGAGCGTATTGGCCAGCCGGTACGCCCACCGGAACCGCGGGTTCAGGGCGGGATCCGAGGTGTCGAAGATGGAGTGGTTGTCGATGAAGATGTGCTCGACCACTCCGTTCGGGCACGCCCCGGCGCCGGGCTCCTGTGCGGCCCCGGGCGCGGCCACGAGGGCGGCGAGCAGGGCGGCCGGCAGGAGCCCACCGTGGCAGACTGTCGTGGGCCGGAACGTCATGGGATCCCGTCAGCTGAGTACGTCGGGGCCGGGGAGGGACAATCGCGATCGATGCGGCCCGACGCAAGCGGGGAAAATGGGGGATTTCCGCCTTGCCATCGCGTGCGGGCGCAGGTTAGCCTACGCATGCTCGGATACGCTCACACAAGCGGGCAATAAAGGAATACAAATGTCAGATCGCAAACGGCAGGCGCTGGAGTACCACTCCATCGGCCGGCCCGGGAAGATAGAAGTCGTACCCACGAAATCGGTCAGCACCCAGCTCGACCTCTCCCTCGCATACAGCCCGGGCGTCGCCGAGCCGTGCCTCGCGATCCAGAAGGACCCGGAGGACGTCTTCAAGTACACGGCCCGGGGCAACATGGTGGCCGTGGTCTCCAACGGCACGGCGGTGCTGGGGCTCGGCAATCTCGGCGCGCTGGCGTCGAAGCCGGTCATGGAGGGGAAGGGCGTCCTGTTCAAGCGGTTCGCCGACATCGACGTCTTCGACATCGAGGTCGACTCGGAGGACCCGGATGAAGTGGTGCAGTTCTGCGAGCTGCTCGAGCCGACGGTGGGCGGGATCAACCTCGAGGACATCAAGGCGCCGGAGTGC
>JBPRGE010000150.1:0-77402 GCA_051418035.1 Candidatus Longimicrobiales bacterium M2_2A_002
GGCGCCGCTGGTCGAGCGCGTGGGCGTGCCGCTGGAGGTGGACGGATGAAGGTCAGGAAGCTCCAGCTCCACGGCTTCAAGTCGTTCCCCGACCGGACGGAGATCGAGTTCCACGAGGGGGTCACGGCGATCGTCGGCCCGAACGGGTGCGGCAAGTCGAACATCAGCGACGCCATCCGCTGGGTGCTGGGCGAGCAGCGGCCGACGGCGATCCGGGGCTCGCGGATGGACGAGGCGATCTTCCAGGGCACGCAGCAGCGGCGGGCGGTGAACCGTGCCGAGGTCGCGATGATCGTGGACAACAGCGATCAGAAGCTGCCGATGCCGCAGGAAGAGGTCGAGATCCGGCGGACCGTGCACCGGGAGGGCGGGAGCGACTACGCGCTCAACCGGGACACCGTCCGGCTCAAGGACCTTCTCGACCTGCTCCGGGACACGGGGCTCGGCGCGAACGCGTACGCCATCATCGAGCAGGGGATGGTCGACTCGCTGCTGAGCGACAAGGCGGACGAGCGCCGGGAGGTCTTCGAGGAGGCGGCCGGGATCGGCCGGTACAAGGACCGACGGAAGGTGGCCGCGCGGCGGCTGAACCAGGCCGAGGATGACGTCTCGCGTCTGGACGACGTGATCTCGGAGATCCAGACGAAGGTCCGGAGCCTGTCGCGGCAGCGGCGGAAGGCCGAGCGCCACCGGGAGTACCGGGACCGGCGGCTGGCGGTGGAGGTAACCGTGGCCCGGCTCCAGCTGGAGCGGCTGAAGGCGTCGGTGGCCGACGCGGACGAGCGGCTGACCGAGCTCACGGAGCTGGCGCCCACGGCGAAGGCGGAGCTGAGCGGCGCGGAGGCGGAGCTCGAGCGTCGTCGTCTGGAGAGCGCGGAAGTGTCACGGAAGCGTAGCGCCCACGCCCGCCGGCTGGAGGAGATCAACCGCCAGATCGCCGAACGGGAGCGGGAGCTGGCGGTAGCCGAAGAGCGCCGGACCCACGCGAAGCGGCGGCTGCAGCAGATCGAGACGGAGCGGGTCGAGGCCCGGGAGCGGGCGGCGTCGCTGCGCCGGGAGATCGACACGCTGACCGACGACCTGGTGGCCCGGGAGAAGGCGGTGGGCGAGCTGGCCGTGGAGGTGGCGGAGGCGCAGGAGCGGCAGCGGGCGCTCCGGGAGCAGCTGTCGGACGCCCGGGAGGCGGAGGAGACGGCCCGGACCCGGCAGGAGGAGCTGGCCGAGCGGATCGCGAAGCTGAAGGCGTCGGCCCAGGCCGGCCGGGCCCGGGCGGCGGACGCCGATGAGCGGGCGGAGCGGCTCGCGCTGGAGCACGAGGAGACGCTCTCCGAGCTGGCCCGGCTGGAGGAGCAGGGCGACCTCTTCGCGAATCGGGCCCGGGAGCTCACCAGCGCGGAGGAGGAGGCCCGTGAGGAGGTCGAGGCGGCGCGGGCCCGACTCGCGGCGTTGCGGGAGGAGGAGCTCGAGGCCCGCCGCGCGCTGAACGAGGCCGAGGACCGGGAGAACCTCCTGACGGCCCGGGTCGCGGCGCTGGAGGCGCTGGAGCGGGAGCACCACGGCTTCGGCCCCGCCGTGACGGCGGCGCTCGACCACCGGGACGAGCTGGACGGGCTCGTGGGCCCGCTGGCCGAGCTGCTGGAGCTCTCCGACGAGCGGGCCGCGGCGGTCGAGGAGACGATCGGCGCCGTGCTCCAGGCGCTCATCGTGGAGGACGACGCGTCCGTCGACCGGCTCCGCCGCTGGATCGCCGAGCACGGCCCGGAGACCGGGGTGCTGGCGCTCCTCCGTCAGGCCGATCTCGACCGCGTCCGCGCGCTGCTCGAGGCGTTCGAGTTCGCCGGCGAGCCGGCCTCCGAGCCGGTGCTCCTCGGGCGCCGCGAGCGGCTCGCGAAGCTGCGGTCGGAGGCCGAGGAGGCCAGCCGGACCCGGGAGGCGCGGGCGGCCGCCCGGGCCAGCCTGGCCGAGTCCGTGGAGGAGACGGAGGCCGAGCTGCGGCAGCTGGAGGAGCAGGCGAGCGTGCTGGAGCTGGAGCTCCGGCGGCTGGATGCGGATGAGGCGGCACGCGCGGGTCAGCGGGCCCGGGCGGAGCGGACGCGGGACGAGCTGGAGCAGAAGCGGGCGGGGCTGCGGGCCGCGGCCGAGCAGGCCCGTGCCGAGGCCGATGCCGCCGAGGAGGAGGCGGAGGAGCTGGAGGACGAGCTGGCCGGGCTCCGCGACCGTCGCCGCGCGGCGGACGAGACGCTGGCGGAGCGGCAGCACGCGTGGGAGGAGGTCCGCGACGAGGTCTCGGAGCTCCGGATCTCGCATGCCCGGGAGGAAGCGGCGCTGGCCGAGCTGGAGCGACGGAAGACGAGCGCCACTTCGTCGCTGGAGCACGCCGAGGCCCGGCAGGCCTCGCTGGACACCGAGGAGGCCGAGCACGAGGCGACCATCGCCGAGCTGGAGACGCTCCGCGAGGAGCGGAGCGCCGAGCTGGAGACGCTCTTCGGGGAGCGGCAGGAAGCCAGCGAGGCGCTCCGTGGCTTCGACGAGCGACTCGACGAGGCCGGACGCGTCGTCGAGGAGCTGGAGAAGCGGGTGCGGAAGCTGCGCACCATCGCGGAGTCCAGCGGCGAGGAGCGGCACCGGCTGGAGCTCCAGATGACGGAGGCCGGTGCGGCCGAGCAGCGGATCAGGGAGCGGCTCGAGGTGGAGTGGGACCGCCCGTTCGACCAGCTCATGGAGATCGTGGAGCCGGTGGAGGGCGACCTGGAGACGCTGACCGCGGAGCTCCGTCAGCTGATCCACGACCTCGACCGCCTCGGGCCGATCAACATGCTGGCGGTGGAGGAATACGAGGAAGAGAAGGAGCGGCTCGACTTCCTGGAGAGCCAGCGCCAGGACCTCGTCCAGGCCCGCGACGATCTGCAGCAGGCGATCCGGGAGATCAACCGTACGGCGAAGAAGCTGTTCACCGAGACGTTCGACCGGATCCGCGCGAACTTCCAGGACACGTTCCAGACGCTCTTCGAGGGCGGCCAGTGCGATGTCTGGCTCGCCGACGAGGACGACCCGCTCGAGAGCCCCATCGAGATCTCCGCATCGCCGCGGGGGAAGCGGACCCAGCGGATCCATCTGCTCAGCGGCGGCGAGCGCGCGCTCACGTCGCTGGCGCTCCTCTTCGCCATCTACCTGGTCAAGCCGAGTCCGTTCTGCGTGCTCGACGAGGTGGACGCGCCCCTCGATGAGGCCAATATCGGCCGGTTCCTGAGCATGCTCGAGCGCTTCAAGGACGACACCCAGTTCATCGTCGTGACCCACAACCCGCGTACCATGGAGAACGCCGACTGGATCTACGGCGTCACCATGGAGGAGCCGGGTGTGAGCTCGATCGTCGGCGTCCAGCTCGACGAGGTCGTGGAGAAGGCCGGGGCGGCGTAGGAGGCTTCGTGAAGCTCACCGTGGTCGGGTCGGGAACGGCATCACCGGAGGCCGGACGCGTGTGCCCCGGCTTCTGGGTCGAGGCCGGCGACGAGCGGCTCCTCCTCGACTGCGGCGGCGGCGTGGTCCACGGCATGGCGCGGCTCGCCGTCCCGTGGCCGGAGCTGGACCACCTGCTGATCACCCATTTCCACAACGACCACATCGGCGACATCCCGATGCTGCTCTTCGCGCTGAAGCACGGCGTGTACCCGGCGCGGAACAAGCCGCTCACCATCTGGGCGCCCCGGGGGATCCGGGAGCGGCTCAAGGCGATGGAGGCGGCGTTCGGCGACCACGTCGCCGACCCGGGGTTCCCGGTGGTGATCCGTGAGGTCTCCGCACGGGCCTCCTTCGACGTGGGACGGGTCGGCGTGCGGGCCAGCGCCACGCCCCATACCGACGACTCGCTCGCCTACCGACTGCAGCAGAACGGCGTGAGTCTCGGCTATACAGGTGATACCGGGCCATCCGAGGCCGTGGGCACGTTCATGAAGGGCGTGGATGTGCTCGTCGCCGAGTGCTCGCTGCCCGACGAGCTGGCCATCGAGACCCACCTCTCGCCGTCCTCCCTGGCCGAGATGGCCGCGCGGGCGCGGCCGGGCCGGCTCGTGGTGACGCATGTCTACCCGCCCCTCGACGTCCTGGGGCCCGTGGACCGGGTCCGCGCCGCGGGGTGGGACGGCCCGACGGTGCGGGCGACGGACGGGCTGGAGGTCGACGTCGCCTGAGCCGCAGGTGCCGGGGCGCTTTCAGCGGACCGGGCACGGCGCCCCGACCTCGGGGAGGACCGCGCGGCCGTAGACGGCCCACCGGCTTCCCTTTAGCTTCCGGGGCGCGGTCACCCGGTCGCAGAACCCTTGAACCAGACGCAGGACACGCATGCTCGTCGTGATGAACCACGGCGCGCCGGAAGAGGACATCCAGCGCGTCATCGACACCATCGAGGAAATGGGGTACGGCGCCCGGCCGATCCCCGGGAAGCAGCGGACGGCGGTGGGGCTGGTCGGCAACGACGGCCGCGTCGACGCCGGCCGGCTCCAGTCGCTGGCCTCCGTGCAGCAGGTCATCGAGGTCACCCGGCCGTACAAGCAGGTGTCGCGGGAGTGGCGCCCGGAGCCGACCATCATCACGCTGGCGAACGGAACCCGGATCGGCGCCGAGGACGTGGTCCTCATGGCGGGGCCGTGCTCGGTGGAGTCGGAGGCGCAGATCATGACTTCGGCCCGGGTGCTCCGGGACGCCGGCGCGACGATCCTCCGGGGCGGTGCGTTCAAGCCCCGGACCTCGCCGTACGCGTTCCAGGGGCTGGGCGAGCCGGGGCTGAAGCTGCTGGCCCGGGCGCGGGAGGAGACGGGGCTCGCCATCGTCACCGAGGCGCTGGAGCCGGAGCTGGTGGACACCGTGGCCGAGCACGCCGACATCGTCCAGATCGGCGCCCGGAACATGCAGAACTACCCGCTCCTGCGGAAGGTCGGCCGGAGCGGGAAGCCGGTGCTGCTGAAGCGGGGCATGGCCGCCACGATCAAGGAGCTGCTCCTGGCCGCCGAGTACGTCGTCAGTGAGGGGAACCCGAACGTGATCCTGTGCGAGCGGGGCGTCCGCAGCTTCGACGACCACACGCGCAACCTGCTCGACCTGACGGCGATCCCGGTGGTGAAGTCGCTGAGCCATCTGCCGATCATCGCCGACCCGAGCCACGGGACGGGGCTGCGGTCGAAGGTGGTGCCCATGGCCCGGGCCGCCGTGGCCGCTGGTGCGGACGGGCTCATGGTGGAGGTCCACCCGGACCCCGACCACGCCCTCTCCGATGGCGCTCAGTCGCTCTATCCGGAGCAGTTCGAGGAGCTCATGGAGCAGGTGGCGATCATCGCCGACGCCATCGGCCGGCGGATCGCGCCGGGCGTGGAGGTGCCGGCATAGGCCGCGGGAGCTAGTAGGCCGACGCTTCGAGCAGCTCGTCGACCCGGCGGCGGGCGCGCTCGCCCCACTGTCCAGCCCCCATCTCCCGGAAGATCCGGGCGGCGGAGGCCGCGAGATCGGCCGCGTCCTCTTCGGCGCCGCGGGACCGCTCCAGCCCCGCCAGCGCCGTCAGCGTCTCGGCCTCCAGGAGCGGCACGCCGACGCTGCGGCTTCGCTCCAGCGCATCGGTCAGCCGCTCCCGGGCGGCATCGGTCCGGCCGTCGGCGACGGCCACGAGCCCGAGGACGCGCAGGGCCTCCGCCTCGCCCGCGGCGTCGCCGATCCCCCGGAGCCGCGCCAGCGCCCGCTGCCCGCTGACTTCCGCCATCCCGGGGTCGCCGTTCAGCAGGAAGAGGAGCGCCCGCTCCTCCTCGGCCCGGCCCAGCACGTCGTCGCCGTCCGCGGCCTGGGCGTGGGAGATCGCCTCCTGGAAATGGGCGTCGGCCTCCCCGTCGTAGCCGGTCTCACGGAAGGTGATGGCGAGGTTCTGGTGCGCCTGCGCGAGCCCGCGTCGGTCTCCGAGGCGGTGGCTGGCGGCGAGCGCCCGGGAGTAGGAGGTCAGCGCCTCCCACGACCGGCCGCCGAGCGTGTGGAGGATCCCGAGGTTGTTGGAGGCCTTCGCGATGAGCTCGTTGTCTCCGGCCTCGGAGGCCGCACTCAACAGCGTCTGCCACCGCTCCTCCGCCCGCTGGAGATACCCGCGCTCGAACTCCAGCGCGGCTTCGAGGTTGAGCCGCTGGCGGAAGAGCCGGTCCCGGCCCCGCCGGGCGCACGGCTCCCGGAGCTCCATGACCAACGTATACGCCGCTTCGGGCTGGCCAAGAGCACGGTACGCGACGGCGAGGGCGTAGCCGAGCCCGGGCTCGGAGAGGAGGTCGGGACGAGCCACGCCGTCCAGCGCCTCGACGACGCCGCGATGGTCGTGCTCCGCCTGCAGCCGTCGGACCCGCTGGAGCAGGTCCACGACCGACTCGTCCCGTTCCGTCATGGCCCGGCTACACGGCCACGGCGAAACCGGTGAAGCTGTCGATCACCCCTTCGATCTCGTCGGTCTCCTCCAGGATGATCGTCCCGACGGGGAACCAGAGCGCCCCCGGCGCCTCCTGCTTCCACAGCCGCATCGACTGCTCGATCTCGATGTCGTCATCGTCGACGTCACCGTCATCGTCCAGGTCGCCGTTCAGGCGACGGTACTCGATCTCCAGCTCCGCGGGCTCGTTCGGGTTGAACTCGAGCCCCGACGGCTCGAAGTCGAACAGGAACCGGCCGGTGTCGTCGATCGTCACGTGGATCTCGATGGAGTCGCCCGGGGCGAACGGGTCGCCGTTCGGCTTGCGGTAGAGCGACTGCGCCCGGACCCGGAACGTCAGGAACTCCTCGCCCTCTGTCGCGCCGGCCTCCGGCACGTACCGGATCACCAGCTGGGAGTCCTCGCCCCGGACCGCCCAGAAGCTCGTGTCCCGGGTCTCCAGTGGCTGGAGGTCCGACGGCATGGTCAGGAACTGGAGCGATCCCTCCGGCACGCCCTCCTGCGCGGGGCCGGTGGCGCTCTCGTCGCACGCCGCCACGCCACCCAGCACGGCCACCGCCAGCAGGAGCGTCCAGCGTGCCCGTCTACGACTGCCTGTCATCATCGTTCTCCGTTCGGTCCAGCAAGGTGATCGTCGGGGTCCCGCCCCATCATTCGTGCACGCCCCGTACCCGTAGCTCTGCCTCTGCACCGGTGCCGCGCCGCCGTTCCGGTACACGACAACCGTATCGTTTCGATACACATCAATCGCCCTCCCCGAGCAGCCGGTAGAGACGGCTGCGGCTGATGCCCAGCGCCTCGGCCGCCGCGCTCTTGTTGCCGTCGGTCCGCTCGACCATGGCCCGGGCGGCGGCGGCCACGATGTCGTCGAGGGGGGCGGGGAAGGGGAGCGGGCCGGGGTGGTCGGCGGCGCGGGAGCGGCCGGCGAGGAAGAGGTTCTCGGGGTCGAACGACCCGTCGCCGAGGAGGATGACCCGCTCCAGCCCGTTCCTCAGCTCCCGGATGTTGCCGGGCCAGCGGTAGGAGAGGAGCGCTTCACGAGCCTCGCGGTCGAGGGGCGGTCGCTCCACGTCGTACATCTCGGCGAAAGTGTCGAGGAAATGCTCGGCCAGGAGGAGCACGTCCTCGCCGCGCTCCCGGAGCGGCGGGAGATGAACGGGGACGACGCCGAGCCGGTAGTAGAGGTCTTCCCGGAAGGTGCCCTCGGCGATGGCCTCCTGGAGGTCGACGTGGGTGGCGGCCAGGATCCGGACGTCGACGTCCACCGACCGGAGGCTGCCGAGGCGCCGCACGCGCTTCTCCTCCAGGACCCGCAGCAGCTTGGCCTGCAGGTCGAGGGAGAGGTCGCCGATCTCGTCCAGGAAGAGGGTGCCGCCGTGCGCCGCTTCGAAGAGGCCGGGCTTCGCGGTGCGGGCGTCCGTGAACGCCCCCTGCTCGTACCCGAACAGCTCCGCCTCCAGCAGGTTCGCGGGCAGCGCCGTGCAGTTCACCTCGATGAACGGTTCGGAGGCCCGGGGGCCGTTGTAGTGGATCGCCTGCGCCAGCAGCTCCTTGCCGGTCCCCGTCTCGCCCGTGATCAGAACTGTCGAGGTGCCACGGGGGATCACCCGGGCGGCGATGGTGAGCGCCTTGTGGAGGCCGGCGCTCTCGCCGATCAGTCGGGAGAAGTCGTACTCGTCCCGCTCCTCCTCGGCCAGCGCCCGGGCCCGCTCGTCGGCCCGCGCCCGGTCGGCCTGTTCCTGGACCCAGGACCACAGCGCGTCCGTGTCGCCGGGCAGCGCGAAGTACTCCACGGCCCCGGCCCCGACGGCCTGCACGGCCAGCCGATGGCCCGTCTCTGCGGCCACCACGGCGATGGGATCGCCGCCGGCCGACCGGACCGCCGACACCACCTCCGGGGCCTCCTCCTCGGACCCCGCAAGCACGACCAGGACCGCGACCGCCTCCCGGAGCGGCGCCAGCTCCGGGACTGCCGCACCCGTCTCCAGGCGCACGCCGGCGGCGTCGGCCAGATCCGGCCACACATCGGTGAACGCGTCCGTGGCCTGCAGTACAGAGAGAAGGGGATCCATGACGCTCGAATTGTATCATAACACGACAGGTTCGGGGAGCCCCGGTCGCCGCAGGACGCCGGCGCCTCTTTCCAGAAGGAGCCGGACGGGCTAGCGTGGGGAAACCGCCGCCGCGCGGCCGCCGACCCGACCCTCTCCGACGATAGACCATGCGCCCACGCCTCGATCCCCGGAAGCTGAGCCCCGTACTCCTCGCCTTCCTGATCGCCGTCGGCGGACCGGCCGCGTGCGGAGATGACCAGGAGCGGGCGGTCCGGCGCGGGGGGACCGCGGTGATCGTGGCGACCGCGGGGCTCGACGCCCTCAACCCCCTGGTCACCGGCAGCGTGTACGCGCAGGAGGCGACGCGACACCTCCTGTTCATGCCGCTCCTCCGCTTCGGGCCGGAGCTCGAGCTGGAGCCATGGCTGGCGGAGTCGTGGGCGCTGGATGGGGACACCGCCGCCGTACTCCGGCTTCGTGACGACATCGTGTGGCAGGACAGCGTGCCCACCACGGCTTACGACGCCGCGTTCACGCTGGCGCGCGCGCTGGACCCGGAAACGGGCTACCCGAGCGCCGGGAACTTCGCCCGGTGGACGGACGTCCGGGCGCTGGACTCGCTCACGCTGCGGATATCGTTCGAACCCCACCCGGAACCGCTGGCAGGGCTCCCGCTCCTCCCGATCCTGCCGGCCCACGTGCTGGACACCGTGCCGGCCGCAGCCATGCGCACCACCGCGTTCAACCGGGAGCCCGTGGCCAACGGACCCTTCCGGTTGGCGGAGGCCCGCCCCGGCGACCGCTGGGTCTTCGAGCGCAATCCGGACTTCCCTGCGGCTCTCGGGGGACCACCGTCCCTGGATCGCCTCGTCTGGCGAGTCGTGCCCGAGGCCCAGGCGCAGGTGGCGGAGCTCCTCACCGGCAACGCTCACCTGGCCCTCGAGCCGCCGGCCGAGCGGTTCGACAGCCTCGCCGCGCGGGATGACCTGATCGGCGTCGAGAAACCCTCCTTCCGCTACAGCTTCATCGGGTGGAACGGTCGACGCCCGCCCCTCGATGCCGCCGCCGTGCGGGTCGCGTTCACACGGGCCATCGACCGGCCGGAGATCCTGGCCGCCGCCCGGCAGGGACACGGCCGCGTGGCGCTGGGACCCGTGCCGCCCACCCACTGGGCATTCGCCGACACCCTCGAGCCGCTCGCCTACGACCCGCAGGCGGCGATCGATACCCTCGAAGCCCTCGGGTTCCGACAGCGCGACGACGACCCGCCCCGCGAGGACCCCGCCGGCACCGAGCTCGCCTTCGAGCTCATGGTCCCCGCCGGGAACGACGCCAGCCGGGATCTGGCCCTGATGGTCCAGGCCGACCTTGCCGAGGTCGGCGTGCAGCTCGCGATCCGACCCCTCGAGTTCGGGACCCTGGTACAGACCATCACAGGCCCCGAGCGAGATTTCGATGCCGTGCTCCTCGCCCTGGACGCCGATATCCGTCTCGACCTGGCCTCCCTCTTCCACTCCCGGGCCCTGAACGGGCCGTTCCAGATCGCCGGATACCGGAACGCACGCCTCGACAGTCTCCTGGACGTCGTGGAGACCGAGCTCGCCCGAGACCGGACCCGACCGCTCTGGCACCAGATCCAGGCCCTCCTCGTTCGCGAGCAGCCCTGGACGTTCCTCTACTACTACCCGGACCTCATCCTCTACGACGACGGGCTCCAGGGAGTCAACATGGACCTCCGCGGCGTGCTCCGGTCGGCCCCGGACTGGTGGCTGGCCGACCCCGAGGGGTGAACGGCGGACCGGATCCGCCGCCGGCACGTCCCGGCCAGCGCCCCGCCCGGATCCCCGGCCCGTGCGCCGACCGGCGTCGCCCATCTGTATCGTAACGCTACACCGCAGGGCACATTGTATCGGATCGAGACACGCCCGGATATCCATAAGTCGTTCATATGTAATCACTTACGGTCTGGCATGACTCTCGCCCCTTTACCGGGACGATCGCAGGACGGTACACTCTGGCGAGAGGTGAGACATGAGGAAGTGGATTGCAGTGGCGCTGGTGGGCCTGGTTGCCACGGCGTGCGACGAGAGCACCGGGCTCGGCGGGAGCACACAGGTGTCGGTGGACTTCGCGACGCGGGCGACGACGTCGGCGTCGGTGCTGGGTTTCGGGCAGGTGGCCCGGTCGATGGACGTGAACGGCTCGAACGGCGTGCTGACACTGGACACGGTGCACGTGATCGTGAACGAGTTCGAGCTGGAGCGCGTGGAGGACCTGGCGGGCTGCGACTCGACGAGCGCGGGCGAGGATGACGATTTCTGCGAGGAGTTCGAGACGGGTCCGTCGCTGCTGAACCTCCCGCTGGAGGGCGGCACGTCGACGGCGGTCATGGCCGACATCCCGGAGGGCGAGTACGACGAGATCGAGTTCGAGATCGAGGACCTCGAGGACGACGAGGACGATCCGGTCGAAGCGGCCGAGATCGAGGATCTGCGCACGGAGATCCTGGCCCAGTTCCCCGACTGGCCGCGGAAGGGGAGCGTGCGGGTGGTGGGCACGTTCACGCCGACCGGCGGCGACCCGGTCCCCTTCACGGTGTACGCGGAGGCCGAGATCGAGGTGGAGCTGGAGTTCGCCTCGCCGTTCGTCGTCACGGCGGATGACGTGAGCCGCACGATCACGGTGGAGTTCAGCCCGAGCGACTGGTTCCTCCGGGACGACGGGTCCGTGCTGGACCTTTCCCAGTACGATTACGACACCACGGGCATGGTTCCGGAATTCGATGTCGAGATCGAGGACGGCTTCGAGGGCGCGGAGCACGACGACGACTGAGCTTCGCGGTGCGTGTGACAGCAGCCGGCGGGGGTCGGGTCCGAAGGCGGGCTCGGTCCCCTCGGTGCATCGGCGTGTCCCATCCAGCCCTGTTCGCGCCCCGCTCGGGCAGCGATCATCGGGTCGTAACGGGCACCCGGGCCGGAGGGCGCATGGCGAGGATCCATCGGAGGGGCCGGCGTGGCGAGGCGCTGGTGGCCGCCTACCTGACGGGCTGCGGCTGGTCGGTCCTGGACCGCAACTGGCGGTTCCACCACAAGGAGCTGGACCTGGTGGTGGCGCGGGACGGTGCAGTGGCGTTCGTCGAGGTGAAGACCCGGTCCGAGGACGGGTTGGGCCACCCCCTCGAGTCCATCACCGCCCGCAAGCGTCGGGACCTCGCCACCGCCGCCCGCGGCTGGATCGCCCGGCACGGCGCCGACCACCACACCTTCCGCTTCGATGCGGCCACCGTGGTCACCGGTCCCGCCGGCACCCGCGTCGAGCACGTCGAGGATGCGTGGCGACTTTGAACTGCGGAGTCAGGAGTCAGGAGTAAGGAGTAAGGAGTCAGGAGTCAGGAGTCAGGGTGCAGGATACCCGATGCAGGCAGGGCGCCGCGGGGCGGCTGCAACCTGTTGGCTGGACCCCTGCTGCTCGCCACGCGCTGCTCGTCACCCATCTCCGCCATCCACCATCCACCATCCACGATCCACCATCCACGATCCACCATCCACCATCCGCGTGGCTTACTCCTGCAGCATCTCCCCGACGCGGGCCATCCCGTTCCCGCGCTCGACGAGCACCTCGCCGAGGCTGCGAAGGATCTCGTCGGGGGCGGACTCGGGCTTCTGCCGGTAGGAGCGGAGGTCGGCGACGGGGATCCCGAGCGCCATGGCCAGCTCCTCCTCCGTGCTGACGAAGAGATCGGTAGCGCGCTTGAAGTCGAGCGGCATGGGCGACCTTCCTTCCGTGGGTCGAAGTCGGAGTCGTGCGGTTCGAGTCGTTCGGCTACAGTCCGAAGCGGCGGTGGTCCGCCATGGTGCACCGGTTCTGGACGACCTTGATGCCGGCCCGCGCGAGACGCTCGGCTGCGTCGTCGTTGCGGATCCCGAGCTGGAACCAGACCACGTCGGGGCGCTTCGCGATGATGTCATCGACGTGGGGCGGGATGTCCCTCGGCCTGCGGAACACGTCCACCATGTCCACGTGCCCGGGGACGTCCGCCACCTCGCGGTAGACGGGCTCGCCGAGGATCTCGGTGACGTCCGGGTAGTAGGTCGGGACGGGCACGACGTCGTAGCCGACGTTCTGCAGGTACCGCGGGACGTAGAACGCCGCCTTCCCGGAGCGGGACTCGGGCTTGATCCCGAGGACCGCGATCCGCTCCGTGCGCTCGAGAATCGATCGCACCTCATCCTCGGTCTCCACCAGGTTCTCTCGCCAGCTCTCGTCGCCCATCGTCGTCCCCACCCGGATGGTTGATCCCGTCGAGTCGTTCCGTTACGTTCCGTTCGCCCCAGGCCCCGCAGGGCGCGAGCTCATGAATCCCGTCAGGACCGTGAAGGTAGCAGCGGTAAGTGACGCGGACGCTGCTGCGGATCGCCTGGGGTATTTTCTTGTCTGCGCCGGCCTGCCAAGGGTGCAAGGCCCGCGCCGCGCTCCCAATCGAGCCCACACGCCCCGAGTTCCATGACGCTTCCATGACGCGCAACGCGCTCGCGCGGACCTACCGGCCTCGCCGGTTTGCCGAGATGGTCACCCAGGAGCACGTCTCGGACACGCTGCGGTCGGCCGTGGCCCGGGACCGGGTGGCCCACGCGTACCTCTTCAGCGGGCCCAGGGGTGTGGGCAAGACCACGGCGGCGCGGGTGCTCGCCATGGCGCTGAACTGCCCGAACCGGGACGAGAGCGGCGAGCCGTGCGGGACGTGCGAGTCGTGCGAGCGGATCTGGAGCGGGAAGACGTCGCTGGACGTGGTGGAGATCGATGCGGCGTCGAACCGCGGCGTCGATGATGCCCGGGACCTCCGGCAGCGGGCCATGTACGCGCCCACCGAGGAGGGCCGGTTCAAGGTCTACATCGTGGACGAGGCCCACATGCTGACCAAGGAGGCGTGGAACACCCTCCTGAAGATCCTGGAGGAGCCGCCGCCGCGGGTGATCTTCGTCTTCGCGACCACGGAGCCGGAGAAGATCCAGCAGACGGCGCCACCGATTCTGAGCCGGACCCAGCGGTTCGACTTCCGTCGGCTGAGTGTCCCGGCCATCACCGAGCGACTGGCCCAGGTGCTGGACGAGGAGGGCGTAGAAACGGACGAGCAGGCGCTGCTCCTGATCGCGCGCCGGGCGGAGGGCGGGATGCGGGACGCGCTCTCGCTCCTGGACCAGGCGCTGTCGTTCGCCGAGGGCCGGCTCGCGGCCGAGGACATCCAGCGGATCCTGGGCCTCGTCGCCGACGAGGTGTACCTGGACCTGTTCGCCATCATCGCCGAGGGACGCATCGCCGATGTCTTCCGGTTCGTCCAGGAGATGGTGGAGGGCGGCTACGACCTGGCGGAGTTCTACCGCGGGCTCGCCGACGCCCTCCGTACACTCCTGATCGTCCGCTTCGATGGCGCCGAGGCCGCCGAGGTGCGCAGCGACCTCCGGCCGCTCTGGGAGGAGCGGGCGCAGGCCTTCTCCACCGGCGACCTGCTCCGGATGCTCGGCCAGACCGCGGAGCTGGACGCCGATGGGCGGTTCCGCAAGAGCAGCAACCCGCGGATCCTGCTCGAGGCGCTGCTCCTCCGGTTCGCCCATCTGCCGCGGACCGTGGAGCTCGAGTCGCTGATCCGGGCGGCGGGCGGCGGCGAGCCGGTCGCGCCCGCGGAGCGACCGGAGCTGACCCGCGTGGACCGGCCGCCGACGCCGGCCGAGACGGCCGATGCCGGTCCCGCGACACCGGCGGCACGGACGCCACCCGGGTCACCGGCGACCGGATCGGGCGCCGCTCCGCCACCGGGCGGGGACGCCGCGCCGGACACGACGTCGCAGGGGCCGACCGGGGCGGAGAGTCAGCCGTCGCAGGAATCCGGGACGGACGCCCCGCAGGGCACCGCCGGCTCCGACACGGCGTCGGCCGCCGCTCCCGGCGGTACTCCGGCCGGTGCCGGCAGCGCCGGGGGTACGTCGACGGCGACGCTGTCGCCGGAGGCGGCGCTCCGTGAGGTGGCGGGCGGCGGTGCCGCGCTGCCGTCGGGGCTGGGGCTGTTCCTGCGTACGGCGAGCGTGACGGAGCCCGAGCCGGGACGGGTCGTGCTGGAAATGCCCGACGGGCCCGGGCTCGAGCTCCTCGAGAGCGATGTCCGGGCGGTCCGGGCGCTCCAGGGGGCGCTGTCGGAGCGGCTGGGGCGGGAGATCGCACTCGAGGTCCGGGCCGCCAACGGCGGTGAGGCGACCGCGACGCGGCTGACCGCCGAGAAGGTCCGGGATGACGAGGTGAAGCGCCTCTCGGAGGAGGAACCGGCTCTGGACCGCGCGGTACAAGAGTGGGACCTTGAGATGCTCGACTGAATGATCCACATACCCGGGATGTAATGACCAATTTCCAGCAGCTACTCCAGATGGGCCAACAGATGCAGGCCCGCATGTCGGAGCTCCAGACCGAGCTCGAGAAGCAGACGGTGACGTCGTCGGCCGGTGGCGGGATGGTGAACGTGACGGCGGACGGGCAGGGCCGGGTCCGGGAGATCAAGATCGACCCGACGGTCGTCGACGCGGATGATGTGGAGATGCTCGAGGACCTGGTGCTGGCGGCGATCTCGGAGGCCCAGCAGCGGGCCCGGAAGGTGTACGAGGAGGAGATGAAGAAGGCGACGGGCGGGCTGAACCTCCCGTTCAAGCTCCCGGGGATGCCCTGACGTCCTGATGGGGGCGATCGAGGAGCTGACCAACGAGCTGGCCCGGCTGCCGGGGATCGGTCGGAAGACCGCGACCCGCCTGACGTATTTCATCCTGAAACGGACGCCCGATGAGAGCCGGCGGCTGGCCCGGGCGATCGAGTCGGTGGCGGAGCGCGTGCGCGAATGCTCGCGATGCGGTAACCTGACGGAGTCGGACCCGTGCGAGCTGTGCGAGGATCCCCGGCGCGACTCGTCGGTGATCTGCGTTGTGGAGGAGGCCGCGGACATCGGCGCCATCGAGCGGACGGGGGAGTTCCGGGGCCGATACCACGTGCTGGGCGGCCACCTCTCGCCGCTGGACGGTGTGGGTCCGGAGGAGCTGAATATCGACCGCCTGCTCCAGCGGCTGGACGCCGATGGGGACAGCGCGGTGGAGGAGCTGATCATAGCGACGAACCCGAGTGTGGAAGGCGAGGCCACGGCGCTCTATCTTCAGAAACTGACCCGCCCGCTGGGGATCCGGGTCACCCGCCTGGCGCGGGGGCTTCCCGTGGGCGGCGACCTGGAGTACGCGGACGGGGTGACCATCGCGGAAGCGCTTTCGGGACGACGGGAGCTGTAGGGATATGAAGTCCAACAAGATCCTGCGCATCATCGGCATCGGTCTGCTGGCGGCGCTGGCGGCCTCGGTCCTCGGGGTCCTCTTCGTCCGGGACCAGATGTCCCGCCACCGGCGCGACCTCTTCAGCAGTCGGCCGCTCCGGCGGCTGGCCGCGCTGGGCTACATCGCGGGCGGGGAGCCGTCGGTGGACGCCGTCCGCCTGCTGCGCGACTACATCGCGTGGGAGGAGCAGCCGATCATCCGGCGGCAGGCGATCCAGGTGCTGAACAAGATGGAGCGGAGCATGGAGGCCACCGCCGCGGGCGGGGCCGCTGGATGACGCCTGATCCGCTGGCCTCCTTCGGCGCCGACGACGTGGAGCAGGTCGATCGACTTCTCCATTCGTTCGTCTCCGAGGCCGGAGCCCGGTGCGCGCTCCTCCTCGACCGGAACGGCCGACCGCTGACGGCGTTCGGCGACACCGGCGGCCTGGACGAGACCAGCTTTGCGTCGCTGGCGGCCGCCGACTTCGATGCCAGCGACCAGCTGGCGGGTCTGCTGGGCGAGGACGAGTTCACCTCCCTGTACCACCAGGGCGCGGACGGGTCCATGTACCTGTCGGAGATCGGCGGCGTGGCCATCCTGGCCGCCGTGTTCGACCGGCGTACGACGCTGGGCATGGTGCGGCTCAAGACCCGGGAGGTGGTGCCCCGGCTGGCTGCGCTGCTGACGGAGCTCGACGGACGTGAGGGTGAGGGTCGTCTCGACGACGATTTTGCCGACGACGCGGTCAGCGAGATCGACCGGCTATTCTCGGGCTGAGGAGAGAGATCCAAGACCCATGTCGATGATCAACTACGCCAGCCGGGAGATCAACTGCAAGATCGTGTACTACGGACCCGGGCTGTGCGGCAAGACCACGAACCTGGAGTACGTCTACAACAAGGTGGCCCCGGAGACCCGGGGCAAGATGATCTCGCTGGCGACGGAGAACGAGCGGACGCTCTTCTTCGACTTCCTGCCGGTCGATCTGGGCAGCATCCGGGGGTTCAAGACCCGGTTCCATCTGTACACCGTCCCCGGGCAGGTCTATTACAACGCGAGTCGCCGGCTGATCCTGAAGGGAGTGGACGGGATCGTGTTCGTGGCCGACAGCCAGGCAGAGCGGATGGATGCGAACCTGGCGTCCATGCAGAACCTCTATGAAAACCTGGCGGAGTACGGGTACGACCCGAGACAGATGCCGCTGGTCCTGCAGTACAACAAACGGGACCTGGCGTCGCGGGTGCCGGTGGACGAGATGAGCCAGCAGCTGAACCCGGGCGGGTTCGAGGAGTTCGAGTCCATTGCCACCGAAGGCGAGGGGGTATTCGACACGTTGCGGGCCGTGAGCAAGCAGGTGATCAAGGCGCTGAGCTGAGACGGCTGATGCCCCTCATCGAGCGGCGGACCATACCCAACGTGATCACCATGGCGCGCGTCCTCATGGCGCCCGCCGTCTTCTTCCTCGCGCTCAGCGAGGGGTTCGTGCCCCGCCTGCTGGCGCTGCTGATCTTTGCCGTGGCGGCCGTCTCCGACCTCTGGGACGGCTACCTGGCCCGCAAGCACGGCTGGATCTCCGACTTCGGCAAGCTGATGGACCCGGTGGCGGACAAGCTGCTCCTGGTGGCCACGTTCGTCCCGTTCTACGTGATCTCGCACCGGCCCGGCCCGATCGGCGACCTGCCGTACTGGGGTGAGCTGCCCTTCTGGGTGCTGGCCGTCATCTTCGGGCGCGAGCTGCTCGTGACCGCCGTCCGTCAGGTCGCGGCCCGGCGGGGCCGGGTCATCGCCGCGGGGCAGGCGGGGAAGTACAAGGCGTTCGTCCAGAACGTCTTCAGCGGGGCCGTCCTCCTCTGGTACACCCTGCAGACGCTGGCGGGCCGGCAGGGGTGGACAGGCGCGCTCTGGGAGGGGTGGCAGGAGCTGCTGCACGGGCCGGTCATCGGCCTCTCCCTCCTGATGGCGCTGGTCCTGACGGTCTACAGTATGGTCGTCTACTTCTGGAGCTGGTACCGGCACCCGGAGGGGGACGCGTGACCCGGGCGGAGGCGGTGAGTGAGGCCCTGGCCGATCGGGGGCTGCGCCTGGTCCTGGCCGAGAGCTGCACCGGCGGGCTGATGGCGGCCCGACTCACGGACCGGCCGGGCGCGTCCCGGTTCCTCGACGCCGGGCTGGTCACCTACTCCAATGCCGCCAAGATCGCGGTCCTGGGCGTCGATCGAAAGACGCTGGCCGCCCACGGCGCCGTGTCCGAGGAGGTCGCCCGCGAGATGCTGGACGGCGCCCGCCGCCGGACCGGTGCCGATGCAGCCATCGCGATCACAGGAGTCGCCGGGCCCGATGGCGGGACACCGGAGAAGCCGGTGGGCACGGTGTGGATCGGGGCGGCGCTCCAGGGATCGGTCCGGGTCCGGTGCTTCCACTTCGACGGCGACCGGGGCCAGGTCCGGGCATCCTCGGTGGACGCTGCGCTGGAGATGCTGCACTCTCTCCTGATGCCCGGATCGTGAACGGCGCGTCGGCCGGCTCGTCCAGGCACGTGACCGGAGCGGGGGGCACCCGGCTGCACTACCGGTCGTGGGAGGCCGAGTCGCCGCGGGCCGCAGTCCTCGTTCTCCACGGACTGTTCGAGCACAGCCGCCGGTACCGGGAGCTGGCGGGGGTGCTGGGCGACGCGGGCATCTCCACGTTCGCGCTGGACCTCCGGGGGCACGGCGCATCGCAGGGTCGCCGGGGCTACGTCCGCCGGTTCGAGCTCTTCCTCGAGGATGTCGACCGGTTCACGGCCGATGTCCGGCGGGAGCTCACCGACGGTCTGCCACGCTTCCTGCTCGCCCACTCCATGGGCGGGCTCGTGGGCATCCGGTGGCTCGAAGAGCGCGACCCGGAGCTGGCGGGCGCCGTCATCACGTCGCCATGGCTGGCACTCGCGGATCCGCCGGCCCCGTGGCTGGAGGCGCTGGTCCGGACACTGAGCCGAGTCCTCCCCATCGTCCTGATCCCCGCCGGGCTCGATGCCGGCGACCTGTCCCACGACCCGGAGCGCGTGGCCGACTACCGCCAGGATCCCGCGATCTACTCTACCGTCACGCCGCGGCTGCTCACCGAGGCGCTGGACGCCGGCAGGGAGGCCTTCCGCCGGAAGGCGCGCCTCGATCTCCCGCTCCTCTTCATCCTGGCGGGCGACGACCGGGTCGTCGCCACGGAGCGGGCCACCGCGCTGGCGGGCTCGCTGGATGGCGATGTGACCGTCGACGTGCGACCCGGCTATTATCACGAGGTGCTGCAGGAGACGGAGCGGGCCGCCGTGATGGCGGAGATCGTGGAATGGATCGAGGCCCGGCTGTCGTAGACCTGCCGAACCGGCAGGAACGCCCGGCACCGCCATTGCACGGGCAACCGGGGGGAGATGAACCAGCCTGGCCGACTACACGGAGACCGATGACCGAACAGGACCGGAACGAAACGATACACGGGGACGGCGAGCGGGAGGAGGATTCGGTCGGGGACGGCCGTCCGTCTACCGGCCAGATGGCGGGCGGTGCGCCGGTCGACGCGGACCCGCCCGGTGACCCGATGGAGGCGGATCGAGCGGACGACGTCGAGTCCGCCGGCAGCGTCGAGGTCGAGGATCTGCGCCGGGAGCTGGAGTCGCTGAACGACCGTCACCTCCGGCTGGCGGCGGAGTTCGACAATTACCGGAAGCGGAACCAGCGGGACCGTCAGGCACTGGCCAGTCGGCTGCAGGCGGACCTGGTGGGTTCGCTGCTGGACGTGTTGGACGACCTCCAGCGGGTAGCCGAAGGCGGCGAGGACGTGGAAGCCGAAGGCGTGCTGGAGGGCGTCCGGCTCGTGGAGAAGAAGATGATGACCGTGCTCGAGAGCGCCGGACTGAGCCCGGTGGACGCGGAAGGATCCCGGTTCGACCCGGAGCTGATGGAGGCGCTCGGGATGGTCCCCACCGACGACGCCGAGCTGGACGGGCAGGTCGCGGACGTCTTCCAGCGGGGCTACATGCTGCGGGACATGCTGCTGCGGCCGGCCCGGGTCCGGGTTTATCAGCACTCCGAGAACGAGTAGCGCGCCATGGCGACGGCGGGCACCAAGGACTACTACCAGATCCTCGGGGTCTCCGAGAAGGCGGACGCGAGCGAGATCAAGAAGGCGTACCGGAAGCTGGCGAAGCAGTACCATCCCGACGCCAACGCCAACGATCCGAAGGCGGCCGAGCGCTTCAAGGAGATCGGGGAGGCCTACGCCGTACTGTCGGACGAGGAGAAGCGGAAGCAGTACGACCAGATGCGCCGTATGGGCCCGTTCGCCGGCTACGGCGGGCGTGGCGGTCCGGGTGGCGGTCCGCGGCCGGGGGCGGGTGCGTCCGGTGTCCGATTCAACGTGGACGACCTGGGCGACATGGGCGGGCTGGGCGACCTGTTCAGCTCGATCTTCGACTTCGGACGGAAGCGGCAGCCCCGGACGGGCCCCCAGCGGGGCGGGACCGTCGAGTACACCGTGGAGATCTCGTTCGAGATGGCAGCCCGCGGCGGGACCATCAGCATCACGGTGCCGGTCACCGAGGAGTGCGCCACGTGCGGTGGGACCGGCGCGGCGCCGGGCACGCGGACGACCGTGTGCAGCGAGTGCGGAGGGTCCGGGACGGTCTCATTCGGCCAGGGCGGGTTCGCGGTGAACCGTCCGTGCCCGGCCTGCTACGGCCGGGGCCAGGTCCCGACGAAGCCGTGCGCCACGTGCGGCGGGAGCGGCCAGGTGCGGCAGGACCGGAAGATCCGGCTCAAGGTCCCGGCCGGCGTCGACACGGGCTCCAAGCTCCGACTCTCGGGGCAGGGTGAACGGGGCCGGGGCGGTGGCCCGCCCGGCGACCTGATCATCAGCTTCCAGGTGAAGCCCCACCGGTTCTTCCGGCGGAAGGGGCTGGACGTCCACTGCACGGTGCCCGTCAATATCGCCCAGGCGGCGCTGGGGTCGAAGATCCGGGTCCGGACAGTGGACGGCAAGAAGGTCTCGCTCGCGATCCCGGCGGGGACGCAGTCGGGTACGAAGTTCCGGGTCCCGGGGCAGGGGATCGAGAAGGGCGGCCAGCGAGGCGACCAGCTGGTCCAGGTCAAGATCACGGTCCCCGACGCGCTGGACGCCGAAGAGGAGAAGCTGATGCGGGAGTTCGCGGAAGCCGCTGATCTCAGGTACTGAGGACACACGTCATGACACGCACGTTCCAGGACAACGACCTGCTCCTCTGGGAGGCCTACGCCACTGCGCCCAGGCTGGGCAGGGACCAGGCCGACCGGCGCGGGGCCAGGATCATGTTCCACTGCCTGACCGACCGCACGCGGCGGGCCCGGGTTCTGAACCAGGACGACGATCGGACCGGGGTCGAGAACCGGGTCGCCAACGCCGAGGAATCGGAGCTGACGGAGCTGCTGAACGCCGCCGAGTCGTTGGAGTAGCGGCGGCCCTGCCGGATAGCGGTGTGGCCCTCCCTACTGGATCCGGCCGCCCCCGAGAAGCACGTCCCCTGCATAGACCGCACCGGACTGCCCGGGCGTCACCGCCCGCTGCGGTTCGGCCAGCGTGAGGCGCAGCGTGTCATCGCTCCGGCCGGTGACGGTCGCCGCAACGAGCGGCGCGCCGTGCCGGAGCCGGACCGTCACCGTGTGGTCCGGGGCGGGCGGCCCGGCGAGCCAGTTCAGGTCGCCCAGCACCACCTCGCGCCGGTCCAGATCCCCGTCCTCGCCCACCACGACCTCGTTGGTCTCCGGCCGCGTCTCGATTACGTAGAGCCGCTCCGGGAACCCGCCGCCGAGCCCCTTCCGCTGTCCGACGGTGTAGCGCGCGTAGCCGTCGTGCTCGCCCACGGTCTCGCCGTCGGTCGAGACCATCCGGCCGGGCGCGAGTGCCGGGTGGTCGGGGCCGAGCCGGTCGCGGAGGAAGTCGGTGTAGTCGTCGGTGGGGACGAAGCAGATCTCCTGCGACTCGGGCTTCTCGGCCGTGGTCAGCTCCAGCGACCGGGCGCGCTCCCGGACCTCGGCCTTGGTCAGGTCGCCGACGGGGAAGAGCATCCGCTCGAGGACGGCGGCGGGGACGCCCCAGAGGAAGTAGGACTGGTCCTTCCGGTCGTCGGTGCCCCGCAGCAGCTGTACGCCGCCATTCTCGCGACGGCGGATCCGGGCGTAGTGGCCGGTGGCGATGTACTCGGCGCCCATGGCCCGGCCCCGGCGCAGGAGGTCGGGGATCTTCGTATTCGAGTTGCACCGGACGCACGGGTTCGGCGTGCGGCCCGCGACGTACTCGTCGACAAAATCGTCGATGACGGCTTCGGTGAAGGCGTCCTCCATGTCGAAGACGTAATGGGGGATCCCCAGCCGGTCGGCGACCCGGCGGGCGTCCATGATCCCCTCGAGCCCGCAGCAGGTGTTGGCCGGCCCGCCGTTCTCCTCGTAGCAGAAGGTCTTCATGGTGGCGCCGATGACCCTGTAGCCCTGCTCCACCAGCAGCGCCGCGGCGACGGAGCTGTCCACGCCGCCGGACATGGCGACCAGCACCGTCTCGCCCGCGCCGGGTCGGTCCCGGGGCTCCGCTGCGGCGGCCGCGCTCCCGTCCCCCGGGCGGTCGTCCGGCCGCTGTCTCATGCGTCCACCCCCCGGGCCCGCGCCATCGTCTCGAGGACCACGGCCAGCGCCCGCTCCACGTCGTCCTCGGTGGTCGGCCAGCCCAGGGAGAAGCGGAGCACGGCATCGGCCGGGGCGCCCATGGCCAGGAGCACGTGGCTGGGCGCCGAGGCACCGCTGTGGCAGGCGGAGCCGGAGGAGACGGCGAGCCCGGCCAGGTCGACGGAAGCCAGGAGCACGTCCGAGTCGATGTCCGGCAGGGAGACGCTCAGGATGTGCGGGAGCCGCTCGGCGCCCGCCGCGTTGACCGTGGTCCCGTCCGCGGCATCGAGCAGCCCACGCTCCAGGCGGTCCCGGAGCGCCCGGAGTCGATGGGCCTCGGACTCCTGCCCGGAGACGGCCCGCTCCAGCGCCTCGGCCAGCCCGACCGCGCCGGCCACGTTCGACGTACCGGCCCGGAGCCCGCGCTCCTGGCCGCCGCCATGGAGCAGCGGCCGCAGCTCGGTCCCGCGGCGGACGTAGAGGGCGCCCACCCCCTTCGGTCCGCCGAACTTGTGCGCGCTCATCGCCAGCAGGTCGCACCCCACGTCGCCGACCGACACGGGGATGTGCCCCACGGCCTGGACCGCGTCGGTGTGGAACGTGACGCCGTGCTCACGGCATCGTCGGGCGATCTCGGCCACCGGCTGGACGGCGCCCACCTCGTTGTTGCCCCACATGACCGAGACCAGCCCCGGCGACGTCTCCAGCGCCTCGTCCAGCGCGTCCAGGTCGACCCGGGCGTCCTCGTCCACGGCCAGCGTGGTGACGGCCGCGCCCAGGTCGGCGGCCTCGGCCGCCGACCGGCGCACGGCGCTGTGCTCGATGGCCGAGACGACCACGCCGCCGCCCGCCGCCCGCCACCGGCCCAGCACAGCCAGGTTGTCGGCCTCGGTCCCGCCGCCGGTGAAGACGATCTCGTCGGGGTCGGCGCCGATGGCGGCGGCGACGCGCTCGCGGGCCTCCTCCAGCGCCGCCCGGGCCGCGCGACCGGGGCCGTGGGTGCTCGAGGGGTTCCCGAAGCGGTCCGCCAGGAACAGCTCCATGGCCTCCCGCACGGCCGGTCGGACCGGCGTGGTGGCCGCGTGATCGAGGTAGAGGGTGCGGTCGTTGGTCATGGGAGGCGTAATAACCCGGCGGGCCGGGCAGGGTCCGTGGCGATGCGGTCTCCGACGCCTATATTCGTACCCGTGAGCAAGGGAACGAGCAACGGGAGCGCGCCGCGGCTGGCGCCGGAGCATCCGGAGCACTTCTTCGCGACGGTCCATGGCACCGTGTTCGGCGACCGGTCCCGGCGCGTGGAGGAGCTGGACTCCGGCGAGGAGCTGGTCCTGCTGCCGGACCCGCCGGGGACGGAGGAGCCGGGCGTGTGGGTGCACCGGCACGGCGGCGACCTGATCGGGCACCTGCCGCCGGAGATCGAGGGGTGGCTCGCGCCGTGGATGCTGAAGGGCGGGACCGCCACGGCCACCACGGTCCGGGTCTCGGGCGCCGATGTGCCGAGCTGGCGCCGGGTGCTGATCGAGGTGCGCTGCCGCAGCCGGTAGGGTGGGCTAGAAGCTGGCCACGTCGAGGGCGGTCACGTCGTCGACCTTCAGCGTTTCCCGGGCCCAGAACGGCTCGCCGTACGCCGTACGGATCAGACCGCCGTAGTAGGCGTGGTGGATCCGGAGCTGCTCGCGCAGGTCCCGATCGCCGCCCGGGTAGATCTCGCCCATCCCCTTCTTCCCCTCGAACTGGGAGCCGTACGCGTAGATCGCATCGAGCTTCCGGTCCATCTGGTCGCTGATGTCCACGACGAACGTCGGCTTCGGCGTATGCTCGCGGTACGCCATGGCGTAGACGACCTTCCGCGGCCGGAACCGCTCGCCCTCGATGGGCGCCTTCGTGAGCCCGGCGACGAAGCACGCGTCGTACGCCAGCCGGCTCGCGACCCGGTGGTCCGGGTGCCGGGACTCGTGCCACATCAGGATGACCGTGGCCGGGCGCAGCTCGCGGAGGATGGCGGCGACCCGGTTCCGGGCCTCGGGCGTGTTCTCCAGAGCGCCGTCCGGCAGCCCGGCGACCCGGCGCTCCGCGAGCCCCAGGACCTCGGCCGCCCTCGCCGACTCCTCCTCGCGCAGCGCCGCGCTCCCGGCGGTCCCGGCCTCGCCGCCCGTCAGGTCGACGACGCCCGTCCGGTGCCCGGCATCCGCGGCCTTGATGAGCGTGCCGCCGCAGATCAGCTCGGCGTCATCCGGGTGCGCGACGATGGCGAGGAGGTCGAGGGAGTCGGGCATGGTGGGTCGGGGTTGGAGTCGGAGTCAGGATTCAGGATTCAGGATTCAGGATTCAGGATTCAAGATGCAAGATGCAGGATGCAGGAGTGTGGGGCACGGGGCATGGGGTCAGGCACATGTGCACGGCCCGGGCCCACGATCCACGATCCACGATCCACGATCCACGATCCACGATCCAGACGGCTACTCGTAGCGGAGGGCCTCGACAGGGTCGAGGCGGGAGGCGCGCCAGGCGGGGAAGAGGCCGAAGAAGATGCCGGCGACGGCGGCCATGACCAGGGCGGCGACGACGGCGCCCGGCTGGATCGCGGCCGGGATCGGGCTCAGCGTGCGGATCAGCCACGCCGCGGCACCGCCGAAGAGCATCCCCACGATGGCGCCGACGGTGGTGAGGGTGGACGCCTCGAAGAGGAACTGCCAGAGGATCTCCCGGCGCCGCGCGCCCAGCGCCTTCCGCACGCCGATCTCGCGGGTCCGCTCGGTGACGGAGATCATCATGATCGCGATCACGCCCACGCCGCCGACCAGGAGCGCTACCGACGACAGCCCGATCATGACGATGAAGAACACGCCGGTGATCCTGTTGAAGGTCTCAAGGATCTGCTCCTGCTTGATGAGGGCGAAGTCGTTGGGCTCGGCGGGTCGCAGCCCGCGCATCCCGCGCATGACGCCGATGACCTGGTCCATGGCGTCCTGCTGGGTCGCGTGGTCGGCGGTGACCACGAGCACCCGGAGCATGCCGTCCCACGTCTTGAGGTACTTGAGCGACGCGGTGTAGGGGATCACGGCCATCTGCTGCTCCGAGTCGCCGAAGATGTTGCCCCGGGTCTTGTAGATCCCGATGACGGTGAACGGTGAGCCGTCGATCCGGACGGTCCGGCCGATGGGGTCCAGCGTGCCGAAGAGGGCATCGGCGAGCCCCTTGGTGATGACGGTCACCGCCCGCGAGCCGGTCACGTCGGTCCGGATGAAGTTGTGGCCGGCCACGAAGTCGCCCAGGGTGAACTCGTCCCACCCCTCGCTCTCGCCGGCGATGGTCACCCGGACCGGCTCACCGCGACCGGGCACCTCGATATCGCGGCCCGTGATGACCTCCACCACGGCCGTGCGAACGGCGGAGAGGCCCCGTAGCGCTTCGGCCTCCTCGACCGTCACCTGCGGGTAGTCCCGCCACGAGGGGCCGTCGTGGCTGAACTGGATCTCCATGAAGTTGTAGCGTGCGACGATGAAGTTCTTCGGGCCGGCGGCCTCGATCCCCGCCAGCGCCTCACCACGGATCCCGGCGATGGCGGCGCTCATGGTCATGACGGTCGCCACGCCGATCACGATCCCGAGGATCGTCATGGCGGAGCGGAACTTGTTCGCGCGCAGCTGCTCCAGCGCGATGTAGACCGCCTCGAGGATCCGCTCCGCCGCAGCCCTGGGTTTCATGGCTATTCCGCCCTCAGCGCGACGACGGGGTCGAGCTTGGCCGCCCGGGACGCGGGGTAGAGCCCGGCCAGGACGCCCACGATGATCCCCATGGCGGCGGCGATGCCGAGCCAGTGCCAGCCGACGGCCGCGGGCAACGGGGAGACGGCCTCCACGATCTCGGCCATGAGCAGGCCGAGCCCGATCCCGATGGCCGCGCCGGCGAACGAGAGAGCGCTCGACTCCACGAGGATCTGCATCAGGATGTCGCGACGACGTGCGCCGACCGCCTTCCGCATCCCGATCTCACGGGTCCGCTCGACGACGGACATGAGCATGATGTTCATGATCACCATCCCGCCGACCACCAGCGCGATCCCAACGAGGGCCGGAAAGGCGATGAAGAGGATCCGGCTGAACGTCTGCCAGAAGCTCATCGAGTCGTCCTTCGTCTCGATCTCGAAGGTGTTGTTCTCGTCGGGACGGAGCCGGTGCTGGACGCGCATAATGGCCTCCAGCTCCATCCGGAGCGCCGCCATGGCCTGGGCGTCATCGGCCTTCACGAGGATGCCGTCGACCACGCCGCGGGGGTTCGTGAGCCGGCCCATGGCCGATCGGGCGGGGGCGATGGCCCGGTTGTCCAGCGACATGCCGAAGAGGGTGCCCTGCTCCTCCAGCACGCCGATGACCTCGAAGGCGACGTTGTCGATCCGGACGACGCGGCCGAGGGGGTCCAGCGCGCCGAACAGCTTCTCGGCGGTCTCCGACCCCAGGACGACGACATCCATGCCGGCCTCGCTCTCGAGAGGGCCGAAGAGGCGGCCCCGGTCGACCTCCATCTCGCGGATCCGGAAGAAGTCGGCGGAGGCCGCGGTCAGGAGCACCCCGGTGACGGCTTCGCCGCGGGGCGAGCGGGCGTCGCCCTCGCTGTAGCTCTCGACGGCCACGAGGGCCGGGATGGTCAGCTGCTGGCGGACCGCTTCGGCGTCCTCGAAGCGGAGCCGGGGGCGGCGGGCCCAGGCGCGACGCTGCTCCCGGCTCGTGTTCATCTGCACCGACGGCGTGCGGCTGATCGTGATGGTGTTGAGGCCGAAGATCGTCTTGGCGAAGTCCTCCTCCATGTACCGGTTCATGCCCTCGACGATGCTGATCACCGCGATGAGGAACATGACGCCGATGATCACCCCGACCACGCTGAAGAAGCTCTTCAGCTTCTGGGCGCGGATCTGGGCGAACGCCAGGCGGATGGCCTCCCTGGGGTTCATGCCCCGACCGATGCTCGCTTCGGGATGTCGCTCTCGACCATCCCGTCCCGGAGGGTGATGTGCCGGTGGGCGTGCTCCGCGATGTCGTGCTCGTGGGTGACCAGGAGGATCGTCTGGCCGTCGGCGTGGAGCTCCTCGAAGAGCGCCATGATCTCCTCGCCGGTGGTGGAGTCCAGGTTCCCGGTGGGCTCGTCGGCCAGGAGGATCGCCGGCTCGTTGACCAGCGCCCGGGCGACGGCCACGCGCTGCCGCTGACCGCCCGACAGCTCGCTGGGGCGGTGGTCCATGCGGTCGCCGAGGCCGGTGCGGGTCAGCACGAGCTCGGCCCGCTCCCGTCGCTCCTTCGCCGGGGTGCCGCCGTAGATCAGCGGCAGCTCGACGTTGTGGAGCGCGGTGGCCCGGGGCAGGAGGTTGAACGTCTGGAAGACAAACCCGATCTCCCGGTTCCGGATGGCGGCCAGCTCGTCGTCGTCGAGGCCGGAGACGGCGGTGCCGTTGAGCCAGTACTCGCCGGCGGACGGCGTGTCGAGGCACCCGATCAGGTTCATCAGCGTGGACTTGCCGGAGCCCGACGGCCCCATGATCGCCACGTACTCGTTCTTGTCGATCTCGACGTCCACGCCGGCCAGGGCGTGGATCGTCTCCGCGCCCATGACGTAGTCCTTGGCCAGCTGCTGCGTCCGGATTACCGGTTCACTCATGATCGTCCCTCACTCAGTGGTGGTCGGCGCCGATTCCGTCTCCCCGCTCACGGGTAGGACGCGCACCGGGTCGCCTTCGTTCAGCTGGCGGATCGCTTCGTACGGGCCGGCGACCACGGTATCGCCCTCGGCCAGACCGGAGAGGACCTCGAAGTGCTCGCGGCCCGTGATCCCGACGTCCACGGCCACGAAGTGAGCCTTCCCTCCGCGCAGTACGAACACACCTTCGATGTCCTCATTTTCGCCGACCATGGCCTGGGCGGCGGCCCGGGCCTCGCTCTGCTCGTTCTCCATCGCTTCCACGTCCTCGGCTTCGCGGACGGTGAGGGCGATGATCGGGATGGCCAGCGCCTGCGGCCGCTCCTCCGTGATGATTTCAGCCGTGGCGGACAGGTCCGGCCGGATCCCCGGCGGCGGGCTGTCCAGCGTGATCACGACCTCGAAGTCCACGGCCTGCGACTGCTGGCTCATTCCCCGGGTGTTGGGGTCGACCACCGAGCTGTGGCTGATCTCCGTGACCCGCCCGGTGTAGTGTCGGCGGCGGAACGCGTCGATGTCGAGGATCGTGCTGTCGCCGAGCTCGATCCCGGGCACGTCGGTCTCGTCGACCCGGACCACCGCCTCCATGACAGACAGGTCACTGACGGTCAGGAGCAGGCTGCCGGGGTTGTTCATGGTCCCGACGATGGCCGTCTCGCCCTCCTCGATGTTGAGCCGGGTGACCACGCCGTCGATGGGCGCCCGGATCACTGATTTGGCGAGCCGGTCCTCCGCCTCCCGGAGCGCGGCCCGGGAGACCTCGACGCCGTGCTCGGCGGCCTCGAACAGGGCCTCCTGCACCTCCGCCTGCGTCCGGGCTTCCTCGTACTGCCGGGGACTGATCAGAGTGGAATCGCGCGCGAGCATCTCCTCGGTCCGCCGCAGCTCCTGCCGGGCCTGCAGCATGGAGGCCCGGGCCCGGGCCTCGTTGGCCAGCGCCTGGCTCACCGACGCCCGGGCCTGGGCCACGGCCGCCTCGTACTGCGTCGGGTCGATCCGGAGGAGGACCTCGCCGCGGTCGACGGCGTCCCCCTCCTTCACGTTCAGCGCGGTGACCCGGCCCATGATGTCGGACTGGACGTCCACCGCCACCCGCGGCTGGATCCAGCCGCTGGCCCGGACCATGGACTCCAGGTCCAGGCGCTCGACGGTGGCGACCCGGACGCCCGTGGCGTCCTCGCCGCTGCGGGCCACACCGGCCGCCGCGGTGCCGGCCACGACCACCAGCGCGCCGACTCCAAGGATGATCTTCGTCTTGCGTTTCATCGTATGTCCGTCAGTTCTCGGGGATCGCCAGATCGTGACCGACCGCGGCTTCCAGCGCGGTCAGGGATTCCTGGAACGAGTAGACCGCGAGCAGGTACGCGCGATCGGCCTGCGCCTTCACCGTCTCCGCTTCCATCAGCTCGAGGAACGAGGCCGCGCCCACCCGATAGCGCTCGCGGGCCAGCCGGAGCTGGTCGTCTGCCAGCTCCCGGTTGCGCTCCTCGAGCTCCAGCGACCGGTATCCGGTCCGGAGATTACGGTACGCGGTCTCCACGTCGGCCCGGATCCGGAGCTCCTCGGCCCGCACCCGCAACGCGGCGTCATCGGCCGCTGCGTGGGCGGCCTCCAGCTGCTGCTGGCGGCTGAACCCCTGGAACACCGGGAGCGAGATCCCGAGCGAGATCGTGGCCGGCTCCGTGGTGAAGTCGAAGGGGAACTGGTCGTTCTGCGCCAGCACCTGCGCCTGAAGGTCGGGTGTGAGCCGGATCTCGGAGCACTCCTGGGTCGGCAGCGGCGGATCCAGCCGGGTCACGATCTCGTTGTAATCCTCGCACTGCTGCCGCTGGCTGGCGAGACCGGACCGGGTCTGGTCGATGAGGTACCCGTCGCTGCCGACCTTCCGCGTGTAGCCCGACAGCCCGGTGGACAGGGAGAGCGTCGGCCAGTAGGCGCTCCGGGCCATCCCCACGCTCGCTTCCGCGCTCTCCTGCGACGCCCGCGCCGCCGCCAGCTGCGGCTGCGACGAGACCGCCGTCCGGATCAGCGACTCCAGCTCCCACGTCGGCTCGAAGACCGGGACATCGGACGTCAGGAGCACGGAACCGTCCATGTCCATCCCGATGAGCTGGAGGAGGCGCGTCTTCTGGTTGTCGAGCGCGGTCTGCGCCTGCATCAGACTGATCTCGGACCGCCCGCGCTCCACCTCCGCCTGCTTGACCTCGATGTCCGTGGCCGATTCCACCGCTCGGCGCGCCTCCGCCAGCGCCAGGTTCGCCTCCGCCCGCTCCAGCTCGGCCTCGGCCAGCTCCACGGCGTCCCGGCTGCGGAGCACCGCCAGGTACTGGCGCGTGACATTGGCCTCCAGCGTCTGGGCCGCCGCATCGAGGTTGGCCAGGATCGCCCTCCGCGACGCCTTCTCCTGCCCCACCCGGTAGAACATGGACCCGCTCAGGGAGAGGTTGAGCCGGGCGTTGAAGCTCGAGTAGTAGTACGACGGCGTGTCGCCGAGGCCGATGTCGCCGGACGTGAAGCTCCCGATCCGGGCCGTCCCGCCGCCCTGGTAGCTCAGCCCGCCCCCGACCGACGCCGACGGGAGGAAGTCGCCGTACGCAGACCGGACCCGCCAGTCGGCGACCCTCTGATCGTTCTGCTGCGCACGGTAGTCCGGGTTCCGCTCCATCGCCATCGCCACCGCCTCGTCCAGCGTCAGCGTGACCGGCTCCTGAGCCGTGAGAGCCGTAGCCGCCATCAGGAGTGCCGCCACCGCCATGCTCGTCCGCTTCATTGCAGCTTCCTCGTCCCCTCGGTTCCGTCCGTCGGGCTCGCTCCCCGCTGTCGCCCCCACTGTACGCAGCGACCGCGGTGATTGTTTCCCGTGGCGCTGCCGGGCCCCGCGGTCCGTTCGTGCTAGTGTACTAGCGAACTAATACACCCGGGCAGTGAAGGTGTCAAGGGACGGGCGGGGCCGGACGCGGCCGGACAGGCTAGGGGAGCGCTGTACGGACGGCGGTCAGATCCTGGGCGGGGATCCGGAGGCGGAGAACCCGGTCCTGGTCGTCGACCCAGATGGAGCGGTCGTCGAGGCCGGAGATGCTGACCGCGAGGTGGCGGGCGGACAGCTGCTGATCGGCGATCTCGACGGTCTCGGTGCCGCGGTCGTGGACGCGTGCGGACACCTGGCGGCTCTGTCGCGGCACGATGACCGGGATGCTGCCGTCGCCCTCGAGGCTGGCAGCCAGGAAGTAGTGGTGGTGTGCGACGCCGTCGTCGAGGATGACGGCCCGGTCGTTGACGAGGTACTCGCGCATCCGCTCGCCGGAGCTGGACACGATGGTCGCGCGGAACCGGCTGCCGGCGGCGCGACCGCGGATGCTTTGCCTGTCGTCGCCGGAGACTTCAATCTGATAGGCGGTGGGTCGAAGGTCGGGTCCCCGCAGCTCGAGGACGGTCCGGGTCTGCTCGCCGGTATCGAGCACGATCCGGCCCTGGGCCACGATGGCGGCATTGGCGCCGGAGCCGCTGCGGCGTATGGTAAAGTTCTCGGTGCCGATCTCGGAGCCGCGGATGGCGATCCGGAACGTGCCCTCGTCGACGATGGTGGTCTGGGCCGCCGTGCCGGTGGCGGCCAGGAGGGCGGTCAGGGCGATGGCGAGGGGTGCTCGTGGAGTCATGAGAGTCTCCGTTCAGGTGTACCGAGGGGTACCCCGCGGGGGGTGCGGTTGTTTCGCGTGGGGACGGTGCGGAGCGTCACAGTGTATCGGACTCCTCGTCGCCGCGGATGAAGACGGCGCGGCGGATGGCGTCGAGGATCCGGTCGTAGATGCGTCGGCCCTTCTCGGCGGTCGCGAGGCTGGGCCGGCCGACGGACCCGGTCCCGCCGGGCGGTGGTTTCGGCATCCCGCCGCGGATGTACCTTCTGAATTCGTCGGGCGCGAGCTGGAAATCGCGCGCCCGGTCCATGCGGACGAGGTCGGGGTAGAGGTGGAGCATGACGGAGGTCTCGGCCTCGCCGGCGTGCTCGGCCTGCTCCTGGCCATCGAGGAGGTCGCTCATGGGCACGTCCCAGACATCGATGACACGGACGCGGGCGTGATCCGTGACGAGGGTCGCGAGGGCCTCGAGGTGGGGATCGTGGCGGTGTGCGGTGATGAGGATGAACTCGTCCACGCCGTGCTCCTCCCACGCATCGAGCAGCTCGTTGAGAGCCCGGTGCAGCGTCTTGCGTCCGAGTGACGCGGTCCCGGCGTAGGCGCGGGCTGTCATGACGTTGACGCCGAAGCTGAAGGTGGGTGCACGCAGGACGCCGAACTCGCCGGAGAGGTCCACGCAGACCTTGCGTCCGATGAGCACGTTACTGCCGAGGGGCAGGTGGGGGCCGTGCTGCTCGAGGGCGCCGACGGGGACGAGGAGCCGTGCGTCCCGGGCCAGGTGCGCGGCCACATCGATCCAGCTGAGCTCGTCGAGAGCCAGTGCCGTTCTTCTGTCATTCATGGCGACAACATGACCACAACGACGCGGCTGCGCACGGTGCTGGCGGTGACATTCGCCGCCCAGCTCGGGCTCCTGCTGTGGAGCCGGACGCTGTCGCCCGCGGTGCTGCTGGTGGCGGCGGTGGTGCTGGCGGCCGCGGTGGCGATGCACTGGCGGGCACCGGACGAGCGGGGCGGGCTGGCGCTCCCGCTGGCCCAGGCGGCGCTGGCGGTGGCGCTGCTGGCGGCGGGTGCGACCACGGCGCGGCTGGAGTGGGGCGCCCGGCACTGGAGCACGGTGGCCTCGTCGCGGGAGAGGCAGCTGACAGCGCGGCTGGAGGACCGTGTGCAGGGCGTGATCCGCCGGGCGCGGGCGGCTACGGCGCTGGCCGCCGGAGAAGGCCAGGGCGCGTTCGACGCGCTGGCGCGGATCCGGGAGCGGACGGCGGTGGACGCCGTGGCGCTGCTGGACGACCGCGGCGTCGCCGTGGCGTGGGCCGGCGACCACAGGGGCCGGATCCCTGCGGCCGTCTACACGGCGGAGTCGGACGTGGTCTTCCCGGGCGGTACACTCTTCGACTACGTCTACGTGGTCCGTCCGGCGGGCGACGGCCACCGTGCGCTGGCGGCCGTGCTGATGCAGGCGGGCCCACCGCTGCGGGGGGCGACCCACTCGATGGCGGAGCGGTTCCGGGAGGTCACGGGTGAGCGTCCGTCGTTCCAGGGCGCCGGCGCCGAGGCCCCGGACTGGCGTCTGGTCGAGGACGGCCAGGTGGTGCTGACGGCGCGATTCGCGCCGTTGAGCCAGAGCGAGTGGCGAGGCCGCGTGTCGCGCACGGGCCGGCGTGTCCTCTTCGGTCTGGTGCTCCTGACGGTCGGGCTCCTGTCCGCCGTGTGGCTGCGCACGTTGCGGGATCCGCGCGGGATGGGCGGCGTGGTGCCGATGGCGGGGCTGAGCCTCACGCTCATGGCGACACCGCTCCGGCGCACGCTGGGGCTCGATCGGCTCTTCTCGCCGGGATGGTTCGTGCTGCCGGTGCCCGGCGACTTCGTGATCGAGGGCGTCATGGTGGTCCTCCTCCCGCTGGCGGCGCTCCTGTCGACGGTTCGGCCGCCGGAGGCGCGGCGGGGCGACCTGTGGCTGCGACTGGCGGTGTCGGCGGCGCTGGTGGGCGGCGGGTTCGCGGCGGGCGCCGGGATCATGACCGGCAGTGCCGGCGTCCCGATGCTGACCTCGGCCGGGCCGCTCTGGTACGTGCTGCAGCCGACGACGGTGGTGCTGCTGACGATCCTGGCGGCGCTCCTGATCCCGCGGGGGCCGGTGTCGGATGATCGCCGGGGGCTGCTGGTGTGGGGTGGTGCGGGGATCGTGCTCTCGCTCGTGCTGGCGCTCGGGATCTCGGCGACGTGGCGGCCCGACGAACCGGTCCCGACGCCGGCGCTCTTCGCGTGGGCGATCCCGTTCGCGCTCCTGGCGCGGGCGGTGGCGGGGTACGCGGGCCGGGGCGACCGGCTGCTCCGCTGGCTCGCGGCGGGCTGGCTGGCGGCCACGGCGGTGATCCCGCACCTGTGGCTCGCGAGTCAGTCCGCGCGGCTGGACGAGGCCCGAGCCAACGTGGCGTCGTTCGGCGCCCGGGGGGACCCCTTCCTCACGTACCTGCTGGAGCAGTTCGATGACGAGGTCCAGGGGGCGCACGCCCGGGGCGAGCGGGGCGTGGACCTGTTGTACGAGGCGTGGGTGGCGAGCGGGCTGGCGAGCGAGCCGTACCCGGTGGAGCTGAGTCTCTGGGACGCTGAGCTCCGGCGGGAGGCGTACCTCCCGCTGGGCATCCGGCTGGAGCCGGACGGGCTGGGCCGGCGGGACCTGCTGCGTGTGGTCGAGCGGGTGCAGGCCACCGGCACCCCGGAGAACGTCCCGGCCACCGGCGGCGGGGTGAGCCGGATCATGGCCGTCCCGCTGGAGGGCGGTGGCGCGGTGTCGGTGGCCGTGGCCCCGCGGGCGAGTCTCCGGCCCACGTCGGCGCTGACGATGTTCATGGAGGGCGAGCCGCAGCGCCAGGTGTCGCTGGACCTGCTGCCGGCGCTGCCGTTCGAGGGCGGGGCCGGGACCACCATCGAGTGGCAGAAGACGGAGAACGGGTGGAAGGCCGAGACGTTCCTGCAGGAGGGGAACGACACGTACTACGCGCACCTGGAGCTCGGACTGGCGCCGGCGGGTGTCCGGCTGGCCCGTGGCGTGCTGCTGATCACGCTCGACCTGTTGATCCTGTCTCTGCTGTGGGCGGTGGGACGGCTGGCCCGGGGCGACCCTCCGATCCCGCCGGGCGGCTGGCTGGGGTGGCTCGGCGGGTTCCGGGCCCGGCTGATCGTGGCGCTCTTCGCCTTCTTCCTGCTGCCGACGGCGGTGTTCGGGTGGGCGGCGTACCGCGCGCTGGCGGAAGAGGTCACGCGCGCCGCCGGGCAGGTCGCCGAGCGGTCGGTGGTCCAGGCGGCATCGGTGCTGCCGGGCGCGGGTCTGCTGGAGACGGCCCGCCGTACGGGGGAGGACCTGCTGTACTACCGGCAGGGGATGCTCGGCGCCGCATCGATCCCGGAGGCGGCGGAGCTCGGGCTCTACAGCGCGTGGATGCCCCCGGACCTCTACCGCTCGATCCGGGACGGCGAGCTGCTGGGCGGGACGTACACCGGCGAGCTGGCCAACCGGGGCTACCTGGTGGCGTACCGACGGCTGCGCAATCCGGGGGAGATGCTGGCCGTTCCGATCTGGCTGGCGGCCCGGGACGTGGCGGTCCGGCAGCGGGAGTTCGCCCACATGGTGATTTTCGGCGTGCTGGTGGGGGCCGTCCTCTCGCTGGCGCTCTCGGTCCTGGTGGGCCGGGCGCTGGCCGAGCCGATCGGCGAGCTGCGGCGGGCGGCGGCCGCCGTGGGGCGGGGCCAGCTCCGGGCGCGGCTGCCCGAGCAGCGGGCGGACGAGTTCGGCGAGCTGTTCGCATCGTTCAACCGGATGACGCGGCAGCTGCGGCGGGCCCGTGCCCAGGAGATCCGGACGGCGCGGATCCTGGCGTGGGGCGAGATGGCGCGGCAGGTGGCCCACGAGATCAAGAACCCGCTGACACCGATCAAGCTGTCGGTCCAGCACATCCGTCGCGCCCACCGTGACCGGCGGGAGGACTTCGAGCCGATCCTCGAGTCGAACGTCGAGCAGATCCTGGAGGAGATCGACCGCCTCACGGAGATCGCGAAGGCGTTCTCGCGCTACGGCGCGCCGGAGGAGGCCACCGGCGCCATGGAGCCGGTGGACGTGGCGGCGATCGCCCGCGACGTGATGACGCTCTATCGGGCGCCGGACCGGTCGGTGGCGTACCGGCTCGTGGTGAAGGGTCGGGACACGATCGCCGGGGCCCGTTCTCCGGAGGTCCGGGAGGTCATGATCAACCTCCTCGAGAACGCGCGGGCGGCCGTGTCCGAGGGCGGCGAGGTGGAGGTCCGGGTGGAGGACCTCGGCCCCGGCGTTCGTCTCGCCGTGCGGGATGACGGCGAGGGGATCGGTGAGGAGCAGCTGCCGCGGATCTTCGAGCCGCACTTCTCGACCCGGTCGTCGGGGACGGGGCTGGGGCTGGCCATCGTGCGCCGGCTGGTGGAGAGCTGGGGCGGCGCGGTGGGGGCCGAGAGCGAGCCGGGGGAGGGGACCGTCGTCTGGCTCACGATCCCGAAGTACGCGGCGGCGCCGACCCCCGAAGAGGAGGCCGACGCCGCCGGGTAGTGCCGACGCGGCGGGTCGCGGTCGCGTGAGCCGTGTTCGAGCCGGACGCGGCCGGGGCGCTCGCCACGGCCCGCCCGTCTACCGAGCGAGCGGGCGCGTCAGCGGATGCGGAAGCTGACCACCGCCGGGTTGCCGGAGCTGCCACGCCGGATCCGGAGGACGACGATGTCGCCCTGCTCCACGTCCTCCGCGAGCCGCTGCAGGTCCCGGACATCCTCCACGGGCTCGCGGTTGAACTCGAGAATGATGTCGCCCGGTACCAGCACCCCGGCCGCGGGTCCGAAGCGGGCGACATTCGTGACCACGACCCCGTCCATGTCCCGGTCCTGGAGCTCGAGGGCCTGCAGGTCGCGGGCCGAGAGCTGGTCGACGTTTGTGACCGCGACTCCGAGCATCTCCTCCGCGGACCGGTCGGCCCGGGCCACCTCGGTCTCGGGCCGCTCCACCTCGAACTCACCGAGCTCGAGGTCGACGGTCTCCCGGTCCCCATCGCGGATGATCCCGAGCGTGACCTCCTCGCCGGGCTCCATCCGGGCGAGCCGGGTGGTCAGATCGCTGGACGTACGGATCGGCTCGCCGTTAACCGAGACGATGATGTCCTCCGGCCGGATCCCGGCGTCCTCGGCGGGCCCGTCGGGCTGCACCTCGCTGACGTAGGCGCCGCGGATCTCGTCGAGGTCGTAGAGCTCGGCCTGGGCCTCGGTCACGTTCTGGATCAGGACCCCGATCCGTGGCCGGCGCACGTAGCCGTACTCGATGATATCGTTCGCGCCCTTGGCGGCGAGTGCGATGGGGACGGCGAACCCGTTCCCGGCGTACGCGCCGGTGGGCGAGGCGATGGCCGTGTTCACGCCGACGACCCGGCCGTACAGGTCGACGAGCGGCCCGCCGGAGTTGCCCCGGTTGATGGCCGCGTCGGTCTGGATGAAGGCCTCAAGCGCGATCTCGCCGGGGATGATATTGATGTCACGCCCCTTGGCGCTGACGATCCCGGCGGTCACCGTGAAGCCGAGGGAGAGGGGGTTGCCGAGGGCGAGGACCCAGTCGCCGACCTGCAGGGCATCGGAGTCCCCGATGGGGAGCGGTGTCAGCGCATCGTCGCTCCGGGGCTCGATCCTGAGGACGGCGATGTCCATGTTCGGGTCGCGACCGACGACCTCGACGTCATCGTAGATCCGGCCATCGACGAACCGGACATCGACATCGGTGGCGTTGGCCACCACGTGGTTGTTGGTGACGATGTAGCCGTCCTCGGAGAAGACGAAGCCGGAGCCCGTGCCCATCTGGGGCGGCATCTCGCCCTGGGGTGAGCGCTGGCCGAAGGGGAACGGGAGTCTGGGCTGCTGGCGCGGCTCGGCGGTGACCTGGACGGTCACCACTCCGGGCAGCGCCGTCGCGGCGGCAGCCCGGAACGTCTGTGAGAGTGCGGCCGCGGTGCTGGTGTCGACCGCCGCGGGTGTCCGGTCCACGGCCTGCCGTGCCGTAACCGCCGTGCGCTCCGTCTGGCCCTGCTGCGCCGTGGCGTCTTCCCCTCGGCCGCAGCCGACCGCGAAGACGAGCAGCGCGACGGCGACCCGTCGCAGAGTGGCGCTTCTCGATTCCATGATCTCCTCCGAATTCCTCGTTCGTTTCGCCTAATCACCAACGTCGCAAGCGGCAGGCCAGCGACGTCCTCCGTCCCGCACCGTTATTCGCGCGAGCGCCTCCGATTGTTCCGGCGTCGGCACCTCATGGGATGCGGGGACCCCTCCGGATCGTTGTCCGGCCCCGGGCATGGATCCAATTCAACGGATGCGGGGTCTCATGCGTCTGTGATGACGGCAGAGGGAACGGACAACGGAACGGGACCGAGGAACGAATGAGACGAGGACGACTCGCCGGGGCCACGGTGCTTCTCGGTGTGCTGTCGACGGGTGGCGGCGCCCAGGAGCTGACGCCGGTCGTGCCGGTGGACACGGTGACCGTGGCCGAGGCGGTCGACCGGGCGCTGGAGGCCAATCCCCAGATGGTCCAGGCCCGGACGAGCCTGGGCACGGCGGAGTTCGGTGTGAAGCAGGCGTACGCGTCGCTGCTGCCGAGCCTGTCCGTGTCGTCGAGCACGTCGCGGTCGAGCGCCGAGCGGTTCGACCCGACGCTGGGCACCACGCTGAACACGCAGAGCACGAGCTACAGCGCCGGGATCTCGTCAGGGATGGACGTGTTCGCCGGCGGCCGGAACCTGGCCGCGATCCGGAGCGCCCGGGCGACGGAGAACGCCGCGTCGGCTACGGTCGTCACGCGCCGGTTCGGCGTGGCGCTGACGGCGAAGCAGGCGTTCTTCGCGGTGCTCCGGAGCGCGGAGCTCATCGCGCTGAACCAGCGGCGGATCGAGGAGGCCCGGCAGAACCTCGGCGCTGCGGAGCGGCGGCTGCAGGCGGGCCGCGCCACCCGCTCGGACGTGCTCCGGGCGCGGCTCGAGGTGAGCAACGCGCGGCAGGCGCTGCTCGAAGCCCGGGCGCAGCAGCGGACGGACATGTACGCCCTGGGTCGCACGGTGGGCGTGCGGGGCCCCGTGGCGGCGCGGACCCCGGAGAGTCTGGAGCCGCAGCCGCTGGCCACGAGCCCGGTGGCGCTGCGACAGTTGGTGGCGGATCAGTCGCCGGCGGTGGAGTCGGCGCTGGCGGAGGTTTCGGTGGCGGAGGCCGGAGTGTCACAGTCGCGGGCCCAGTACTTCCCGACCATCAGCGTGAGTGGCGGGTACAACTGGTCGAACGACCGGTTCACGCTGGACGAGGGCCGGACGAGCTGGAGCACGCGGCTGAGCCTTTCGTACCCGCTCTTCAACGGGCTGCAGCGGGAGGCCTCGGTGGACCGGGCGAACGCGCAGCTGTCGGTGGCGCGCGCGCAGGCCGACGAGGCGGTGCGGGGCGCGGTCTCCGAGCTGGAGGGGCTGCTGGCGCAGCTGGCGCTGGCGGAGCAGAAGATCGCGATCCTGGAGGAGTCGGTGGAGGTCGCCCGGGAGGACTTCCGGGTCCAGCAGGAGCGCTACGACCTGGGCGCCGCGACGATCCTCGAGCTGGTCTCGAGCCAGACGGCGCTGCTGCAGGCCGAGAACAACCTGATCAACGCCCGATACGACTATCAGATCACCCGCGCGGAGCTGGAATCGCTCGTGGGTCGGCAACTGTGAGGAACGGGTCCGAGAGACACCCGATGGGGAGGACGAGGCAGATGGACGGAACGAAGGTGCGGGGCGCGCTGGCGCTCCTGATGGCCGGGGCGGTGGCCGCGTGCTCCGGGTCGGATGCGGCCGAAGCGTCGCAGAACGGGACACGCGACGACATCGCCGTGGCGGAGCGTGGCGACCTGGAGATCCGGGTGGAGGCCGCCGGCCAGATCGAGCCGATCCTCGTCGTCGAGGTGAAGTCGAAGGCGTCGGGTGAGATCACGGAGCTCCACGTCGAGACGGGCGACGAGGTGGAGCAGGGCGAGCTGCTGGCGGAGGTCGACCCGCGGGACGTGCGGAACGCGCTGGCCCAGGCCCAGGCCGACCTGGATGTGGCCGAGGCCCGGGTCCAGATCGCGCAGTCGCAGGCGGATCGGTCCCGCGAGCTGCGGGAGGCCAACGTGCTGACGCAGCAGGAGCTGGAGCAGTCGATCCTGGAGCTGGCCAACGCCCGGGCCGCACTGACCCGGGCGGAAACGAACCTGGAGCTGGCGCAGGAGCGGATGGGCGATGTGACGATCCGCGCGCCGATCGCGGGGACGATCATCGAGAAGCCGGTGGAGGCGGGGACGATCATCTCGTCGGCCAGCGCGAACGTGTCGGGCGGGACCACGCTCATGACGATGGCCGACCTGTCCACCATGCAGGTCCGGACGCTGGTGGACGAGACGGACATCGGGAAGGTCGAGTCCGGGCAGGTGGCGCGGGTGCGGGTGGAGGCGTACCCGAACCGCACGTTCGATGGGCGCGTCTACAAGATCGAGCCGCAGGCGGTGATCGACCAGAACGTGACCATGTTCCCGGTCCTGGTCCGGCTGGACAACGAGGAGCGCCTGCTGAAGCCGAACATGAACGCCGAGGTCCAGATCGATGTGGCGCGGCGCGCGGACGTGGTGCTCGTCCCGAACGCCGCGGTCGTGGGGATGAACGACGCCACGGCGGCCGGTGCCGTGCTGGACCTGAGCGCCGACGAGGTGCGGGAGGACATGCAGCAGACCCGTGCCCCGGCGGCCGACGGGTCCGGAGCGGGCGCGACGGGTCCGGGCGCCGGAGAGGGGACGGACGGTGACCGGGAGGACTGCTCGTCGCTGATGGCCCGGGCCCGTACGGACCGGGGCTCGCTCTCGGATGACGACCGGGCCCGGGTCCGGGAATGCTTCCAGGCCATGGGCGGCCGGGGCGGGATGGGCGCCCGCGGCGGCGGAAGCGGCTCGGACGAGGCGCGCCCGGCGGTGGTCTTCGTCAGCACGGAGACCGGTCCGGAGGCGCGGGTCGTCCGGCTCGGGCTGAACGACTGGGACCGGACGGAGGTGGTGAGCGGGCTCGAGGCCGGCGAGGAGGTCATCCTGATCAGCGTCGCGCAGATGCGGCAGCAGCAGGAAGAGATCATGAACCGGATCCGCCAGCGGACGAGCCCGATCCCCGGAGGCGGACGCTGATGGCGGGGCGCGGCCGGTCGATCATGCTGCTCGGCGAGATCCTGAAGGTCTCGCTGGAGTCGATCCGTGTGAACAAGCTGCGGTCGTTCCTGACGATGCTGGGGATCGTGATCGGGATCGCGGCGGTGATCACGATGGTGGCGCTGGGCGAGGGGGCGCAGCAGCGGGTCCAGGAGCAGCTGGAGGGGCTGGGCACGAACGTGCTGACGGTCCGCCCGGGGCAGCGGATGTGGGGCGGTGTGGACCGCGGCTCGTCCCGGCTCACCGCCGATGACGCCGAGGCGATCAAGGTAGGCGCCCCGAACGTCCGGGCGGTCTCCCCGGAGCTGGAGCGCCGGCAGCAGGTCGAGTACGGCCGGAACAACGCCAACCTGTCGGTGGTGGGCGTGTGGCCGGAGTATTTCGACATCCAGAACATGGAGCTGGACATGGGCCGGCTCTTCACCCCGGGCGAGGACCGGGGCCGTCGCCGGCTCGCGGTGATCGGTTCGGAGGTGGCGGAGCGGCTCGACGCCCAGTCCGCGGTGCTGGTGGGCCAGAACATCCTGGTCCGGGGGATCCCGTTCGAGGTGATCGGCGTGCTGGAGGAGAAGGGGTCGCGGGGGTGGGACAACCCGGACGAGGACCTCTACATCCCGCTGGCGACGGCCCAGTTCCGGGTCATCGGCTCCGAGTACGTCCGGAGCATCAGCGTGCAGGCGACGAGCTCGGAGACCATGGACGCGGCCATGGCCGACATCGACCGGGTACTGCGACGGGAGCACAGGATCGCACCGGGCGAGGAGGCGGACTTCAACGTGCGGAACATCGCGTCGCTGATGAGCACGTTCCAGGAGAGCACGCAGACGTTCACGTTCCTGCTGGCGGGGATCGCACTGATCTCGCTGCTGGTGGGCGGGATCGGGATCATGAACATCATGCTGGTCTCGGTGACGGAGCGGACCCGGGAGATCGGCGTGCGGAAGGCGCTCGGCGCGCGCAGACGCCATATCCTGCTCCAGTTCCTGATCGAGTCGGTAGTCCTCTGCACGGCCGGTGGGATCCTGGGGATCGCAACGGGCTGGGCCGGCGCCGCGCTGCTCCGGAGCATGGCGGGGTGGCAGACGGCCGTGGCGCCGGAGGCGGTGGCGCTGGCGTTCGGGTTCTCGGCGGTCGTGGGCGTCTTCTTCGGGATCTGGCCCGCGCGCCGGGCGGCCCGGCTCGACCCGATCGAGTCGCTGCGGTACGAGTAGGTCGGCGGCTGTACCGCCTCCCGGATGGCGGCTCGCTTCGCTCACGCGGCGGGCTCGGTCGCTGCGCGACCTCGCGGCGGGGAGCGGCGAGAGCGCGATCGTGCACTGGTGCATCGTGACTCGGCGGTGCCGGCCCGGTGAGGTTGGCTCATCCCGTTCCGTGGCAGTCACTTACGATCAAGCCGCGGCAGGGTATCCCCGTTCGGTGCCGGCACAGGCTGTCCCGAATCCGGACGATCACCCGTTCACCGGGTGTCACATGCGGCCGATCATGGTATCATGATCCGGACGACGTTCAACGCAACGCCAGCGATGACCAGAATGCGCATATACCTCACAGCCACGCTGTCCGTGCTGCTCGCAGCGGGCTGCTCGGATTTCGCCACGGAGCCGGACCGGTCCCCGGCGGAGTTCTCCATGACCCCGGAAACCGTCCTCCTCACGGAGGGCGAGACCGTGAGCTTCGAGTACACGGTGCTGGACCAGGACGGCCAGCCGTACGACCGTCTGCCCGGCTGGGCGGCGCCGCTGTGGACGTACTCTGCGGATTCCGTGCTGTGGGTGGACGCCTCGGGCCGGGGCGAGGCTGTGGGGCCCGGCGAGGTGGAGGCGACTGCGGAGCTGGCGAATCTGCGGGCGAACGCGGTGGTCCGGGTGAATCCGGCGGAGATGCAGGTGGGCACAGCGTTCGCGCACATCACGCAGAGTGTGCAGACGCGGGCCGGCGCGGTCCCGATCGTGGCGGGACGGCCGGGCCTGCTCCGGGTCTACCTCCAGAGCGACAAGCCGAACTTCTTCCAGCCCAGCGTGCTGGCCGCGTTCTACCGGGGCGGCAGTGAAGTGCACACGGCGCTGCTGACGCATGGCGGCGATGGTGTACCGCAGGCGGTGGAGGAGGGCGACCTGGTCCAGTCCTTCGATGCGGTCATCCCGGGCACGGTGCTCCAACCGGGGACGAGCCTGGTGCTGGAGATCGATCCCGACGGGATCATTCCGGCATCGACGGGCAGCACGCTTCGGGTCCCGGCCACGGGCGAGGCGCCGCTGGACATCGTGGAAGTCCCGCCATTCCGGGTCCGGCTGGTGCCGGTGAACCAGTCGCTCGCCGGACTCCCGTCCCGCTTCGATGCGGACATCGTGGACGCTCGGCTGCGGCTCACGCACGACATTTTCCCGCTGGCCGAGCTCGACCCGGACGTCCGTGAGCCGTACACCACCGACCTGGATCTCGCGACGCAGGAGGGCTGGTACACGCTGATCGAGGATCTCGTCACGCTGCGGCTCGATGATGGCAGCGACCGATACTACTACGGCGGCTTCCACCTCCCGTCGGGGTCGCCGTTCGGGGGTCTCGGGTACGTGGGCTATCCGGTCTCCATCGGGACCGACGCGTCCGCGGGCACGCTGGCCCACGAGCTGGGGCACAACCTGAGCCTGCCGCACGCGCCCTGCTCGCCGCCCAATGTCGAGATCGCGGGGGTGGACCCGAGCTTCCCGTACACCGGCGGCGAGACGGGCCAGTGGGGCTGGGACCCCAGGCATGGGCGGCTCTACGACCCGGACAGGACGTACGACCTGATGTCGTACTGCGACCCGGCGTGGATCAGCGATTACAACTACAGAAGGGTGATGATGTATCGGGACACCAGCAGCTTCGACGCGGTGTTCCGGACGGCGGGCGGCGTCATGGCCTCCCGCGAGGACGTGCTGATCGTCCACGCGGGCGTACTGAACGGCGCGCTCCGGGTCAGCCCGGGGCTGGAGACGGCAGCGCAGCCTCTGCTCCCGATCCGCGGTGGCCGGTACACGCTGGAGGGGATGGACGCGACGGGTGCCGTGCTGTTCGCGCTCTCGTTCGAACCCCGCCCGCTGGACCACGGCGGCGCTCTCTTCTCGGCGGCGATCCCGTCCAGGATCGCGCAGACCGACCGGCTGGCGACGCTCCGGGTCCGGGGCCCCGAGGGAACGGCAGAGCAGACGCGGCGTGGCGGACCGGGCGTGACGCCGCCGGGGATCTCGGTGGCGACCGAGGCGGGGCCGGGCGGCGCAGTGGCCGCCCGCTGGGACGCGGGTGCGTACCCGCTCGCCGTGGTCCGGGACCGGACCACCGGACGGATCGTGGCCATGGGCCGGAGCGGTCGGCTGGAGCTGGCCGGCGGTGCCGAAGCGCTGGACGTGACGCTGAGCGATGGCGTGCGGAGCTACCCGGCGGAGCAGAGGCGATGAGAGGAGCAGGGATGGGGTCGATGATCCGACTGGTGCTGGTGCTGGCGCTCGCGGCGATGGCAGCGAAGCCGGCGGCGGCGCAGCGGTACACGGTGGAGCTCCGTGGAGGGGCGGCGATCGGGAACTACACGGATACGGGCGCGGGGCTCGACGTCGTGCCGGGCCCGTCCTTCGCCGCCACGGCGGAGCTCCGGTTCACGGAGCTGGTCTCGGCGTACGTCGGGATCAACCGGTCGGCGTTCGGGTGCGAGGAGGGGCTCTGCATCGGGCGTGACGTGACGCTGGTGAGCCAGGGCGCGACGGCCGGTGTCCGCCTGACCCGGGGCCTGTTCTGGGGCCGGGTCGGCGCCGCGGTGCAGGTGCTGCGGCAGGAGTCGGACGCCCGGACGGTGACCAGCGATCCGGGCATCGGGTGGGACCTGGCGGCGGGTGTGGAGGTCCCGGTGGGGCGGGGCTTCCTGGTCCGGCCGGGGCTGACCTGGCTCCGGCACCAGACGCCCGACGACGACATCGCTGCGCACGCGTCCGTGCTCGCGCTCGAGGTCGGCGTCGCGATGCGGTTCTGACGGCGGAGTCAGGAGTAAGGAGTAAGGAGTAAGGAGTAAGGAGTAAGGAGTAAGGAGTCAGGGGCTCTCGTCGCCGACGACGAACATCCGCGCTGACGTCCCATCCCGCCATTCCGCTGCCCCGGATCCCGGGTCATCGTGCGTCCATGCTGGCGACGATCCTGAGTGGTGCGGTGCTGGGCGTGGACGCCTATCCGGTCCGGGTGGAGGTGGACCTGGCCCGGGGGCTGCCATCCATGAGCGTGGTGGGGCTGCCGCAGGGCGCGGTGCGGGAGGGGCGGGAGCGGGTGACGGCGGCGCTGCTGAACAGCGGGTTCGAGCTTCCGCCCAGGCGGATCACGGTGAACCTGGCCCCGGCGGACGTGCCGAAGGGCGGGAGCGCGTTCGACCTGCCGATCGCGCTGGGGGTACTCGCCGCGGCCGGTGAGCTCGGGGGCGCCGGGCTGCGACGCGATGGTGGCGCGGAGGGGCACCCGGCGGGTGATGTGTGCTTCATCGGCGAGTTGGGGTTAGACGGCGCGGTGCGGCCCGTCCATGGCGCGCTCGCCGTGGCGCTGGGCTGTCGGGAACGAGGTGTGGGCGCGCTCGTGGTGCCCGCGGCGAACGCGGCGGAGGCGGCGGTAGTGGACGGGGTGACGGTCCACGGCGCGCGGACACTGGCGGAGGTCGTGGCGCACCTCGCCGGTGGGAGGCGGCTGGACGCGGTGGAGCCTGACGCGGTCAGTGGCGCCGCGGAGGCGAGAGCGCCGGATTTCGCCGATGTGCGGGGCCAGGGCGCGGCGCGACGGGCGCTGGAGATCGCGGCCGCTGGCGGACACAATGTGCTGCTCATCGGGCCACCTGGGGCCGGGAAGTCGATGATGGCTCGGCGACTGCCGTCGATTCTGCCGCCGCTGACGCGCGATGAGGCGCTGGAGGCCACGCGCGTCCACTCGGTCGCGGGTCGGCTGCCTTCGGGGAGCGGGCTGCTCGCGGAGCGGCCGTTCCGGTCGCCCCACCATGGTGTCTCGGATGCCGGGTTGGTCGGCGGCGGCGGGATCCCGCGTCCGGGTGAGGCGTCGCTGGCGCACCACGGCGTGCTGTTCCTGGACGAGCTGCCCGAGTTCCGGCGGTCGGCGCTGGAAGCACTGCGCCAGCCGCTGGAGGACGGCAGCATCCATATCGGCCGGGCGCGGGCGGCGGTGCGGCTGCCTGCCCGGTTCATGCTGGTGGCGGCGATGAACCCGTGCCCGTGCGGCCACCACGGCGATGGGCGCCGGCCGTGCACGTGCTCGACGACCCGGATCCGGCGCTACCGCGCCCGCGTCTCCGGCCCGCTCCTGGACCGGATCGATCTGCACGTCAGCGTGCCGGCCGCCCGGCCGGAGGCGCTCGTCGGGCGGCAGCCGGCGGAGTCGAGCGCGTCCATCCGGGGCCGGGTCGTTGGGGCCCGGGAGCGCCAGCTCCGGCGCTACGACGGGACGGGCGCGTACTGCAACGCCCAGCTGGGGCCGAAGGCGACGCGTGAGCACTGCGGCGTGGACGAAAGCGGTGCGGCGCTCCTGGAGGCCGCGATCCGTGGGCTCGGGTTGAGCGGGCGGGCGTACCACAGGATCCTGCGGGTCGCCCGCACCATTGCGGACCTCGATGGAGCGCCCGCGGTCGATCCCGACCACCTGGCGGAGGCGATCCAGTTCCGGTCGCTGGACCGCCCGGTGGCAGCGGCCGCTGAGGAGGGCTCCGCATAGGGGTGTCCGGGCCGGCGCGGCCGCGGCAGGCGAGGTGCGAGTGGGGCACGCGCCCCCGGCGGGCTACGTGCCCCCGGCGCCCGCGGTGTCGGTCCTGACGGTGAGCGTGTATCCGCCCGTGTCACCCCGGTCCCAGACCGACGCGCCGAGGAGGAAGCAGCCGGCCTCGAACGTCCGGGTCAGCGTGGCCGTCTCGAGTGAGCCCGGCGGGCTCCCATCCTCCTGGAACGCCTGGTCAATGATCTGGCCGGACGCGTCGAAGACCAGGAGGAGCGGGTCGAAGTCGGAGGAAGACTGGGCGACGCGGAGCGCGCGTGGGCCGGAGAGCTGGAGCGTGTAGTAGTCGATGAAGGCGCCGTCGAACCGGTCGCTATCCGTGCCGAGGGCGGCGTCGACCGAGTCGCCCGGCACCAGGTCGGGCGCGCTCCCGCACCGGGGGACCGTGGCCGTCGGGCTGCCGCCGCATGCCGTCGCGGCCAGCAGCAGGCACGTGGCCAGGAGCGGGAGTGCGTGGGCGGCCAGTGAGTGCGAAGGGTGCTGTACGGTCAAGCCGGCTCCGGGCGTCTGAGTGGTACCGGGTGAACTGGATGGGTACCGAGGGGCCGGTGGGCCGTCAAGGTGGTGCCCGGCGGGTTGTACTCGGCGACCGTATTCGGTAGCTTCGCGCCGGGCGCGGGACGCCGGCACGGCGGAGGGCGTCGCAATGGGGACGGGGACTCGAGAGCGGGGCATCGGTTGGTCGCAGACGCACTGGCAGAGAAGCGGGACGAGCTGGCCACGGTGCTGGAGGACTGTCGCTCGGTCTGCGTGGGCTACTCGGGGGGCGTGGACAGCGTCTTCCTGGCGACGTTCGCCGTGGACGTCCTCGGCCGGGACCGGGTGCTCGCCGTGACCGGCCGGTCCGCCGCGTACCCGGAGGTCCAGCACCGGATGGCGCTGCAGTGCGTGGAGCGGTTCGGGATCCCGCACCTCGAGGTGGAGACCCGTGAGCTGGACGACCCGAGCTACGCGGCCAACCCCACGAACCGCTGCTACTACTGCAAATCGGAGCTCTGGGACCGCCTGGACCGGATCGCGGCCGAGCGGGGCCTGCGTACGGTGGTGAACGGGGCCAATGCCGACGACGCGTCGGACCACCGTCCGGGCGAGACGGCGGCCGCGGAGCGGGGCGTACGTTCGCCGCTCCGGGAGGCGGGGCTCACGAAGGCGGACGTACGTGCGCTGTCCCGGCGGCTGGGGCTGCCCACGTGGGACCAGCCGGCGAGCCCGTGCCTGGCGAGCCGGCTCCCGTACGGTCTGGCGGTGACGCCCGCGCGGCTGGCGCAGGTCGAGCGGGCCGAGTCGCTGCTCCGGGAGGCCGGGGTCCGCGAGTTCCGGGTCCGGCACCACGACACGGTGGCCCGGGTCGAGGCGGCGCCGGAGGAGCTGGACGCGGCCATGGAGGCCGTGGCGGCGCTGGCGGCCCGGATCCGGGCGCTGGGGTTCGACGCCGTGCTGGTGGACGTGGAGGGCTATCGCCGGGGCGCACTGAACGAGGGGCTGGTCCAGTTGGAGGGGCGGGCGTGAACGGATCGCCGGACGGGGCGTCGCGCGTCGTCGAAGCCCGCCGGGTGCTGGAGGCCGCAGGGATCCATGCGCCGGTCCGTGCGGTAGGGATAGACGCAGAGATCGCGGCGGTGACCGGGTCGCCGGAGCTGAGGGGTCCGCTGGCCCGGGTCGCGCCGGAGCTGCGGGCGGTCGGGTTCCGGTACGTGGCGCTGGAGGTGAACCACGAACGAGAAAGAACGATACAGGATACATGAGACTCTTCATCGCCATAAACTTCACGGTGAAGGACCGCCGTCGGATGTACAGCGCGGTACGGGCGCTCCGTGAGGCGGAGCTGCCCGTGAAGTGGGTGGACCCCGAGCAGCTGCACATGACGCTGAAGTTCCTGGGGGAGGTCCGCCCGGAACGCGTCGGTGACGTGCAGTCCGCCGTAGCGCGGGTGGCGGCGAAGACGCGCCCATTCGACATGGTCATGACCGGCGCGGGCGCGTTCCCGACCATGCGTCGCCCGAAGGTGATCTGGCTGGGCGCGGACGCGTCGCCGGAGCTGCGGTGCCTGAAGCACGACATGGAGTGGGAGCTGGCGCCGCAGGGGTTCGAGCGGGAGGTCCGGGCGTTCCACCCCCACGTGACCGTGGGTCGGGCCACGAAGGAGGCCCGGGCCGGCGATTTCCGGGGATTCGAGGCGCTGGTGGACGCCATGGACTTCGAGCGGGAGATCACGGTCCGGAACGTGGACCTGATGGAGAGCTTCCTGTCGTCGAAGGGGCCCCGCTACGAGAAGCTGCTCAGCGCGAAGCTCGGCCGGGACGAGGACGCGATCCTGGCGAAAGTGAAGTAGGCCGCCGTGTTCCGGTTCCTGGGCGGGTGTCTCGGTCGGCTCCTGGGGATCGTCCTGGTGCTGGCCGTGCTGGCCGTCGGGTGGTACAACCGCCACGAGCTCGCGACGGTGGCGGATCGGCTGCTCGCCAGTGAGCCGGAGGTCTCGGCCGAGGTGGCGGACGCGGCTGCCGCGCGGCTTGCGGCGCTCGGGGAGGGCGACGCGACCCGGGTCGCCTTCCACACCGCGGAGCTGCAGAGCCTGATCCTCTACCGGTGGGCGCCGTTCATGCCCGAGGACGTGGCGCGGCCGCGGGTCGAGCTGGGCGCAGGGCGGGTCACGGTGGAGGGCGATGTCGCCACGGACCGGTTCCGGGGGATGGCAGAGCTCCGGGAGGTACTATCGTTCCTGCCCGACACGGCCACGCTCCGGGCCGTGGGCTCGTTCGTCCCGCTGGACGATGACCACGTCTCGCTGGAGATCCACGAGCTGGGCGCTGCGGGGATCCCGATCCCGAAGCGGCTGATCCCGGCGATCCTGGCCCGGGTCCGGCCGGCGGGGCTGCCGGACGCAGGGCCGAACGCGATGGCGGTCCCGCTCCCGCCGGCGATCGGCAACGTCTACGTGAGCGGCGACTCGCTCGTGGTCTCGGCGCGGGGAGGGGAGTAGCGCATGGCCCGGATCCTGGTAGTGGACGACGAGGAGGGGATCCGCCACGTCCTGAAGCAGGTGCTCGAGTACGAGGGCCACGAGGTGGAGACCGCGTCGGGCGGCGGTGAGGCGCTGGGGATCCACGAGTCGTTCGACCCGGACCTCACGTTCCTCGATGTGAAGATGGACCGGATGGACGGGCTCGAGGTACTGGGCCGGATCCGGGAGCGGGCACCGGAGGCGCTGGTGGTCATGATCAGTGGCCACGGCTCGATCGAGACGGCAGTGGAGGCCACGCGCCGGGGCGCGTACGACTTTCTGGAGAAGCCGCTGGATACCGACCGGATCCTGGTCACGATCCGGAACGCGCTGCAGGCCCGGGGACTGTCGCAGGAGGTGACCCGGCTCCGGGACGAGGTGGAGAGCAAGTACGAGATCGTGGGCCGCAGCTTCGCGATCCGGACAGTGCTCGAGCGGATCGACAAGGTCGGGCCGACCGACGCCCGGGTGCTGATCACCGGCGAGAACGGGAGCGGGAAGGAGCTGGTGGCCCGGGCGCTGCACCGGGTCTCGCCCCGGGTCGAGGAGCCGTTCGTCGAGGTGAACTGCGCGGCGATCCCGGCCGAGCTGATCGAGAGCGAGCTGTTCGGCCACGTGAAGGGCGCGTTCACGGGCGCCCACGCCGATCGGAAGGGCAAGTTCGAGCGGGCCGACGGCGGGACGCTCTTCCTGGACGAGATCGGCGATATGAGCCTGAGCGCGCAGGCGAAAGTGCTCCGCACGCTCCAGGACGGGGTGGTGACCCGGGTCGGCGGCGAGTCGTCGACGCAGGTGGACGTCCGGGTCATCGCCGCCACGAACAAGGACCTGGCGGCCGAGATCGAGGCCGATCGGTTCCGCGAGGACCTCTTCTTCCGGCTGAACGTCGTGCCGATCCACGTGCCGCCGCTCCGGGACCGGCGCGAGGACATCCCGATGCTCGTCCGGCACTTCACCGAGCGGGCGATCGAGGAGCAGCGGCTTCCGCCGCGACGGCTCTCGCCCGACGCCGTGGAGCGGCTCGCGGCCATGGACTGGCCGGGCAACGTCCGGGAGCTGAAGAACACCGTGGAGCGCCTGCTGATCCTCTCGCGCGGGCCCGAGGTCGGAGTCCCGGAGGTCGACCGCCTGCTCGGCGGCGTCCAGGCGGCGGGGCTGCCGGCCGAGCTTATGCGCGCGGAGTCGTACGCCGAGTTCAAGGACCAGGCGGAGCGGGCGTATATCCTCGGCAAGCTGCGGGAGCACGACTGGAACGTGAGCGCCACGGCCCGATCGATCGACATGCCGCGGTCGAACCTCTACAAGAAGATCGACAAGCACGACCTGAAGCGGGAAGAGACGGACCGATGAGTGCGACGACGGCGTGGGTGCTGCTGGTGGCGGCCTGGGCCGTCACGTCGCTGGCGGGGGGTGCGCTGCTGGCCGTGCTGGCGAAGCGGATCCACCCGTCGCTGATCTGGCGGCGGCTGTGGGTCGTCTACAGCGGGCTGCTGGGGTTCCTGGTGGCCGCCGTGATGCTCATCGCGCTGTGGTGACGTCGGCGGTGACGTCGTCGGCGGTCTCGTAGCGCGCCCACTCGATCCGCCCCCGCCAGTACGGCTGCTCCTCGCCGTCGATGACCCACGCGACCTCCGCCCGGGTCGGGATGCGATAGCCGTCCATGAGCTCGTACTCGCTGAACCGGCCGATCCAGGGAGCGTAGCGCGGGGCCTCGGCCTCGCCACGGAACCTCCGGTCGGCGTAGATCTCCCGGACCTCGCCGGTCGGGGCGAACCGGAACTCGAGCGATACGGTCACATCACCATCCTGAAGAGTCGCCACGGCCGTGGAGTCGTCGACAGCGGTCCATTCGAGCCCCTCCGATGGGTGGAGCCGGGTCGGGAACCAGGGCGACTCGGCCAGGTAGCGGGCCAGGCTCGCCTCCGCCATCGCGTCCGGACCGCTGTCCTCCAGAACGGTCACGAGGCCCAGCATCGCGCCGCGCATGGAACCGACACCGTCCGTGTAGCTGTCCCGGACACGGACCGGAAGGAACGGTGCTGCCCGGATCGACGCGTCCCAGAGCAACGCCGGTGGACGGACGGTGAAGAGCTGCGTCGCCGTGAACGGGGCCCACCCGTCCGGCGGGGTCAGGAGGAACTGGCCGGACTGCTCGAGACGGGCGACCCGGATCGGGGCGGCACCGTCGGGGATGGCGAGGTCCAGGTACCGTCGAACCGGGTCCGGCGGGCGGAGACCCGTCCGGAGGGACGGCCCGGACGCCCGCTCGAGGATCGCGGCCTCCACCTGCCCGGTGGCGCGGCTCCAGAGGAACGCGCCGGCGCCGATGGCGGTGACGAGGAGGACGAGGAGAGCGAGTGCGGCGGCGAGGAGGACGCGGATGAGCATGGGGGGAGGATAAAGCGGACGACGTACCCATCGCCAGTTGTGCAGGGATTCGAGGCAGTAACGGAGGTTGGGGTCTCCGTCGGTGAGGGGGGCGCCGGGCTCGCGGGGCGTGGACGCGTGGCCGGGTCGGGCCAGAACTGGCGATTCAAACGTCGTCCGCCCGTCCCGGTCGTCCGCCCGCCCCGCCCCAGGGTTGCCGCCTCGACCCGGCGTGGCCAGGTTCACCCCGGAGCTGGACGGAGTGGGCAGGACGCAGTGAACGCGAGCGCGCCGCCGCGAGGCGGCAGGAGGCGGAGAGAGATGGCGAAGAGGTTCCAGAACTATATCGCGGGCGAGTGGGTCGAGCCGTCGACGGGCGAGTACAGTGCGAACCGGAACCCGGCACGGTGGGATACGGTGCTGGGCGAGTTCCCGCTGTCGGGTCCGGAGGACGTGGAACGCGCGGTGGCATCGGCGAAGAAGGGGTTCGAGGCGTGGCGGAAGGTCCCGGCGCCGCAGCGGGGCGACGCGCTCCGTCGAGTGGGCGATCTGATGAGCGCGCGTAAGCGGGAGATCGCGGAGGCGATGACCCGCGAGATGGGCAAGATCCTGGACGAGACGGAGGGCGACGTCCAGGAGGGGATCGACACGGCGTACTACGCGGCGTCGGAGGGTCGGCGGCTGTTCGGTCACACGGTGCCGAGCGAGCTGCGGGACAAGTGGGCGATGAGCTACCGTCGGCCGATCGGCGTGTGCGGGATCATCACCCCGTTCAACTTCCCGATGGCGATCCCGACGTGGAAGATCTTCCCGGCGCTGGTGAGCGGGAACAGCGTGATCTTCAAGCCGGCGCACGACGTGCCGCACACGGCCACGCTGCTGGTGGAGATCCTGCTGGAGGCGGGCGTGCATCCGGAGGCCGTGCAGCTGGTCCACGGGAGCGGCTCGAAGGTCGGAAACGTGATCGTGGAGCACCCGGACATCCCGGTGATCTCGTTCACGGGGAGCACGGGCGTGGGCTCGAAGCTGGGCGAGACGTGCGGTCGGATGCACAAGCGGCTGAGCCTGGAGATGGGCGGAAAGAACGCCCAGATCGTGATGCCGGACGCGAACATGGAGCTGGCGCTGGAGGGCGTGCTCTGGGGCGCGTTCGGGACCACGGGGCAGCGGTGCACGGCCACGAGCAGGCTCCTGCTGCACGAGGATATCCACGACGAGTTCGTGGACATGCTGGTGGCGAAGGTCGAGGATCTGAAGCTCGGCGACGGTCTGCTCGAGGAGACCGACGTCGGCCCGATGATCAAGGAAGCGGCGCTGGAGAAGACGGCGGAGTATGTGGAGATCGCCCGGAGCGAGGGCGACGAGGTGGTGACCGGTGGCAGGCGGGCCAGCGGCGGCGATCTGGAGGGCGGCTGGTTCTTCGAGCCGACCGTGCTGACGGGCGTGCAGCCGGGCGAGCGGCTGGCGCTGGAGGAGATCTTCGGCCCGGTCCTGAGCGTGATCAAGGTCAAGGACCTGGACGAGGCGATCCGGGTGAACAACGAGGTCGACTACGGTCTGTCCAGCTCGATTTACACCGAGGACGTCCGGACCAGCTTCCTGGCCATGACCGAGCTGGACAACGGGATCACGTACATCAACGCGCCCACGATCGGCGCGGAGGCCCACCTCCCGTTCGGCGGCGTGAAGGAGACCGGGAACGGGCACCGGGAGGGCGGCTGGGAGGTCTACGAGTTCTACACGGAGACGAAGGTCGTCTACGTGGACTACTCGGGCCGGCTCCAGCGTGCGCAGATCGACACGTACGACCTGACGCCCTGACGCGGTCTCGGCGGCAGCGCCGGTGTACGCGCGGCCCCGGCGGCCCCGACGGCCGGCCGGGTCCGTGGGCGTTCGGGGGTGGTACCGGCCGGATCGTGCCGCTATCATCCATGGCCCGTCACGCGCGGGCGATTTGACACGATCCCGCTTACACGATCACATTTTCCATGACGACGGACCCGGAGCCCCAGGTCGACGAAGGGACGGACGCCGCAGACGGCGACGGCCCCGACACCTGGCTGAGCCCCACTGCGAGTCGCCGGAGCAGCGTGGCCTCGGTGGGCCGCTGGACGTGGGAGTGGATCAAGTCGCTGGTCATCGCGTTGACCCTCTTCCTGGTCATCCGGGCGTTCGTCGTCGAAGCGTTCAGGATCCCGACCGCGAGCATGGAGAATACGCTCCTGGTCGGCGATTTCCTGCTGGTGAACAAGGCGGTGTACGGGGCGCAGGTCCCGGGGACGAGCGTGAGGCTGCCGGCGTTCGGCGCCCCGGAGCGCGGTGATGTGGTGGTCTTCACACCGCCGCACGACCCGGCCCGGAACTACGTGAAGAGGCTGGTGGGGGTGGCCGGCGACACGCTGGCCATGCGCGACAAGATCCTCTTCCGGAACGGCGACCCGGTCCGTGAGGACTACGTCGTCTACGGCGATCCGCTGGATTCGCACGCGCCGAGCATGGGGTGGCAGGCGGACTACCTGGTGGACCCGGGCAACCGGATCCGCTACAGACCGACACGAGACAACTGGGGTCCCCTGGTCGTGCCGGAAGGACGGTACTTCGTACTCGGGGACAACCGGGACGACTCGGAGGACTCCCGCTACTGGGGGTTCGTGGAGGAGGCGTCCATCAAGGGGAAACCCCTGTTCGTATACTATTCGTTCAATCCTCGGACCCGAGACCAGGTCCCGTGGCTCACAGAGATCCGGTGGGACCGGATCGGGGGCGTGGTCCACTAGGTCGGGGCGGTGGCGGGTGCCGCCGCCCATAGATGTGCCGGCCCGGCCGGCGCGGCGAATGAATGGACTCCCCGCTCGTGGAGCGCCGCCATGGCATTCTCAGGCTCGCGCAGAGGGCGCTACAGCAAGAGCTCTCTGGACCAGTACCTGAAGGAGATCAGCGCCTACCCGCTGCTGAAGCGCGAGGACGAGGTCGACCTCGCCCAGCGGATCCGCCAGGGCGACGAGGAGGCACTCGACAAGCTCGTCCGGTCCAACCTCCGGTTCGTCGTCAGCGTCGCGAAGAAGTACCAGAACCAGGGGGTAGCGCTCAGCGATCTGATCAACGAGGGCAACCTCGGCCTGATCCGGGCCGCCCACAAGTTCGACGAGACCAAGGGGATCAAGTTCATCTCCTACGCCGTCTGGTGGATCCGCCAGGCGATCCTGCAGGCGCTGGCCGAACAGAGTCGGATCGTGCGCGTCCCACTGAACCGGGCGGGCGCGCTCCACCGGATCGGGAAGCGGTCGGCCGCGCTCCTCCAGGAGCTGGGCCGGGAGCCCACCGTCGAGGAGCTGGCCGACGAGCTGGACATCTCCGAGGACGAGGTCCGGCGCACGCTGTCGCTCTCGCAGAGCCACCTCTCGCTGGACGCGCCGCTCACGCCGGGCGAGGACAACCGGCTGCTCGACTACCTGCCCGACCAGTTCTCCCCCGGTCCGGACGATGAGACGTACGACCAGGCGCTGATGGACACGGTGGAGGAAGCCCTCGGCACGCTGAAGGAGCGGGAGGCCAAGATCCTGCGGCTCTATTTCGGGCTGGACGGCCAGGAGCCGATGACGCTCGAGGAGATCGGCTCGATCCTCGGCGTCACCCGCGAGCGCGTCCGCCAGATCAAGGAGAAGGCGCTGCTGCGGCTCCGGCATCAGTCGCGAGCGCGATTCCTGGAGACGTTCACGACTGAGGGCTAGGTGACAGACAGAGTCCAGAGTCCAGCGTCCCACCGTGACCTCGAATCCGCCCCCCAGTCCCAGCACCACCACGAGTACCGAGAAGGATCGGGCGGAGCCAGCGCGGCGACCCCGTGGCAGCCGCGGACCGACTGTCCCCGGGAGGTTGACACTCCCGACCGTCCGCCCTATCCTTCAAAGCTGTTTCGCTTAGGGCCGAAATGTCGGCCGCTGCAACGGGAATCGGGACGGAATGAAGACGTACACGCCGAAGGCTGAGGAAATCGAGCGGGCGTGGTGGGTCGTGGATGCCGAGGGCAAGGTCCTCGGTCGGCTCGCCAGCGAGGTCGCGAAGGTGCTTCGCGGCAAACACAAGCCCATGTACACGCCGCATCTGGACACCGGCGATCACGTGATCGTGATCAACGCCGAGAAGATCCGGCTGACGGGGAAGAAGGAGCAGCAGAAGACGTATTTCCGTCACAGCGGGTACATGGGCGGGGACAAGCACACCCCGTTCGAGGAAATGCGGGCGAAGCATCCGGACCGGGTGATCGAGCTGGCGGTCAAGGGGATGATGCCGAAGAACAATCTCGGCCGCCTGATGTTGAAGAAGCTGAAGGTCTACGCGGGCGAAGAGCACCCGCACGAGGCGCAGCAGCCGAAGGAGCTGGAGATCTGATGGCCACCAAGGTGGAGCAGCAGTACCACGGGATCGGTCGCCGCAAGACGAGTGTGGCGCGGGTGTACGTCCGGCCGGGCAAGGGCGAGTGGGATATCAACGGGCGCTCGCTCGAGGAGTATTTCCCGCGCAACTCGCACCGGCTGCACGCGTCGCGGCCGCTGACGGTCACGGAGAACGAGGGCACGTGGGACGTGAAGGTCGTCGCCAACGGCGGCGGGAAGACGGGCCAGGCCGGCGCGATCCGGCTGGGCCTCGCCCGGGCGCTCCTGGAGCTGGACGAGGACTACCGCGGCGTGCTGCGCGAGCATGGCATGCTGACCCGCGACGCCCGGAAGGTGGAGCGGAAGAAGCCGGGCCAGCCGAAGGCGCGGAAGAAGTTCCAGTTCTCGAAGCGGTAATCGCCTGCGGCGCTTCCCGCTTCTCGGGAGGCAGGAGTAGGAGTAGGAGTAGGATGCAGGATCATGCGGGGCCCTGAGGCTCGGGCCCCGTAAATACACACACCGACCGGACGCGAGACCGCCGGGGTCCCCGAGAGGGGCGGCGGTGCGGATGAAGGCGGTGGAAGCGGAAAACCCCAGAGAGAAGAGAGAGCAGCATGGCAGTCGCACCGGAGATTCAGGAACTGCTCAAGGCCGGGGTCCACTTCGGCCACCAGAGCAGCCGTTGGAACCCGAAGATGCGGAAGTACATCTTCGCGGCCCGCAACGGCATCCACGTCATCGACCTCAAGAAGACCCACCAGCTGCTCCAGGAGGCCCAGGGGGTGCTCCGCGAGATCGTGAAGGGCGGCGACCGGGTCCTCTTCGTCTGCACCAAGCGCCAGCTCCGCGGGATCGTGGAGGAGGAGGCGGAGCGGTGTGGCGCGTTCTACGTGACCGAGCGCTGGCTCGGCGGGATGCTGACCAACTTCCAGACGATCAAGAAGCAGATCCGTCGTCTGAAGGAGCTGGAGCGGGGCATCGAAGAGGGTGCCTACGAGTTCTACACCAAGAAGGAGCAGCTCCTCCTCGAGCGGGAGATGGAGAAGCTGAACAAGTACCTGGTGGGCGTGAAGGAGATGGGCCGTCTGCCGGGTGCGATCTTCGTGGTGGATGCGAAGAAGGAAGAGATCGCGGTCCGTGAGGCGAACAAGCTGGACATCCCGGTGGTCGCGATCGCCGACACGAACGCGGACCCGGACAGGATCGACTACCCGATCCCGGGCAACGACGACGCGATCCGGTCGGTCTCCGTGATCACGAAGGCGATCGCCGACGCGGTCGAGATGGCGCGTCGCGAGATGCCGGAGGACACGGGCGCCCGCGGCGAGGAGGGCGGCGTGACGTACAGCTCGGAGCACGGCGCGCAGGAGGTCGATGAGAAGCCGGCGCCGAAGCGGGCGAAGCGTCGTCCCAAGAAGCGTCGTCCGCGCCCCGAGGCGATCAAGCAGGTGAAGCCGATCGAGAAGAAGGACGAGGCCGAGGAGTCGAAGAAGGAGACCGACGAGGCGGCGGAGGCGAAGACGGCCGAGACGCCGAAGAAGGCCGAGGCGGAAGCCGAGGAGTCCGGAGCGGCGAAGGCCGAGGCCGCAGACGCCGAGGCCGGGACGGAGGACGCCAAGGCCGGGGCGGACGACGCGGACGCGGCGAAGGCGGAAGCCGGGTCCGACGAGGACGCCAGCGAGGACGCGGACGAGACCGAGGACAAGTAGCGGCAGACGCGCTGCGGGGTCGGGCGCATGGAGAGCGCCTCAGCGGTCGCGGGGTCCGTGACGCTGTGGCGCTTTTTCACGACAGTCGAAGACCAGAGAGAGGGATAGAAGCGATATGGCGATCAGTGCGGCAGAGGTGAAGGAGCTGAGGGATCGGACGGGCGCCGGGATGATGGACTGCAAGAAGGCGCTGCAGGAGACCGACGGCGACATGGAGGCGGCCATCGACCTGCTGCGGTCGAAGGGCGCGGCGAAGGCGGCGAAGCGTGCCGGCAAGGAGGCGACGGAGGGCGTCGTCGCCGTGCACGTGGACGAGGACGCCGGTGTCGGCGCGCTGGTCGAAGTGAACTGCGAGACGGACTTCGTGGCGCGGAACGACGAGTTCCAGGCGCTGGCCGAGGATCTGGCCGAGCACGTGGCGAAGCATGAGGACGCGGACGGCGAGGGTGAGGGCGAGGCGCTGGCGGACCACGCGTTCGGTGGCGGCGACCGCACGATCGACCAGGTCGTGACGCAGACGTCGGCGAAGACGGGCGAGAAGGTGGTGTTCCGCAACTTCGCCCGGTTCGACTCGGACGGTGTGCTGGGCGCGTACGTCCACATGGGCGGCAAGATCGGTGTGCTGGTGGAGCTGGAGCCGGGCGCGAGCGACGAGCTGGCCCGGGACGTGGCGATGCACATCGCCGCGAGCCGGCCGCTGGCGGTCACGCCGGAGGAGCTGCCCGAGGACGTGGTCGCCCGGGAGCGCGACGTCTACCAGAAGCAGGTGGAGGAGGAGGGCAAGCCCGAGCACATCCAGGAGCGGATCGTGGAGGGCAAGCTCGGCAAGTTCTACAAGGAGAACGCGTTGATCGAGCAGCCGTTCGTGAAGGACCCGGACATGACGGTGGGCGCGCTGGTGGCCGACACGAAGATCCGCCGGTTCGCCCGCTACGAGCTGGGCGACTAGCGTGCCGGGCAATGGCGTGGGCCCGGGGGCCGGGGACGGCCGGGAGTCGCTGCGCTACCGTCGCGTGCTGCTGAAGCTGAGCGGCGAGGCACTGGCGGGCGACCAGGGCTTCGGCATCTCGCCGCAGGCGATCCAGGAGCTGGCGAACCACGTCCAGGCGGTCCAGGAGCTGGGCGTGGGGCTGGGCGTGGTGATCGGCGGGGGCAACATCGTTCGCGGCACGCAGGCCAGCGCGGAGGGGATGGACCGGGTCAACGCCGACTACATGGGGATGCTGGCCACCATCATCAACGGGATGGCGCTGCAGGACGTGCTCGAGCAGCGGGAGATCGAGACCCGGCTGATGACGGCGATCCGGATGGAAGAGCTGGCGGAGCCGTACATCCGGCGTCGCGCCATGCGGCACCTGGAGAAGGACCGCGTCGTGATCTTCGCGGGCGGCACGGGCAACCCGTACTTCTCGACGGACACGGCGGCGGTGCTGCGGGCCATCGAGATGGAGGCCGACGTGCTGATCAAGGCGACGAAGGTGAAGGGCGTCTACAGCGCCGACCCCACCACGGAGCCGGACGCCGAGTTCTACCCGGAGCTGTCGTTCATGGACGTGATGCGGCAGGACCTGAAGGTCATGGACGCCGCGGCGGTCTCGCTCTGCCGGGACAACGACCTGCCGATCATCGTGCTCAACATCCGGGAGCCGAGCGCCGTGGTCTCGGCGATCCGGGGCGATGACGTGGGCACGCTGGTATCGTAGCGGCGGGCTTCGTATCTTCCCCGGGGTTTCGGAGTGGGGCTGAACGGAGGTGACGATGCCGACGATCGATGAAATGAAGCAGCAGATGGACGCCGCGATCGACGCGATGCGGCGGGAGTTCAGCGGGGTCCGGACGGGGAAGGCCACGCCCACGCTGCTGGATACGGTCCGGGTGGAGGCGTACGGCTCGAAAATGCCGCTGAACCAGGTCGCGAACGTGAGCTCGCCGGAAGCCCGGATGCTGATCGTGCAGCCGTACGACAAGAACGTGCTGGACGAGATCGAGAAGGCGATCATGAGCGCCGATCTCGGGCTGAACCCGTCGAGCGACGGGAACCTGATCCGGGTCCCGATTCCGCCGCTGAGCGAGGAGCGGCGCCAGGACATGGTCAAGCTGCTGCACAAGATGGCGGAGGAAGGGCGGATCAGCGTCCGCCACGCCCGGCAGGAGGCGAACAAGACCATCAAGGACCTGGAGCACGACCACGAGATCAGCGAGGACGAGGCCCGTCGTCGTCTGGACGAGGTCCAGGAGATCACGGACCAGTACATCACCAGGATCGACGAGATGATGAAGAAGAAGGAAGCGGAGGTCCTGGAGGTCTGAGCCTCCGGACCCCGTACTGCAGTCCTTCCACGACACCATGCCCTCCGAAGCCCTCGAACAGCTCCGACACGATGGTCGGGTCCCCCGGCACGTGGCCGTCATCATGGACGGCAACGGCCGATGGGCCCGGGCCCGTGGGCTGCCCCGCTACAGGGGTCACGCCGCGGGGATGGACGCGGTCCGGGAAGCGATCGAGGGCGCGATCGAGGCCGGCGTGGAGGTACTCACCCTGTTCGCTTTCTCCCAGGAGAACTGGCAGCGGCCGCCCCGCGAGGTGAACGCGCTGATGCTGCTGCTGCAGCGGTACGTGCAGTCGGAGGCGGAGGAGCTGAGAGAGCAGGGCGTGGAGGTGAAGGTCTTCGGCGACCTGGACCGGCTGGCATCGGGGCCCCGGAAGGCGGTGGAGGAGATCCAGGCGCATACCCGGGGCGGCGACGTGCTGGCGCTGAACCTGATGATCAGCTATGGCGGCCGTGACGAGATCGTTCGGGCCGCCCGGTCGCTGACGGAGGACGTGGCCGCGGGCCGGCTCGACCCGTCGGACGTCGACGAGGCGGCGCTGGCATCGCGGCTGTACACCGCCGACTTCCCCGACCCCGACCTCCTGGTCCGGACCTCGGGCGAGCAGCGGATCAGCAACTTCCTGCTCTGGCAGCTGGCGTATACCGAGCTGTACACCACGGCAACGCTGTGGCCGGACTTCACCCGGGAGCACCTCTACGAAGCGATCCTGGCGTACCAGCAGCGGGAGCGGCGGTTCGGCCGCATCGAGCCGGCGGAAGTCCATGGCCCGTAGCGAGCTGACAAAGCGGTGGATGGTGGCGCTGGTGGGGATGCCCACCGCCGTCGCACTGGCGTGGATCGGCCGGTGGGGGCTCGGTCCCGTCCTCGCCCTCTTCTGTGCCGGTGCGGCGCTGGAGGCGTACCGGATGGCCGAGAGCCACGGCGTCCGGGCGCTCCGGATCCCGGGCGCGCTGGGCGCGATCGGCGTGATGCTGATCGTCACGGTCTACCCGTCGGTCCCGGAGGCCGGCCCGATCCTGTGGACGTTCGTCATGGCGTTCGTGCTGCTCCTCGCCGCGATGGCCGCACTGGTCCGGGGCGTCGAGGGCCGGCCGCTGCTCGTGGTGGCTGTCACCGCCGTGGGCGGGCTGCTCCCGGCGGGCGGGATGAGCTTCCTGGTCATGATCCGGCACCTGCCGGTCCGGACCCCACCCGGCGCGTTCGATCTGTGGCCGACGGTGGCGGGTGTGGCACTGTTTGCGTACCCGCTGATGGTCACCTGGATGACCGACTCAGCCGCGTTCTTCGGCGGTCGGCGCTGGGGCACGCGGAAGCTGGCGCCCAGGCTCAGCCCCGGGAAGACGATGGAGGGCGGGATGCTGGGACTGCTGGGCGGCACGCTGGGCGGTTGGATCATGGGCGAGCTGGTCTTCGGGCTGTGGCTCGGGATGCCGGTCACCGGCGCATGGGGCGCGATCGGCGGGCTGGTGATCAGCGCGCTGTCGCAGCTCGGCGACCTGGCGGAGAGCGCGTGGAAGCGGGAGGCGGGCGTGAAGGACTCGGGGACGGTGTTCCCCGGCCATGGCGGGATCCTGGACCGGATGGACTCGCTGATCTTCACGATCCCCGCGTCGTACTGGTGGCTCGCGCTGATTCTCCCGACGGCCAGCCCGTGGTAGACCGGGGCGCGGGTGGGGCGGCCGCATGGTAGACGACCGGATCGGCGTCGCGATCCTGGGGTCCACCGGCTCCATCGGCCGGAGCACCCTCACCGTCCTGGCCCGGCACACCGACCGGTTCCGGGTGGTGGCGCTCACCGCCCACCGGGACGGCGAGCGGCTCGCCCGGCAGGTCGCCACCTGGCAGCCGGCGCTGGTGGTGCTGACCGACGGCGCGGCCGGCGCACCCGACGACTGGGTGACCGGCCCCGACGGGCTCGAGGCGGCCGCCCGGCATCCGGACGCCGATATCGTGGTGAACGCCGTGGTCGGCTCGGCCGGGCTCGAGGCGACGCTGGCCGCGCTGGAGGCCGGCAAGCGGCTGGCGCTGGCGAACAAGGAATCGCTGGTGGCCGGTGGGCCGCTGGTCATGGCCGCGCTGGAGCGGGGCGGCGGCGAGCTGATCCCCGTCGACAGCGAGCACAGCGCGATCCTGCAGTGCCTGCCCGGCGGCGAGCCGACGGGCGTGAAGCGGCTGATCCTGACGGCGTCGGGCGGCCCGTTCCGGGGCCGGTCACCCGCGGAGCTGGAGACCGTCACGCCGCAGGACGCGCTGCAGCACCCGACGTGGGACATGGGCGCGAAGATCACGATCGACAGCGCCACACTCGCGAACAAGGCGCTGGAGCTCATCGAGGCGCACTTCCTGTTCGGGCTGGCATACGACCAGCTGGAGGCGGTGGTGCACCCGCAGTCGATCATCCACAGCATGGTCGAGTTCGACGACGGGAGCGTGCTCAGCCAGATGGGGTTTCCGACCATGGAGCTGCCGATCCTGTACGCACTGACGCACCCGGCCCGGATGGAGGACAGCGTGAAGCCGTGGGACCCGGTGGCCGCGAGCCCGCTCACGTTCGAGCCCATCGACCACGACCGGTTCCCCACGTTCCGGCTCGGCGTCCGTGCGGGACGGGCGGGCGGCACGGCGCCTGCCGTCTACAACGCCGCCAACGAGGAGGCCGTGGCCGCGTTCCTGGACGGAGCGGTCGCATTCATAGAGATTCCGACGGTCATCGAACGGACGCTGGAGGCGTGTGAGCCGGAGCCGGCGGACTCGCTGGAGGCCGTCCTGGCCGCGGACACAGCGGCCCGTGACCGGGCCCGCACGCTGATCGAGGAGCTGCAGCAGTGATCACCATCATCGCGACCATTGTCGTCCTGGGCGTGCTCATTTTCGTCCATGAGCTGGGGCACTTCGCCACGGCCAAGTGGATGGACATCGAAGTGCCCCGGTTCTCCATCGGGCTCGGCCCGAAGATGGTCGGCTTCACGAAGGGCGAGACGGAGTACGTGATCGCGTGGCTCCCGCTGGGCGGCTACGTCCGGATGGCGGGGATGGACGACATGGAGGCGCTCGAGGGCGGCGAGCACGACGCCTCCGAGGCCCGGTCCAGCGGCCGGGACTTCGAGTCGAAGTCGCTGCCCGCCCGGGCGCTGGTCATCTCCGCCGGCGTGATCATGAATGTGCTCTTCGCGTGGCTGCTGTTCGCCGTCATCGGGCTGGCGTGGGGCGTCCGCCAGGCGCCCGACGCGGTGATCGGTGATGTCCACGAGCAGCTGCTGACGCCGGGCACCGCGGCTCTGGCCGAGATCCCGTACGGCGCCGAGCTCACAACGGTGAACGGCACGGCCGTCACCGACTGGGCCGAGGTCCGGCAGGCGCTCGTCCAGCAGGGCGACTCGCTGCGGCTCGAGTTCGCCGACGCGCCGGCCGTGGCCGTGGCGCTGCCCGAGGCCGACAGTCTGCGGGCCCGCGTCCTGGGGTCGCTGGAGCCGCAGGTCGAGATGGCCGCCCGGCTGACCACGGTGGACGAGGACGAGCCCGCCGCCGCGGCGGGGCTCCAGCCCGGCGATGAGGTGGTCGAGGTGGCCGGCCGGCCGGTCGACGGGTGGCAGGGGATGGTGGCGCTGGTGGAGCGGTCGCCGGGCGAGCCGCTCCCGGTCGTGGTGCAGCGGGACGGCGAGCGGGTCGCGGCAACGCTCACGCCTGAGGCCCGGGAGGCCGCCGACGGCAGCCTGGTGGTCGGCCGGATCGGCGTCGGCTCGGGGATGCGGACCATCGACGCGTACCCCCGGGAGCACATGGGCGTGAGCCGGGCCGTGGTCTACGGCGCCGAGGAGACCGTCCGGATCACGGCCGCCATCCTCGACTACCTGGGTGGGCTGTTCACCGGCCGGGCATCGCCCCGGGACGTGGGCGGCCCGATCCTGATCTACCAGATCAGCGAGCAGGTCGTCCAGATCGGGTTCGACGCGTTCCTGAACTTCATGGCGCTCTTCTCCATCAACCTGGCGGTCCTGAACCTGCTCCCCATCCCGATCCTCGATGGGGGCCAGCTCATGTTCCTGGCGGTGGAGGGCATCCGCGGCAGGGCGCTGAGCATCGAGCAGCGGATGCGGCTGAGCCAGGTCGGGCTCGTCCTGGTCGTCGCGATCATGGTCTGGGCGCTCGCGAACGACGTGCTGCGGCTGTTCGGGTTGTAGGCGCTCGCGTCCGGCGGACCCGGGCCGGCCCCGCCGACCGTCACGAGAACAGGCTCAGCTGTCTCGGGCCCGTCCGCTCCCGGAGCTCCTCCACCACGATCGGCTCGATCGGCTCGTCCTGGCCCGCGACCTCGAGGTGCCCCTCGTAGCCGGCATCGTCCAGCGAGCGGCCGACCACGGCGTGGGCCGTGTCGGGGTCGTTGCACGAATCGCTGAGGTGTGCGAGGACCACGCCGGCGAGGTCCGGGTGATGGAGCTCGGCGGCCAGCCCGGCGGACGCGTGGTTGCTGAGATGGCCGCGGCTGGACGCGATCCGCTGCTTCACGGTCCACGGGTACGGCCCGTTCCAGAGCCGGGCGTGGTCGTGGTTCGCCTCGAGGACCAGGAGGTGGCTTCCGGCCAGCGCGGCCCGGACGCTCGTGGTCGGTCGGCCCAGGTCGGTGGCGATGCCGAGCTTGGAGCCGGTCCGGGTGTCGGTGAGCGTCACGGCCACGGGGTCCACGGCGTCGTGGATGGTCAGGAACGGCTGGACTCGGAGCGGGCCCAGCTCGAACGGGGTGACGGAGTCGTACTCGATGATGCGCTCCCGGCCCTTGAGCAGCGACGCGCACGCCGCCCGCGTCCGGCGGGTCAGGTGCAGCGGCGTGCCGTGCCGGCGGGCGTAGACGCCGATCCCGCGGGTGTGGTCGCCGTGGTCGTGGGTGACGACAATACCGGTGACGCTGTCCGGGTCGACCTCGACCGCGCGCATCCGCCGGGCCAGGTCCTTCCCGCTGAACCCCGCGTCGACGAGGATCCGCTCCTCGCCCGCCTCCACCAGGATGGCGTTCCCGCGACTCCCGCTGCCCAGCACCGTGACACGCATGCGCGGAACATCAGAGGAAGAGTGCACGAGTGCAAGATGCACGAATGCACGAATGCACGACCCGGGGAGAAGGGGGCTCCTGCACTCGTGCACCGTGCACTCCTGCGTCCTGCCTCCGCAGTTACTTCCGTGCGGCCCGCCAGACGGATTCCAGCATGGCTCGCTGGCTGTCGGACAGGGTCACGGCGCGGCGGGCCATGACGGTCCCGGCGGTGTCGAGGAAGCGGTCGAGGGCGTAGGGGGTTTCGGCGTCGCCCCAGCTGAAGGGTGGGAGGTACCTGGGCGGCATGCGGCCGGCACCGGTGGGGAAGACGTTGGTGCCGGCGCCGATGACGGTGCCGGTGTTCAGGAGGGTGCCGATGGCGGTCCTCACGTGGTCGCCGAGGAAGCAGCCGATCTTGCGGCTGCCGGTGTCGATCTCGCCGGCGGGCGTGCGGACGCGGACGGTGCCGTAGTTGTTCTTCAGGTCGCTGTTGGTGGTGAGCGCGCCGAGGTTGACCCACATGCCGAGGTACGCGTGGCCGAGGAACCCATCGTGGGCCTTGTTACTGTAGCCGAGGACCACGCTCTCCTCGATCTCGCCGTGGACCTTGCAGACGGGGCCGATGGACACGGCGTCGAACGGGCCGCCGAGCAGTGTGCTGCCGGGGCCGATGTAGGCGGGTCCGATGAGCCGGGTGAACGGCTCGACGGTCACGCCGTCATCGAGGCGGATCGGGCCGTGCCGCGTGTCGAGGACCACGCCGGGCGCGATCTCCACGTCGTCGCCGACGGAGACGGGGCCGTCGCCCAGGTGATGCACGTCGGGCGGGAGCGCGGCGTGATCGGCCCGCTCCAGGTCCCGGGCGACCCGGTCGGCGTTCCCGGTCATGAGCTCCCAGACGTGCTCGACGAGCCGGCCGTCCAGCGCGTGGCGGGGCAGGTCGGGGGCGTGGGACCCCGGGTCGAGGAAGAAGTCGGGGTCCGGCGGGTCGTGATCGGGGCCGAGCCGGCAGCCGACTACGGCGCCGTCGGCGACGAGCAGCGCGGGCCCATCGGGGATCGTGTCGGGCTCGGCCACGAGCCGGGAGCTGAGGAAGACCAGCCCTTCTGCGGTGTCCACGCCGTTGCCGGTCCGCAGCGATGCGGCATCGACGCCGTCGGCGCCCAGCACCGGCGGGGCCCACGGCTCGTGGTAGCCAGCGAGCCCGGGTGCGGTGACGTGGCCGGCGCACTCCAGCTCCAGCGCGTGCTCGGCCCGCGACCGGAGCGTGGCGATCCCGAAGAGCAGCTCGCCGGCGGGCCGTGTCGTGGTGAACGGGGCCCAGCGCCGGGCGACCGCGTCGTCGAAGAGGATCAGCGGCGGGCTCATTCCGGCGCCTCCCGGACGCGGTCGGGGAGCGCATCCAGCAACTCCTTCAGGTCCGCGGCCCGGCTCCGGGGGAGGACCATGGTCACGCCGTCTCGGCGGACCACCACCATCTCCTGTGTGCCGAACACGATCACGGGCTCATCGGTCTCGTTCCATACGACGCAGCCGCGGGCGTCCACCAGCTCGGCGTCACCCTCGACCACGTTCCCGGCGTCGTCGCCGGCACGGGTCCGGGCCACAGCGTCCCACGTGCCGACATCATCCCACTCGAACGTGGCGTCCATGACGCCGATGCGGTCGCTCCGCTCGAGCACGCCCCGGTCGATGGAGAGCTTGGGCGCTGCGTCGAAATAGCCCTCGACATCGCCGGCATCGAGGAGCGGGAGGAGCGGGGCCAGCTCGGGCGTGACGGCCCGGACCTCGGCCAGGAGTCGGGCCACGCGCCAGACGAAGATCCCGCTGTTCCACAGGTAGTCGCCGCTGTCCAGATAGCGCTGGGCCGTGTCGGTGTCGGGCTTCTCGACGAACGCGTCGACGGCGTACGCGCCGGCCCGGTCCGTATCGGTGTCGGCCGTGCCGGCGCCCGTGCCGTTCGGGTCGCCGGACGCGCCGTCAGCGCCGGGCAGCGCGGCGCCCCGCCGGATGTAGCCGTAGCCGGTGTCCGGCCGCGTGGGGCGGATCCCGACGGTGAGCAGTCGGTCGTGGGCGTCGGCCGCCCTGGCGGCATCGGCGATCAGGTCGCGGAACGCGGGCTCCGGGCGGATCACGTGGTCGGCGTGGAGCGAGACCATGATCGCGTCGGGATCGCGCTGCGCCAGCGTGTGGGCGGCCCAGACCAGGACGGGCGCGGTGCCCCGCGCCTGCGGCTCGATGAGGAACTGCTCGTCGGTGAGCCCGGCCACCGCCCGCTCCATCGGCCCGACCATCGCCCGGCCCGTCAGGATCCGGACGCGGTCCAGTGGGACCAGCGGCGCGATCCGCTCCACGGTGTCGCTGATCAGCGGGCGGTCGCTGGCCAGCGGCAGGATCTGCTTCGGCCGGTCCGGGGTGGACACGGGCCAGAACCGGGAGCCGACGCCCCCGGCCAGGACCACGGCCCAGGTCCGGTCAATCGAAGAGCTGGTCGATGCGTTCAAGGAGCTTCTTCGGGCTGAATGGCTTGGTCAGGAAGTCGGTAGCGCCGTGGGCGGCGGCCCGTTCCCGGTCGGTCTGCTGCCCCTTGGCCGTCAGCATGATGACCGGTGTGTCGGCCCGGTGGGGCAGCGCGCGCAGCGCCTCGAGGACCTCGAGCCCGCTGGCGTGGGGCATCATGATATCGAGGAGCACGAGGTCGAACCGCTCGTCGCTGCGGAGCCGCTCGAGCGCGGTCCGGCCGTCGTGGACGATCTCGACCCGGTAGGGCCCGTCCTCCAGCTTCAGGCGGATGATGCGGCCGATGTACGGCTCGTCATCGGCCACCAGCACGATCCGGTCGGTGGCGGTGGTGGTCATCGATGTCCACGGTTCGGGCCCGCTCCGGGGACCCTGGCGGGCGCCCGCGTGTATGGAGGCGCAGTATGGATCTCGCGACGTGGCGTGTCAACCCGAAAACCCGCATCATACCTTGACATAGGCCCGATCCGCGGCTTACCCTGGCGCATCTATGAAACGACGTTTTCCAAGTATAGCCGGCCCGATCCTCGGGCTCCTGATCCTGGTCGTGGTCGTGCCGCTGAGCACGGCGTGCGAGGGCTTCGAGTTCGAGTGGGTCGCCGTCGAGGACACGGTCACCCTCTACTCGCTGGCCCGACCGGAGTACGCGGACCTGCCGGCGGCGTTCGACTTCATCTCCCGGAGCCGGGTCGTGGTGGACCGGCCCATGTCGGGCGACCCGTTCGTCTTCGACATGGTGTTCTCCGAGGAGGACGGCGAGATGGTGCTGCTTCCCGCCGGCCTGTTCGAGACGTTCAGCATCAACCCGGGGATCGCCATCGACTCGTCGGGGACCACGTTCGAGGAGCTGGCCGAGGCGCCCCGGGAAGGGTACATCACCGATGCTGCCGTCCCGATCCGGACGGACGTGATCTACACGATCCGGAGCCGGCAGGATGGCAGCGGCTGCCGGCGGTACGGCAAGTTCGAGGTCGTCGAGACGGACCCGCAGGGCATCCTGATCTTCCGCCAGGTACGCAACCAGCTGTGCAACGACCGGGAGCTCATCGACTCCCAGCAGTCCCAAGAGCAGTAGCGTGCTGGACATCAAGCGGATCCGGGACGAGCCGGAGCGCGTCCGGGAGCGTCTCGGCGTGCGGGGCGACCCGTCGCTGGCCGGCGCCGTGGACCGCGCGCTGGAGCTGGACGACGCCCGGCGCGGGCTGGTGGCCGAGGTCGACGCCATGCGCGCCCGTCGCAACGAGGTCAGCCCCCGGGTCGGTGAGCTGAAGCGGGAGGGGAAGGAGGACGAGGCCCGGGCCGTGATCCGGGAGATGCGGGAGCTGGGCGACGCGCTCGCCGCGAAGGAGGACCGCCTCGCCGACGTGGAGGCCGAGCTGGAGACGGTCCTGATGGAGCTCCCGAATACGCCGGCGGACGAGGTCCCACCCGGCGGCGAGGAGGACAGCCCGGTGCTCCGGGAGTGGGGCGAGCCGCCGGAGGGCGACTGGGAGCGGAGGCCGCACTGGGAGATCGGCGAGGCGCTGGGGATCCTGGACCTGCCGCGGGGCGCGAAGATCTCCGGCAGCGGGTTCCCGGTCTACAAGGGACTGGGCGCGCGGCTCGAGCGCGCGCTGATCAACTTCATGATCGACCTGCACACCGGGGAGCACGGCTACACCGAGGTCTGGCCGCCGCTGCTGGTGAACGCCGATGCCGCGCGGGGCACCGGCCACCTGCCGAAGTTCGGCGACGACATGTACCACGCCGTCGAGGACGACCTGTATCTGGTCCCGACGGCCGAGCTGCCGCTGACGAACCTGCATGCCGACGAGATCCTGGGCGCCGACGACGTGCCGGTCCGGTACGCGGCGTACACGCCGTGCTTCCGGCGGGAGGCCGGCGCCCACGGCAAGGACACCCGCGGGCTGCTGCGGCTGCACCAGTTCGACAAGGTCGAGATGATGCGGTTTGAGCGGCCGGAGGAGAGCGACGCCGCGCTCGAGGAGCTCACCGGCCATGCCGAGGCGGTGCTGCGGGCGCTGGGGCTCCGCTACCGGGTCCTGCTCCTGGCGGGCGGCGACCTCGGGTTCGGGAACGCGAAGACGTACGACCTGGAGGCGTGGGCGCCGGCCGTGGGCCGGTGGCTGGAGGTGAGCAGCTGCTCGACGTACGGCGACTACCAGGCGCGTCGCGCGGGCATCCGGTACCGGCCGGCGCCGGGCGAGAAGCCCGGGTACGTCCACACGCTGAACGGGTCGGGGCTCGGGATCGCCCGGACGATGGTCACGATCCTGGAGCACTACCAGCAGCCCGATGGCACCGTGGTGGTGCCCGAAGCTCTCCGGGAGTACGTCGACGCCGACCAGATCGGCTGAGGGGCCGATGAGCGCCCGTCACTGGCCGGTCGCCCTCGCCCTTCTCGCCATTGTCATCCTCGGCAGCTACCTCCTCTACACCGAGCAGCTGGTCCGGGAGTTCCGCACGGAGGCGGAGACCCACAAGCGGATGTACGCGCTGGTGCAGAAAGGGCTGCTGTCGACGGAGCCGGGCGGTGAGCTGCAGGCGCTGATCGACCTGCAGTACGAGCTCACGCAGCTGGGCGTGCCGCTTGTCGCGCTGAACGCCGACGGCGTGCCGTACGCGGCGGCGAACCTGCCGTTCGACGCCGACCTGGTGGACGCGGAGGACCGGGAGCGGGTGCTGGAGTACGTGGCCGAGCTGGACCAGCGGAACCAGCCGGTGGAGACCGACCGGGGCAGCGTCCACTTCGGGTCGCCCCCGATCATCCGGCGGCTCCGGTGGGCGGCGATGCTCCAGATGGCGGGTGCGCTGCTGCTGATCTTCGTAGGCTACGTCGTGGTGAGGGGCGCGCTCCGGGCGGAGCGGGAGCGGATGTGGAGCGCCATGGCCCGGGAGCTGGCCCACCAGATGGGCACGCCGCTCACATCGCTGAAAGGCTGGCACGAGGTGCTCCAGCTGCCGGCCGAGGACCGGTTGAACATGGTGTCGGACACCCGGCTCGCCCGGGAGGTCGGCGCCGATCTCGTCCGGCTGGAGCGGGTCAGCCGCCGGTTCGAGCTGATCGGGAAGCCGCCGGCCCTGGCGGCCGTCGACCCGGCGGCGGTGGTGCGGGAGCTGGAGCAGTACGCGCTGCCGCGGCTGCCCCGGGGCGACGGGAAGGTGGAGCTGCGGCTCCGGGTCTCGCCGCGGCTGCCGGCGATCGAGGCGAACCAGCTCCTGCTGGTCTGGGCGCTGGAGAACTGCGTGAAGAACTCGCTGGACGCACTGGCCGGCCGGGGCGGCCGGATCCGACTGGCGGCGTTCCCCCACGACGACGGGATCGGGTTCCTGGTCTCCGACGATGGCCCGGGGATCCCGCCGGAGATCCAGGACCGGCTGTTCGAGCCGGGCGTGAGCACGAAGCCGGGCGGCTGGGGCGTCGGGCTGTCGCTGGCCCGCCGGATCGTGGAGGACGTGCACGGCGGCACGATCCGCGTGCAGGCCCGGCCGCGGGGCGGCGCCCGGTTCGAGATCCGGATCCCGCTCCTGCGGTCGCGTCGGGGGTTCGTGCGGAGAGCTGAGATCTGAGCGGTTCGCGGCGCGGGCCGGGAGGCCGGTCAGTGGAGACGTAGGTGGGCGAGCAGGGTTCGGGCGGATCGTGGATCGGGGATCGGGGATCGTGGATCGGGGATCGTGGATCGTGGATCGTGGATCGTGGGCCGGCGGCTCGAAGGCCTGGTACGGGGCACGAGCACGGAGCGCCCCCTGAACCCGCCCGCACCTGGTAGTTCGTAGTTGTTGGTTGTTGGTTGTTAGTTGTTGGCTGTTGACTGTTGGCTGCTGGTTCGCAGTTCCCGACGGGGGCGACGACGGTGAAGAAGGAAAGGGCATGACGGACTGGCTGGACAGACTGAACCCGGAGCAGCGGGCGGCGGTGGAGCATTTCGAGGGGCCGCTGCTGGTGCTGGCGGGCGCGGGGTCGGGGAAGACGCGGGTGCTGACCACCCGGATCGCGCACCTGATCCACGAGCACGGCGTCGACCCGGGCGCGATCCTGGCCGTGACGTTCACGAACAAGGCGGCGGGCGAGATGCGGGACCGGGTCCGGGAGCTGCTGGGCCGGGAGCCGGGCGGGATGTGGATCGGGACATTCCACAGTATCGGCGCGCGGCTGCTGAGGAAGCACGCGTCGTCGCTGGGCTGGAGCTCGAGCTTCACGATCTTCGACGCGGACGCGAGCCTGAGCGAGATCAGGGCGACGATGGGGCGGCTCCACGTCAGCACGAAGAAATGGCACCCGAAGGCGATCCGTGCGGCGATCAGCGATGCGAAGAGCCAGCTGATCGACCCGGAGCAGTACGCGCAGCTGGCGTCGGACCGGCTGTCGCGGCTGGTGGCCGACCTGTACCCGGCGTACCAGAAGTCGCTCAAGGAGCAGAACGCGTTCGATTTCGACGATCTGCTCATGAAGCCGGTGGAGCTGTTCCGCGACAACGCGCGGCTGCTCGACCGCTACCGGGACCGGTTCCGGTTCATCCTGGTGGACGAGTATCAGGATACGAACCACGCCCAGTACCGGATGATGGAGCTGATCGCCGACGAGCCCGGCGCGCCGTTCGCACCGGACGCCGAGGACCGGCGGGACGGGCCCGCGCCGAACCTGATGGTGGTGGGCGACGATGACCAGTCGATCTACGGCTGGCGGGGCGCCGATGTCCGGAACATCCTCGAGTTCGAGGCCAGCTTCCCGGGCACGACACTGATCCGGCTGGAGCGGAACTACCGGAGCACGGAGCGGATCCTCGACGCGGCGAACGCCGTGATCGCCGAGAACGTGCAGCGGAAGGGGAAGACGCTGCACACGGATGCGGAGACCGGCGACCCGCTGACGGTGGTGGAGACGGCCGACGAGCGGGACGAGGCCGAGTGGATCGCCAGCGAGATGGAGCTCCGGATGGGGACCGAGGACCTGGTCCCGCAGGACTTCACGATCCTCTACCGGACCAACGCCCAGTCCCGGGAGCTGGAGCGCGCGCTGGTCGAGCGCTCCATCCCCTACCGGATCGTGGGCGGGACCCGGTTCTACGAGCGGCGCGAGATCATGGACGTGCTCGGCTACCTGCGACTGGTCTCGAACCCGCGGGACGCGCAGGCGTTCGACCGGGTCGTGAACTACCCGCGCCGGGGCGTGGGCGACGTGAACCAGGACCGGATCCGGGAGTTCGCCCGGTCGAAGGGGATCCCGCCGCTGGACGCCGCCCGGCAGGCGAAGGAGATCGATGTGCTCACGCCCTCCGCCGCCACGTCGCTGGCCCGGTTCGCCGCCGCCATCGATGGGTTCCGGGAGCGCGCGGAGACCGCGGGCGCCGGCGAGCTGACGGAGCAGATCGTGACGGAGATGGGCGTGTTCGCCGCGCTGGCCGACGAGGGTCCCGAGGGCGAGGACCGCGCGGAGAACGTCCGGGAGCTGATCGCCGGCGCGTACGAGTTCGACGAGCGGCTGCCCACGCTGCGGGAGGTCGAGGACCTGCCCGAGGACGCGACCGCGCTCGACCTCTTCCTCCAGGAGGTCAGCCTGATCACCGACGTCGACCGCCACGACCCCGCCGCCAACGCCGTCACGCTCATGACGCTGCACACGGCCAAGGGGCTCGAGTTCCCGGTGGTCGTCATCGCGGGGCTCGAGGACGGGCTCTTCCCGCTGGCCCGGGCGTACGACGAGCCGGGCGAGCTCGAGGAGGAGCGCCGGCTCTTCTACGTCGGGATCACCCGCGCGCAGCGGAAGGTCTACCTGACCCACGCCCAGAGCCGCCGGCGGATGGGCGAGCGGAAGGCGTGCGTCCCGTCCAGCTTCCTGAACCCGCTCCCCGACGAGCTGACCGAGGAGCGGACCACGCCCCAGGTCGAGCGACAGAACCGGGCGTACGACAGCTGGCGGACCCGGCGGTCGTCGCGGGGCCGGGGCTCGCGGCGGGGGTCCGGCGCCGGGTCGTCGTCCAGGGGCGGGGGCGGCGGGCGCGGGAACGGGCAGGAGACCGACGCGTTCGGCAACCCCGCCGGCGACTACGTGGTCGACTACAGCGACAACCAGGACGCGCCCCGGTTCATCAAGGGCGAGTCGGTGGTCCACCCGCAGTTCGGGCGGGGCACGATCAAGGAGCTGAGCGGGTTCGGCCGCGACCTGAAGGCGGTCATCGACTTCGACGAGATCGGCCGGAAGAAGGTCGTCGTCCGGTACGCGAACCTGCAGAAGGACTGGTAGCCGATGTCGATCTCGGCCGACGAGGTCCGTCGGATCGCGGCGCTGGCGGCGCTGGAGCTGAGCGACGACGAGGTGGACCGCCTCGCCGGCGAGCTCTCGGACACCCTCGGCCACTTCGAGGTCATCCGCGACGCGGACGGCGCGGAGGATCTCACCGCAGAAGGCGCCGAACGCGCGGAAGGGCCCGGGTCCGGGGCGCGGCTGCGGCCGGACGAGCCGGTGGCGGACCGTCTGGAGGCGGACCCGGCGGCGGAGGCGCCGGGGTGGATGGCGGGGTTTTTCACGGTGCCGCGGCTGGGGTCCCACGGGGCCGCGGATGACGCAGATACGGCCGATTCCGCAGATTCTGCAGATTCTCCGGCCTCCGGGGGGCGCGGGTGACCGTACGGGAGGTGCGGGACGCGCTGGTGTCGGGAGAGCGGTCGGCGGGCGACGTGGCGGCGGAGGTCGCGGCGGCGATCGCAGAGCGGGACGGGTCGGACGGCGGTGGGCTGAACGCGTTCCTGGCCCACGACCCGGCGCTGCTGGCGGCGCGGGCGGCGGAGGCGGACGCGATCCTGGACCGGGCACGGGAGTCCGGCGGGCTCGCCGGTCGGCTGGCGGGCGTTCCCGTCGCCATCAAGGACAACCTGACCACGCTGGACCACCCCACCACGTGCGGCTCCCGGATGCTCGAGGGGTGGCGGGCGCCGTACGAGGCGACGGCGGTCCGGCGGCTCCGGGCGGCGGGCGCGGTGGTGGCGGGGAAGACGAACCTGGACGAGTTCGCCATGGGCTCGAGCACGGAGAGCTCGGCGTTCGGTCCGACGCGGAACCCGGTCGACCCGGACCGTGTCCCCGGCGGCAGCTCCGGCGGCTCGGCGGCCGCCGTGGCCGCGGGGCTGGTCCCGGCGGCGCTGGGGAGCGACACGGGCGGCAGCGTCCGTCAGCCGGCGGCCTTCTGCGGCGTGGTGGGGCTCAAGCCGACGTACGGCGCCGTGAGCCGGTACGGGCTCGTCGCGTTCGCGTCGTCGCTGGACCAGGTCGGGACGCTCGGCCGGACGGTGGAGGACGCCGCGCTGCTCCTGGAGTGCATCGCGGGCCGCGACCCGCTGGACTCGACCAGCGCCGACCGGCCGCCGCCGGAGCTGATGCCGGCGCTGGGCCGGGGCGCGGACGGGCTGGTGGTAGGGGTGCCGGCGGAGTACCTGGGCGATCCGCTGGAGCCGGGCGTGCGCCGCCGGGTGGAGGAAGCCGCCGCGGCGCTGGAGCGGGCGGGCGCCGAGGTGCGCGAGGTGTCGCTGCCACACACGGAGCTGGCGCTCCCCGCGTACTACATCATCGCGCCCGCCGAGGCGTCGTCGAACCTGGCCCGGTACGACGGCGTGCGGTACGGGCTCCGGGTCGAGCCGGGGGACGGAGCGCGGGAGCCCGCAGAGGCGGCCGACCCTGCCGCGCCCGACCCCGCCGCCGACCCGGTCCGGGCCATGTACGCCGCGACCCGCTCGGCCGGGTTCGGCGACGAGGTGAAGCGCCGGATCATGCTCGGCACGTTCGCGCTCTCCGCCGGCTACCACGACGAGTACTACGGCCGCGCGCAGCGCGTTCGGGCACGGGTGGCCGCCGACTTCCGGGCCACGTTCGATGCCGGCGTCGACGTGCTGCTCACACCCACGACGCCCACGCCCGCGTTCGGGCTCGGCGACCGCACCGATGACCCGTACGCCATGTACGGCTCCGACATCTACACCGTGCCCGCCTCGCTGGCGGGGCTTCCGGCGATCTCCGTCCCCATCGGTGAGGTCGATGGGCTGCCGGTGGGCGGCCAGCTGATCGCCGACCGGTGGGCGGAGCCGGTGCTGGTCCGGGCGGCGGCGGCGCTTGAGGGGGCGTGAGGGTTCGGGGCCCGGGGCTCGGGGCTGGAGGTACGGACGACCCGCGTCGCGGATCCGACCCCCTCGACGGCTGCGAGCCGGTGATCGGGCTGGAGATCCACGTCCAGCTGGATACGGTGACGAAGATGTTCTGCGGCGACCGGGCGCGGTACGGCGGCGAGCCGAACACCCGGACCTGCCCGGTCTGCCTCGGGCTGCCAGGCGCGCTGCCCGTGGCCAACGCGCGGGCCGTCGACCTGGCCGTCCGCGCCGCCCTCGCCCTGGGGTGCACGGTCCACGAGACCAGCGTGTTCGCCCGGAAGAACTACTTCTACCCGGACCTGCCGAAGGGCTACCAGATCACCCAGTTCGAGGAGCCCCTGGCCACCGATGGCCGGGTGGTCTTCGACGCGGACGACGGCGCCAGGGAGGTGCGCATCCGCCGGGTGCACATGGAGGAGGACGCCGGGAAGTCCCTTCACGACCGCTTCCCCTCCGTCACCGCCGTGGACCTGAACCGGGCGGGGACGCCACTGTGCGAGATCGTCACCGAGCCGGACCTCCGGTCCCCCGAGGAGGTGCGGGCCTTCCTCACGGCGCTGAAGCGGATGCTGGAGTACGCCGAGGTGAGCGACTGTAACATGGAGGAGGGCAGCCTCAGGGCCGACGCCAACGTCAGCCTCCGCCCGGTGGGCTCCACGGAGCTGGGCACCAAGACCGAGATCAAGAACGTGAACTCATTCTCCGGCATCGAGAAGGCCCTGGCCCTGGAGATCCAGCGCCAGGCCGGGGTGCTGGAGGGCGGGGGAGCGGTCCGGGCCCAGACCCTCCTGTGGGACGACCACCGGGGTGAGCTGAGGCCCATGCGCTCCAAGGAGGAGAGCCATGACTACCGCTACTTCCCGGACCCCGATCTCCCCCCCCTCCTCCTGGGCGACGAGGAGGTGGAGGCCTGCGCCGGCCGCCTCCCCGAGCTCCCTCGGGCCCGTCGGATGCGCTTCCAGGAGACGTACGGCCTCCCGGTCTACGACGCCGACGTCCTCACCCAGGCCGCCTCCACCGCCTACTACTTCGAGGAGGCCGCGGAGCTCTTCCGGGA
>JBPRGE010000151.1:0-4158 GCA_051418035.1 Candidatus Longimicrobiales bacterium M2_2A_002
GGCAGGAATGCGGGGGTGCAGGATGCGGCCTGGCGGTTCGTGGCCGTCCTGGCTCCTGACTCCCGACTCCTGCGTCCTGACTCCCGACTCCGTACCTTGTCGCGCATGAGCAGAACCCTCGTCCTCGGTGATGTCCACGGCGCGTTCCGGGCCCTCGAGCAGGTCTTCGAGCGGGCCGGGGTCGACCCGTCGCGGGATCGGCTGATCTCGCTGGGCGACCTGTGCGACCGGTGGCCGGAGGTCGACAAGTGCTTCGACCTGATCCTGGAGGTGGAGGACCGGACGGTCGTCCTCGGGAACCACGACGAGTGGACCGCCGACTGGGCGATCCGCCGGGAGGTGAACCCGTGGTGGTTCGAGTACGGCGGCGCGGAGACGTACGCGTCGTACGCCCGCCGGGCCGGGGCCGACACCCCGCGCGGCCGCGACGACATCCTCGCCCTCGCCGATGCCGTCCCCGACAGCCACAAGGCGCTGCTCCGGGCGATGGTCCCGTACCACATCGAGGACGGCCGGCTGTTCACACACGCCGGCTGGGACCCGGGCACGCCCCCGGAGCGGCAGACGGCCCGGGACCTCAGGCTGAGCCGCGAGCTGTGGACGCGGGCCCTGCTCATCGAGATGGGGCTCGAGCGTGAAGGCGAGGGCGACGAAGGGGGCGCCGCGCCGTCGTCGCTCACCGGGTTCGCCGAGGTCTATCTGGGGCATACGCCCACGGACTGGATCGAGCCGCGGCCGGTCCTCGAGATCTGGAACCTCGACCAGGGCGCCGGCTGGGACGGCGTGCTGACCCTGATGGACGTCGAGACGAAGGAGTACTGGCAGAGCGACCCGGTGCGGGAGCTGTACGGCTAGTTGCGGGGCCTCCGGGGCGCGTCTTGACCGGTACGCTCAAAAGGGTTACGCATACATGAGTAACTCACTGGAGCGTACCAATGCACGGAAATCCTTTCCGGGTCGGGGAGCATGTGACCGGCCCGTTCTTCACGGACCGGGCCGACGAGGTGGCCCGGGTCCGCCGGGCGATGCTGGACCCGTCCCGGCTGCTGGTCTACGGCCCCCGTCGGGTGGGGAAGTCGTCGATCATCGCCGTGGCGGCCGAGGGCGCGCGGCGGGAGGGCGCGCTGGTGGTCCGGGCGGACCTCTCGACGGTGACCACGTACCTGGACATCACGTCGCGACTCCTCCGGTCGCTGTACGCCGAGACCCGGTCGTTGGGCGTGGCGCTGGAGGAGCTCTTTCGCGGGCTGCAGCCGCGGGTCACGCTGACGCCGGACCCCGGAGGTGGGCCGCCGGCGCTGGGCTTCGGCGTGGAGCGGCGGCGTCTGGATTCGGGCGAGCAGCGGGAGTCGCTGGAGTCGGCCGTGGCGCGGCTGTCGACGTTGCGGGCCGAGGCGGGCCGGCCCATCACGGTGGTGTTCGACGAGTTCCAGGCCGTGCGGGCGCTGGGCGACGAGCCGGCGGAATGGCACCTCCGGGACCTGATCCAGCGGCACGGCGAGCTGAGCTTCATCTGTGCCGGCTCGCGGGAGACGCTGATCCACGAGATGATCGGACCGAAGCGGGCCTTCTACAAGATGCTCGAGCCGATGCACATCGGCCCCATGGACGCCGGCCACCTGAGCCGATGGATCGACAGCCGGCTGGCCACGGCCGGCCCCGTGGAGCGGGGGGTGGGCGCGGCCGTCGTGGATCGTGCGGGGCCGCGGACCCAGGACATCCTGCAGGTGGCTCGTCAGCTCTGGTTCAGGAGCCGTGGCGTGGGCCGGGTGGTCCGGGCCGGCGATATCGACGCCGCGTTCGACGACGTCCTGGCCAACGAAGAACCGGCGATCCGCGGGCTCTGGGCCGAGCTCTCCGACCACCAGCAGGACGTGCTCCGCGTCGTCGCGCTGGGTGCCGAGCAGCTCTACTCCGCCGCCACCCGGGACCGGTACGGGCTCCCGGCGGCGTCGTCCGTCCAGCGGGCCGTGGACGCCCTTGTCGGCCGGAGCCTCCTGGTTCGCGACGACGACCGCATCGTATTCGACAGCCCGTTCGTGGAGGCATGGGTGCTCCGGGAGACGGCCCCCGACCTGGGATAGAACTGCGGAGTCAGGAGTAGGGAGTCAGGAGTAAGGACCCCGCGCTTTCGTCCGGAAGCGGCCCCGGGCGCGCCGGCCGCCCCGGGCCTGTCACCCCACCCCGCGACCCTACGCCGCCGCCCGCCGCTCGATGGCGCGACCCACCTTCCGCTCGATGGCCGCAATGATCTTCCGGTCCTCGGGCGTGACGAAGGTGTACGCGTCGCCCGTCCGCTCGGCCCGGCCGGTGCGGCCCACGCGGTGGATGTAGTCGTCCACGGTGGCGGGCACGTCGAAGTTGATCACGTGGTCGAGCGCCTCGACGTCGATGCCGCGGGCGAGCACGTCGGTGGCCACGATGACGCGGTAGCGGCCGGCCTTGAACCCGTCGAGCGCCCGCGTCCGCTGGTTCTGGCTCCGGTTGCCGTGGATCCGGGCCACGGCCAGCCCGGCACGGTCGAGCTTCTGGGCCAGCCGGTTCGCCCGGTGCTTGGTCCGGGTGAAGACGATGGCGTTCCCGACGTCGCCGGCATGCAGCAGCTTCACCAGCAGCGCGGTCTTCTCCTTCTGGTCGACCTCGTAGATGGCCTGGAGCACACCCGCCGCGGGCGCCTGGGTCCGCTCCACCTGGATCCGGGCCGGGTCGTCCAGCATCTCGGCGGCCAGCGCCACGATGTCGCGGGGCAGCGTGGCGGAGAAGAAGAAGGTCTGGCGAGGACGACGGGGGAGGTGGCCGAGGATGCGTCGTATATCGGGCAGGAAGCCCATGTCGAGCATCCGGTCCGCCTCGTCGAGCACCAGCATCTCCAGGCTCTCGAGCGTGCCGTGCCGCCGACCCAGGTGGTCGAGCAGACGACCCGGCGTGGCCACCATCACGTCCACGCCGCGCTTGAACGCGTTGGTCTGCGGCGCCATGGCCACACCGCCGTAGATCGACGCCGTGGTCAGCTCCGTGTGCCGGGCCAGCTCCCGGGTGTGCTCCTCCACCTGCGCCGCCAGCTCACGGGTGGGCGTGATCACCAGCGCGCGCGTCGCGCCCCGGTGCATCGGCAGGATCCGGTTCAGGATCGGCAGCATGAACGCCGCCGTCTTCCCGCTCCCCGTGGCCGCGCAGCCCAGCACGTCCCGGCCCGCCAGCCCCGCGGGGATCGCGGTCTGCTGCACCGGTGTGGGCGTGGTGAACCCCAGCTCGGCCACCGCCGCCAGGAGACGGGGGTCCAGCGCCATCGATTCGAACTCGTCGTGCTTCTTCATGTGGTTCCTCGGCACAAAAAAAGAGGCCCCGGCGTCCGCCGAGGCCTGCTCGTAACGTACGAAAGCGCCGCCCGATGGCGACGCATGGACGGAAGGTAGCGGCGGCCGGGCCCGGGGGGAAGGGGGCTGCCGGTGGGTGTTCCGGGTTCGGGGCGAGGCCGCCTTCGGAACTGCCAGGAACGCGGAATCGCGGAATGGGCGGAACCGCGGAAACCTTCTTCGCGAAACCCGCACCCATCCAGGCGGGAGCAGAAAGAATAATGAACTCGAGATTCTGGTACCGCCGGGATCCCGGCGTCTTCCGCCGCAAGGGTTTCCGCGCTTCCGCAGCTTCCGCGTCTTCCGCGCTTCCGCAGCTCCCGCGGCTTCCGCGCTACGCCAGCCGCCCGATCCCCGCCCGGACCCACGCGCCGAAGTACGGGTCCGAGATACGGAACGGTTTCCCGGGGGCCAGCAGCCCGTCGTGACGGAGCTGGGTGATGCTGTATGTGGCCGCGGCCGACGACCCGAGCCCCCACCGGTCCATCACCGCCCGGGCCGTCAGCTGCTCCTCGCCCGCCGCCACGGCACGCAATATCTGCCGCTTCCCGCGGGACAGCCCGTCCCAGATCAGCTCGAACGAGCCCGCGTAGTCCGCCACGATCTCCTCGAACGCGCGGTCCACGTTCGACGACGCCAGCACACCGCCCTTCACGCTCATCCGGTAGGCGACCCGCGCCAGCCGCACCACGTACTCCGTCACCGGGCCCGCCCGGTCACACAGGAGCCGCACGTTCTCCTCCGACGCCCGGACCCCGGCGGCCTCGAACCGGTGCCGGATCCACGCCACCAGGTGGTCGGG
>JBPRGE010000152.1:0-1287 GCA_051418035.1 Candidatus Longimicrobiales bacterium M2_2A_002
GATGACTGAACCAAAAGAGACGCTCGAAATACAGAACGTAGTTGCCTCGACCACGGTCGGCCAAGAGCTACATCTGGAGGAACTGGCGGACGATCTGTCTGCCTCTGAGTACAATCCAGAACATTTCCCGGGACTCGTCTATCGCATTCAATCCCCGAAAGCCGCGACGCTCATTTTCCGCTCTGGAAAAGCCGTCTGTACCGGTGCAAAGAGCGTTGAAAACGTTCATCGAGCAGTAACTATTGTCTTTGACGAACTGCGAGAACTCGGGGTGGAAGTCGACGCCGATCCCGAAATAACGGTACAGAATATGGTATTGAGCGGTGATCTCGGACAGCAATTAAATCTCAATGCAATTGCTATCGGTCTCGGTCTCAAAAATATCGAATACGAACCTGAACAATTTCCGGGCCTCGTCTATCGAGTCCCAGCACCAGACGTGGTTATGCTGATGTTCGGCAGCGGTAAGGCCGTGATTACGGGCGCAAAAAGTATTGAAGATGCGGAAACAGCGCTCGAAACAGTACAGTCACAATTGCAAGAAGTAGACCTTATCAACCGATGAGACTCGCACAATACATAACTGTCGTCTATCACCCAACACGGCACCGATACGTGGCTCAACGCACAGAATCTGAACGATCACAACACGAACGTGTGCCGCGATCACGGTCAGCAATACTACGTTTTAAAGACTTGTTGCGCCGAAGTGAATCATCTGCTCGATGTGGAGTGTCTTGGAGATCGCGAAAGGCGGGAGGGCATTAAACCAATGGCTCAACATCTGGAACTGGCTGTCTTCGTGTTCTTTGCGTTGATCACATTGGGGAGTGCCCTTGCAATGGTTCTCGTCGAAGATATGTGGCACTCTGCCCTACTTATGGGCGTGACCCTCCTGAGTGTTGCAGTGCATTATGTGATGCTACAAGCCGAATTCGTCGCCGCAATGCAGGTGCTGGTCTACGTGGGGGGTGTACTCATCTTGATTAGTTTCGCGGTGATGCTCACACGCCGTCAGCCCACACTTGAAACCGCCACTGGAGGTACTACTGACGATGATTGACAATCAGTCCGTTAGAAGCAAACAACGTCGTATCGGCTGTAATAGAAATCTCGCAGTTCCAGTCCGGAACTGGTCGATGACAGCTGGTCGATACACGCCACCATCGGGCTCGCGGAGGGAAATGTGAGATGGTCGCGATCCAATACTATCTCCTACTCTCGGCGGGCTTATTCAGCATCGGGTTATTCGGAATATTGACCCGCCGCAACGCGTTGATGTTCCTG
>JBPRGE010000153.1:0-1993 GCA_051418035.1 Candidatus Longimicrobiales bacterium M2_2A_002
GGTCAGCACCTCGATGGAGCGGGCGATCCCCCGGGGGAACCCGTCCACGACGGTCAGGGACGTGGAGAGCATGGTGGTCAGGACGGCCACGAGCACGAACGGCCGGGCCCAGTCGCCGAGCGTTTCCGCATAGAGGTCCACGAGCTGCAGGCTGAACGCCGTCCCGGCCGAGCTGAAGCTCTCGCCGCTCCCATGCATGACTGCCGCGCCGAGGATCAGAAAGGCGAACGCCATGAACCCCGTGCCGACGTAGCCGATCCGGAAGTCCAGCAGCGCATTGGCCACGCTGGTCCGCACCTTCTCGCTCTCGTCCTTGGCCAGCGTCCAGAGCGAGTTCCAGACGGCGATGTCCACCGCCGACGGCATCCACCCCACCAGCGCCAGCACGAACGCGAACGCCACGGCGCCCTCGCGTCCCACGTCGGGCACGAGCGCGAACGTCCCGAAATCGGCCTCCGGCAGCGCCACGACGGCCGCGAAGAGCGTCGACACGGCGAGCAGGACGAGGATGACCTTGACCGTCCGATCGAGCAGCCGATAGCGCCCGATCCAGAGGATCGCGGTGCACGCGATGTACAGGGCGCCCGCGGCCACCCAGACGGGCCATTCCAGCCCGAGCACCGAAAGGAGCAGGAACGCGGTGAAGAGGAGGATGGCGGCGTCGACGATCACCGCCGTGGCCACCGTGATCAGGAGGTAGAGCCAGACGGCCCAGCGGCCCACGCCGGCATAGCCCTCCACCAGGCTCTCGCCGGTGGCCGCGGCGTACCGGGGTCCGAACTCGAAGAACGGGTACTTGAGGATGAGCGCGACCAGGATCACGCCGGCCAGAGCGAACCCGGCGTCGGCGCCGGCCCGGGTGGACTGCACCAGATGCGACACGCCGATGGCCGCGGCGGCCCAGAGCAGCCCCGGCCCGAAGCTCTTCCAGAAGTCCTTGGAGATCATGGACTGCTAATAGAGGGCGACGGCCGTCCAGAGGGCAAGCGCACGGGACTTGCCTCGGTCGACGCTGCGAGCGCACGACGACAGACCTCTCGAACCACCAGGCCCCCTTGACCCACACGGAGCACGGAACGAACGGAGCCCTGAGCCGGGCCCGGCAGATACCGGGTCTCGTCCGGCAGACGTTCGTCGAATGGCAGGAGGACGACGCCATGCGATGGGGCGCCGCCATCGCGTACTACTCGGTCGTGTCGCTGGCCCCGCTCGTGGTACTGGCGGTGACCGGGCTCGGTCACGTCGTCGAGAACCAGCGAGCCGAGCGGTGGATCCTCGACCAGCTCCAGCTCCTGGCAGGGCCCCAGGCCGTGGAGGTGGCCAGCGGCGTCATCGAGCAGACGGGCCAGCTGGAGCTCGCGTCCCTCGGCGGCATCGCGACGATCCTGCTCCTCGCCTTCGCCGCCACCGCCGTCTTCACGAACCTGCAGCGGGCGCTCAACGGGATCTGGGCGGTGGAGCCCCGCTCCGGGATGCTCCGGAACCTGGCCCGGAGCCGGGTCGCCGCGTTCGTGATGGTGCTGCTGCTCGGTGGGCTGATCGTCGTGTCGCTGGTCCTGGGCACCGTCCTTGGCTGGATCCGGCCGGTGATCGAGCCTGTCGAGCGGCTGTTCCCCCTGTTCCGGGTGGCGGACCTCCTGGGCTCGGTGTTCGTGCTATGGGCAGCCGTCACGGCCGTTTTCTGGGTTCTGCCCGATGTCCGGATCTCCTGGCGGGATGTCCGCACCGGCGCGTTCGTGACGGCGGTCCTGCTGGTGCTCGGCAAGCTCGCCCTGGCCTCCTTCCTGGCCAACAGCGCGTCGGCATCGCTGTACGGCACCGCCGGCGCCATCTTCCTGCTCCTGCTCTGGGTCTACTACTCCGCCATGGTCTTCTTCCTGGGCGCCGAGTTCACCCAGGTCTGGGCCCGGGCCCGGGGCCGCGAGATCATGCCCGAGGACTACGCCGTCCGGATCGTGACCGTGGAACGGACCCCGGAGGAGCTCGGAAAGGG
>JBPRGE010000154.1:0-24743 GCA_051418035.1 Candidatus Longimicrobiales bacterium M2_2A_002
TTCGCGAATGGTGATCGCGCACGTGTGGAACGACCCGGCGGAGATCGCCTTCGCATTGGCGGGGAACCAGACCTCCACGGGGGTTGCGGCCGGCTGGGTGGTCCCGTCTCCAAGCTGGCCGTACCGGTCGTCCCCCCAGCAAGTACGCCGTGCCCTCGGTGTCGATGCCGCACGTGTGCAGCCCGCCGGCCGACAGGGATGCGAAGCGCACGGCACCGGGCACCGTACGCGAGCGTTCGCCCCAGCCCCGTCCCCAGCAATGGGCGTCCCCGTCGATGCCCACAACCTCGGGGGGCGCGGGATGTCCAGTCGACCACCCGGTCGAAGGCGTCCATCCGGAGCGTGTCACCCACGGTCAACGTGATCGCGCTCATGGAGACGCGAACCTCCTCGGATCCCACATCGGGCCCGACGATGCCGCACCCGAGGAGAGCCAGGATCACTACCAAGCCTGGGGCCGAGCGGCGCAGACGGTGCTTCATTGTGGGCAGCCGGTGCTCTGCGCCGATGTCGGTCGTCTTCTTTCGGACGTCCTCCCAGAAATGCCGCTCGGGGATATGGAACCGGTGCTCGTCGGAGTCGGCGGCGAGGTGCTCGTCGCCGTCGTAGGTCTTCAAGCGGGCCTCGTACTCCTCGTGCCAGACGTCGCTTAGGCGCTTGAAGAAGAGGAGGCCGAAGATGTAGTGCTTGTACTCGCCGGAGTCGATCCGACCGCGGAGGATGTCGGCGGCTTTCCAGAGGTGTTTCTCGAGTTGCTGCTGGGTCAGTGCCATATGTAGACGTGCGGATACGTTGAGAATCGTGCCGAGGGGGTTGGCTCCGCCGGGTCGCCAGCGGATCGGCACGGTTCAACCTAGCACGTGGGTGCGACAGTCGCACGGGGCCGGCAGCACGCGAGGCATCAGGTCAGAGGTGGCAACCCTTTCGAGAGGATCCTCCCCCTACCCTACCTTCATAACGAAATGATCTCCGTTGACGAGGCCATAGGTGTCTCGGAGTGGCTCGGGAGACAAGACCTCGTGGTGGTCCTTGTCGAGCCCGGTCCCGACCTTCCGCATCAGCCAGCAGGGGACCGCAGGGGGGATCTTGCCGGCGGTAAATTGCACAAGCCAGAACATGTGGTCACCGATCCCTTTCTGCGGGATGTCTAATTCGTGGATGGGAATGGTGACGTCGGGAAGCAATCCTGCAGCGTGGATTTCACCAATGAGGTCGCCCGGTTCGTCCACCTGGAGGTTCAACGAGCCGTGAAACATGCGCCGTTCGAAATACTTGGTGAACGTCGGCTCATTTCTCGCCATGATCTGGTTGAAGTAGCCTGACGTCCTTCTCTGTTGATCGGAAAGCCTGAAGGTCCCACGGACCTCTATGACCACATCGGACATCTTGCCCCCTACTCGGGTAGTCAATCGGTTTCCGAGGTTTCGTCACCGACCCCCATCAGGTTGCGTGCTTCCTTCATTGCTCGCTCCAGCTCTGCCTCAGGAAGGCAAGTCCGTCAGCAGATTGCCTGAGGGCCTGACGCCGTCCCGATACCAGAGGCTGATAGATCGTGGAAAGTTGGACGGTCCGAGGGTCCGCCGTATCCGATCCGGAGTTTTGGTACAACGTTCTAGTACATGTACCTACCGTAAACCCTTGGGGTCACTCGTTTGGTACATGAGTTACTGGGAGGAAGCACCCAAAGCAGGTGCGCTACCGGACTGCGCCACGCCCCGAAGATACTTTAACCTGCTGTGCGCCAACAATATAAGCGGTCAACGCTGTCGGTCATCGACGACCATGGAACCCGGTCAGGGCACGTATCGGGCACAGACGCCAGCGGTCCCTTGAGGGGAGTTCTTTACCGCCAATCGTGCCCCTCTGGCCGTCTCCAGGGCACGAACGTACCACCGTCCAGGGCACAAAGGAAGGGCGGGCAGCGCCGCTCAGGAGCTCGCCCGCTCCCCTGCCCCACGGCCGCGAATGTGGTTCCGGCTGCGGGCTCGACTTCCTCCGCGCCGCGTTCAGCGGGCAGGCGGACCGGCGGCACCCGTCTGCACGGGTATTCCCCTGGCGCTGAGGAACTGTGAGACGTCGTCCTGGACATCCAGGTCCACGCCCTCAGCCATCATCTGGGACGCCAGCGTACCCTCGATTACCACCCATTTGTACAGCCGGGTGGGGATCGTCTCGTCGGCAGGATTGGGTAACGTGGCACCCGCGTAATTGGGTCTATGGAAGTAGTGCAGCCGGATCTTACCCACTGAGGTTTCGTAGAAGTAGTTCCTCGAATAGTCGGAAACAATGAATACGACAGGCAGGGGCGTCAGAGATCCCGGTGCGCTGATCGGAGAATTCTCCATATACACGCGGATTTCGCCTGCATACAGAATCTCCTCCGTAATGGCCGGAATATTCAGGTCGACGTAACGCGAGATAAACCCCGTGGAAGAATTGGGGCTGGTGTCGAGCCAGAAAATGCTGTTCGAGATCCAGTCGCCGTTGGTCAGCGTCAAGGTATCGGCGACAACGTTCGCGTTGCCCGCCTCCCCCTGCGGTCCCTGCTCTCCCTGTGGGCCGGTCGGACCCTCACAGGCCATGACACCACATACGATTAACGCGATTCCGAAACCAAACGGGCGTTTGCCAGTCACGATAACCCTCCGGTGCGGCGGGCGGGGCTTGGCGCCTGAGCCTATATAGCGGGCGTTAATGGTGTGGGCAATGAGTTCGGCTGCCGGGCCGTCGGCTGCCGGACTGCGCCACGCCCCCGAGGACCGTCGGTTCATCGGCCCGCTGGTAGACGCGGGAGTAATCACAGCGCCTGGATGGCGGTGATCTCGAGAAGGGGGCCGACCATGTGGATACTCGCGACGTCGGTCCGGATCTCGCCTTCGAAGGACACCCGCAGGCTGTCGACACGGAACTCGGACGGCAGGGTCAACGGCTCATACGTAGTGCCGTTGTCGGCCTCGATCACGTAGAGGCCGCCCTCTACGGTCCTCCACACCACAGTACCGGTCCCCTCCACCGCCTCGGCGGAGCTCTCCTCCGTTCCCCCGGCGCTATCATCAGGACCGTATTCCGTGGTACATGCCGCGAACGGCAGCAGGAGCAGCGCCCCTGCGATGATGCCGATCCTGCTCGCGTTCATCGGGTTCCGGGGTTTGGGGAGTCCGCTGTGATGGTACGGACGCGGGGAGCTCCCCGGCAAGTGCACCGGCGTCAGGACACGGGGGCGACCGCCTCCTGGAGAGATCGCGCTCAGCGCAGTCCTTCGTAGCACTCCCCCAGCAGGTTCTCGTCGGAGGCGGTGTCCGGGTGGAACGCGAGGGTGGAGCGGACGGCGTCGTCGAGGTCGCCATGCGAGAGCGGGCTCTGCAGGGCGAGGATGCTCCGGTTCACGGCGAGTGTGGGGAGCGGGATGTCGCCGGAGGGTCGGTGCTGCACCGCCGAGGCGAGGGCAATGAAGCGGTCGTCCTTGTGCAGCGTCTGCTGCAGCCCCACGGAGACGCCCGAGACCACGTGGCCGCCGATGGTGCGGAAGACGCTCCGCTCCGGGCGGGCGACGGCGTGGGAGTGCTCGCGGATCTCCGACGGGTTCGACAGTCGCAGGTCGAAGGCGATGTCGATCACGGCGGCATCCACGTTGATCGCCGAGCCCCCGTCGCGGCGCAGGCGCTCCATGAACGACGGGATCGACTCCGTGAGATCAGGCATGAAAGCCGTGATGTGCCCGGGGGCCGGCGGGTCCATGGCGTACCCGATCCGGCGGGGCGGTCTGGACAGGAACGAAGCGAGCGACGGCCGCCCGTTGGGCACGACCGAGCGGTGGTGCCGGGGGAGGATGAACGCACCCATCAGGGCGCTTCCATGGCCGCGCATCCGGAACCCTACGACCTCCCGGATGGCGTCCTCCACCCCGTCCACGAAGTAGAGCGACTCCGGCGTCACCGGATCCGAGCCGGTCCGCCGGTGCGCCTCGACGGCGCGGATGTACCGCTCGAGATGGTCCCGCGACCATCGACCCGCCTGGCGCACGGGTGCGACGGGTCCGATCGGATCGGATTCCGGCGACGAGGGCTCCGCGGCAGGGCTTCGCAGCTCGGTGACCGTGGCGACGGCGTCACCGTCCTCGTCCGGTGCCAGGAACGCAGACGGCTCCCAGCTGTCGCCGCGGAGGAAGCTGGCCAGCGGGGTCCGGTTCGCTCCGGTCCCATGGGTCCCGTTCCCGGTCGTACCCGGGTTCCGGCGACGCGGCTGGCGTCCCGGGGGCGTGGACTTCCCGATCGAAGCCGTCCGCCGTCCGGATGTGGTGTAGCGCGGTCCCGATTCCGGACCTGTGGTCCGGGGCAGTGTATCGATAAAAGCGAGCATTGTCTCTCCGTGGTCGACCCGAAGGCCGTGCCGGTCTGTGTCCACGGGGAGAGCGCGGTCGGCGGCGCGTCCGGTCGGTCCGCGTCGCCGCGCCCCCCACCTCTGCACGTACGGCGCCGCACTCCCCGCCCGGTGCCGTAAATATATATTCAGTCTAGATTTACACCGATCCAGCAGGGCTCGTCCGACCCGTGCCGTGCATGGGATGGCGTGCACAACCGTTGCATGGGCCCTACACCGGAATCGGCGCCTGCGGGGCGGTGGTGCTCGCGGACCCGGAAACGCCGGCTGGGCGCCACCCGCGCGTTCTGGTATCTTTCCGACCATGGACATGGACACGAATCGGACGGTGCGGCCTCGGCTCCTCTTTCTGGGGCACACCCTTCCCTATCCTCCGGATCGCGGTGCGGCGCTCCGGAGCTATCACACGCTCAGGGCGCTGGCGAAGCGGTACGACATCGCCGCGCTCCTGTTCCGCCACCGGGGCGACCCGACGCAGATGCCGCTGGAGGACCGGCTCCGCCACCTCCGTTCGCTGGCCGATGTGGAGCTGTTCGGGGTTCCGGGAGAGCGGAGCGTGCTCCGGGCGCGTCTCGACCGGCTGAAGGGCCTGCTGGCCGGCGGTGCCCCGCTCCAGTGGACCTACGAGGACCGGGGCTACCGGCGGCGCCTGCTGGAGGTGGCGTTCGCCCGGGAGCCGAGGATCACACACGTCGACTCGCTGGCACTGCACTCGTATCTGCCGCTGCTGGCCCATCGGACGGTCGTGCTGGTCCACGACGGCCCGGAGCTCCTGTCCGGCCCGCCCGACGGGGACACAGGGGGCGCCGGGGATGCGGAGCTTCCGGCACTTCCGGCGTGGCTGGAGAGCGTCGAGCGGGAGTGGCTGCCCCGGGTCGCGGCCACCCTGGTGCCCTTCGAGGCGAGGCGTGCGGCACTGGAGGAGCGGGTTCCCGGAGCCCGGGTCGAGGTGATCCGGCCGGCTGTCGACCTCGATCATTTCTCGCCGCGCACCGGGAGCGGCCACGGGCTCGCCTACGTGGGCGGGACCGCCAGCTGGGCCAGCCGGGACGCGCTGGAGCACTTCGCGGCCGACATCCTGCCCCGCCTGCGCAGCGCGAGCGGGGTCCAGGCGCTGGAGCCGATCAGCTGGATCGGCCCGGCGCGCGAGGGCGACCGGGAGCGGTACCGGGGCCGGGGAATCGACGTGACCGGCTACGTCGAGGACGTCCGCCCGATCGTGCGTCCGGCCGCGTGCTTCATCGTCCCCCGGCGGGTCGAGGGCGGCCAGAGCCGGATCCTCCAGGCGTGGGCCATGGGCAAGGCCGTGGTCAGCACGTCGGTGGGGTGCGCCGGGCTCGAGGCGACCGACGGTGAGAACCTCCTGATCCGCGACCAGCCCGCCGCATTCGCGGACGCGGTCCTGCGGCTCCTGGAGGACCGGGATCTCCGGAGGAGGCTCGGTGAGGCCGGCCGGACGACCGTGGAGGCGCTGTACGGCTGGGACCGGCGGGGCACCGAGCTGCTGGCCCTCTACCGCAGTCTGGAAGGCGTCAGCCCGGGCTGATCCCGGCCCGCGCGTGCGTCCCGTCTCAGCGCTGAGTCCGCTCGTTCTCCTCGCGCTTCCGGCTCCAGTACTCTTCCAGCGGATCGTCCGCGTCGTAGAGGGGCCGGGTCAGCCACGCGAAGAGCCGCCTCAGCAGCCTGCGGATCATTGAGCCTCCTCTCCGGTCCCCGGCTTCGGTGGTGGTTCGAGTAGCTTGGAGGCCCCGATCGAAGCGGGCTCTCCCTCCTCGCCCACGCCCGAAAGGGACCTCCAACCCTGCAGCCGCTGCCCGTCAGACGAACAGCGCTACGTCTTGCTCTGGAGTCGCGTCCGGCTTCTCCTGGCCCGTCGCCAATACACCGACGAGGGCACTGGTCACTGCCATCAGAATGACGACGAGGCGCATGGTCACACTCCGGAATCGCGTGGTCGGTTCGGTTCTGCCCTCCCTGTCATGCACCCCCGGGGCCGTGCCGCAGCAGCAGCCTTATAAACAATTGGTATGCAGGTGGATAGCTAGTTTCACCTGATGTACATTGACATGTGGTGCTGCGTGGTGTGGGACGCCCAACCGTCGCATGGGTGCAACAGGTCACGGAGGGGGTCAGACGGTCAGGTCCCAGGGACTGGACTCGAGGGCGGCCGCGAGGGCACGGAAGGCGCGGGAGCGGTGGCTGATCCGGTTCTTGGCCTCGGCGGGCACCTCGGCGAACCGGGCATCGAGGGAGGGGACGTGGAAGAGGGGGTCGTAGCCGAACCCGCCGGTCCCCCCGGGCTCGCGGGCGATGGTGCCCCGCACGGTCCCGGTGGCGGTGAGCGCCCGTCCATCGGGCCATGCGACGACGGCGCAGCAGACGTAGTAGGCCCCTCGCTCCCTGTCCGGCACGTCGTCGAGCCGGTGCAGGAGGAGCGCATTGTTGGCCTGATCGAGGGCGGCGCCCTCCAGATCGTCGCGGCCGGAGAACCGCTTGGTGTGGACGCCGGGCTCGCCGTCGAGGGCGTCGACCCGGAGCCCGGAGTCATCGGCGATGGCCACGCGGCCGAGCCTCCCGGCGAAGTAGCGGGCCTTGGCGATGGCGTTGTCCTGGAAGGTGTCGAAGACCTCGATCGCGTCCTCCTCCGGCGCCGGCTCGATGCCGAGCTCGGCCAGGGTGAAGACGGTCAGGCCGAGGGGGTCGAGGATCTGGCCGATCTCCCGGGCCTTGTGAGAGCTCCGGGTGGCGAGGACGAGAGTGTGCCCGGTGGCGGGGGTCGGGCTGGTGTTCGGGGGCGTGGTCATGGTTCGTCGCTCGGCTCCCGGCGCCAGGCCGTGTCAGTCTTCGAGGGCGGCGTGCTGCAGGTCGATGAGGCGGCGGATGCCGGTGCCGGCGAGGTCGAGGAGCCGGTCGAGCTCGTCGCGGGAGAAGGTCCCGTGCTCGCCGGTCCCCTGCACCTCCACGAAGCCGCCGCTCTCGAGCATGACCACGTTCATGTCCACGTCGGCGCCCACGTCCTCGACGTACTCGAGGTCGAGGCGGGGCTGGCCGTCGACGATCCCGACGGAGATGGCGGCCACGGACTCGCGGAGCGGCGATTCGTCGAGGTGGCCCTGGTCGACGAGCCAGCGGCAGGCGTCGGCGAGGGCGACGGCGCCGCCTGTGATGGCGGCGGTCCGGGTCCCGCCATCGGCGACGAGGACATCGCAGTCGACGATGATCATCCGCTCGCCGAGGGCCTGGAGGTCCATGGCGGCCCGGAGTGAGCGACCGATGAGGCGCTGGATCTCCTGGGTCCGACCGCCGATCCGGCCCCGCTCCCGCCCCGACCGGGTCTGGGTCGAGCGGGGCAGCATGGCGTACTCGGCGGTGACCCACCCCTTCCCGCTCCCCTTCCGCCAGCCCGGGACGTCGTCCTGGACGGAGGCCGTGCACAGGACGTCGGTGCGGCCGAATCGGACGCGGCACGCGCCCTCGGCGAAGGGCGTAGCCTCCCGCTCGAAGGTGACATCACGGAGCTGGTCGGCGTCGCGCAGGGCGCGGGGTTCGGGCTCAGGGTTCGGCACGGTTCTGCAGCCTCCGAATGATTCCGGTGGTGGAGCGTCCTTCGACGAACGGCAGGATGACGACCTCCCCGCCGGCGGCCCGGACCTCCCGGGCCCCGACCACCTGGTCGGGCTCGTAGTCGCCGCCCTTGACCAGGACGTCGGGGAGGAGGTCGGCGATGAGCGCGCGGGGCGTGTCCTCGGCGAACGGCGTGACCGCGTCGACGCAGCCGAGTCCCGCCAGGACGTACAGCCGGTCCTCGAGCGGGACGATGGGCCGGGACGGCCCCTTGAGCCGCGCCACGGAGTCATCGGTGTTGACGCCGACCACGAGGCGGTCACCGAGAGCCCGGGCGGCGTACAGGTACTCCACGTGGCCGCGGTGCAGGATATCGAAGCAGCCGTTGGTGAAGATGACGCGCTCGTCCCGGGGCCTGCCGTAGCGCCCGAGGAGCGTGGGTCGATCGAGGATCCGGGCCTCGGGGTCGGAGCTCACGACCAGCGGGCGCGTACGGTCTCGACTTCGGCGGCCCCGGGGTGGACCGGCAGCTTCTCGGGCTCACCGCCGGTGCCCTCGCCGTCCTTGAAGACGACCTTGAGGAGCGGGGGCGCGATGAAGGTCGTGAAGATGACCATGATCAGGATGGCGCTGAAGACTTCGGAGGAGAGGATCCCGTTCGTGAGCCCGAGCTGGGCGAAGATGAGGCCCACCTCGCCCCGGGGCACCATCCCGATCCCGATGGCGGCGTGGTTCAGCTTCTTCCTGCCCCAGCCCACGGTGTAGCCGGCGATCAGCTTCCCGATGATGGCGATCACCAGGAGGATCCCGCCGACGGCGAGCACGGAGGTGTTGAACTGGTCGCTCCAGGGCAGGAAGAGATTGACGTTGACCGCGGCGCCCACGGACACGAAGAAGATGGGCGTGAAGACGTCGGCCACCGGCTTGATCCGGTCTTCGATGACATCGAACTGGTTCGTCGAGGAGAGCACGATCCCGGCGGCGAACGACCCGATGATCATGGCGGACCCTGCGAGCCCGGCCAGCGCGCCGAAGAGGAGCGCGAAGGAGAAGGCGCTGACCAGGAGCACGCCCCGGACCCGGAGCTGGTCGATGAGGCCGAAGAGTCGGGGCGCGATCCAGTTCCCGAGGATGACGGCCGCCACGAGGAACCCGACGGCCACGGCGAACTTGGTCGCGATGCCGAGCGCCGTGAGCCCGGCTCCGGCGGCGAGCCCGCTGACGATGGCCAGGATCACGAGGCCGAGCACGTCGTCGACCACGGCGGCGCCGATGATGACCCGGGCCTCCGGCGTATGGATCCGGTCCAGGTCGGTGAGCACCCGCGCGGTGATCCCCACGGAGGTGGCGGTGAGCGTGGCACCGACGAAGATGGCGACCATGGTGTCCGTGACGTCGCCGGGGTGGGTCCCGATGCCCGGGGTGGCCCACCACCAGTAGAGGAAGCCGAGGAGGAAGGGGAGCGTCACGCCGACCACGGCCACGAGTCCGGCGGAGCCGCCCACGCGGAACATCTCCTTGAGGTCCGTTTCGAGCCCGATCTCGAAGAGGAGGATCGCCACGCCGACCTCGGCGAGCAGCGTGATGATCCCGGCCATCTGGCCGTCCATGGGGACCACGCCCAGCACGCTGTAGCCGAGGATCACGCCGGCGACGAGCTCACCCAGCACGGCCGGCTGACCGATCCGCTCCGCCACCTCCCCGAGCCCCTTCCCCACCACCAGGATCGTGATGAGGACGAGGAAGAAGTGCTCGGCCCGGATGTGCTCGCCGGCCGCCTGCGCCGATTCGCCATGGCCCTGGACGCCGAGCAGCACCGGAATCAGGAGGAACGGGACCAGCCACAGAGTGCGTTTCATGGATCCCTCACCACTGGGACTGTGCCCCGTCGATGATCTGCTCGATGATGTTTTCGATGGCCTCGCGCTGGCCCACGTCGTCGGTCTCCGACGCGGGGCTGTACGTGCCCCGGCCCACCAGCGAGCTGCTCTCCCACCGGATCACGTTGTCGCGGATATCCACCAGCTCGGCGGAGATCCCGATCTGGACCTCGTGCGAGACGACGTTGCTTGCCGCCTCCGCGCTTCCGGGCCGGTAGTTCTGGGCCACGTCCTGGTAGCGGCGCACCTCGCCGGTGAGGACCGCGTCGGCGGCCTCACGACCGGCCGGCTGGAGCCCGAGCTTGGCGGGCAGCTCCTCGATGAGGCGGGCGTAGAGCTCCTGCGCCACGTCGAACTGCGCCGTCTGGTTGTCGAACGGCTCGATGTAGATCGTCCGGATGTGCGGCGGGAACCCGCCGCCCTCGAAGCCGTAGCTGCAGGCGCCGGCGACCAGGGCCAGTGCGGCCCAGGCCAGGACCCTAGCGGCCCGGCGTCCAGATCTCCGGTGGGTACGGCTCGACTTGTTCAACGGCCTCCAGTCCCATGTGCAGTTCGGTGTTCCGCGACCAGTCCCGGTAGGTCGCCGTGCTCGGCAGCGGCCCGTCGGAGCCGGCTGCCAGCTCGATGATCATCCGGCGTCCGCCGCCCGTCCACTCCGCCGAACGCAGCCGTCCGCCGACGAGCACGTAGCGGATCCGGGACCCGTCGACCCCGTAGTAGAGCTCCCGCTCCTCCGCCTCCCCGTCCGCGGTCACCCGCGTCCCCTCGAGGACGGCGTCCGCCGGCGGACGGACCACTCCGAGGAGCGCCCAGAGCATCGCCGGCGGCGGGAGCGCGACCTCGGGCTCACCCGGCAGCCGGATCTCCCGATCGATCAGCGCGGCGGTCAGGTACCCTTCGCCCCTGGGCCCGAACAGGTCGAGACGTGCCCGATAGGGCGGCTCGATCCGGGCCGCTCCCTCCCCCGAGAATCGCGCCTGACCATCGAGGGCACGCCACCCGAAGACCGCTCGCAGCGGCCGGTCCGGCGCCGTCTCCCGGACCGCCCTCTCGGCGACCACCGGGTCGACCGTCTCCGGCACGCCCCGGCCGGCGCATGCGGCCGCCATGACCACCAGGACCAGCGATCCCAGACGTGTCGGATGCATGCCGGGCGGAGGCGAAGAAGATACCCGACGGCCTCGAGGACCGTCAACCGGAGGATGGTAGTCGGTCGGGGTCGCCGGGGTTCCCTTCATCGGGGCACGCGGATGGTCGCGATCGGGTCGCCCTGGAGCACGGAATCGGCCGTGTCCATCCCGTCCACGACCCGGCCGAAGACGGTGTAGCCCCCGTCCAGGTGGTGCTGGGGCGAGAGCGTGATGAACCACTGACTTCCACCCGTGTCGGGACCCGCCAGCGCCATGCCGAGAACACCGCGGGTGTAGCGGACGCGGTTGATCTCGTCGCGGATGCTCCACCCCGGGCCGCCGTTCGGGTCGCCGGCCGGGGCGCCGTCCTGGAGCACGAAGTTGGGGATCACCCGGTGCCAGACGCCATCGTCCCAGAAGCCCACCCGGGCCAGCGTGATGAAGTTGTGGACGGTGAGGGGCGCTTCCGGCCCCAGCAGCTCGAGGGTGATCTCGCCATCCGCCGTTTCCACGATCGCCCGGGGGAGCGGCTCGCCCGCCAGCGGGCCGGCCACGTACTTCCGGGCGATCTCCTCGTAGAACGCGGCGTCGCGCTCGGCGGCCGGCGGGACCGCCGTCGCCACGGGCTCGTCGACCCGGCCCCGGAGCCGGGCGAGCTCCACGGAGTCCACCACACCCTCCAGGGCGCCGACCGCCACGACCGCCAGGCGCGGCTCGCTGCCGCGGGCGAATTCCTCGAGGAGGTCCATGAGCTCCGCCCGCTTCCCGCCGCCCGCCGTGCTGTCGGCCGCGAGCTGGCCGGCGGCAACCAGCGCGGCGACCGCGATCCGCCGGTCGGCATCGTCGACCAGCCGACGGATGAGCGGCTCTGCGTGCGGCCACGCCAGGGCGGCGACCGCGCGGGCGGCCGCGTACCGTGCGTCGAACCCGCCTTCGGACCAGCTCCGGAGCTCCGCCGCCACGGTGTCCGGGTCCGCGGCCGCGACCGACCGGGCCGCCGCGGCCCGGAGCGGGTACGGCCGTTCGGGGTCGGACACCGCGGCGACGAGGGCCCCGGTCGCGTCGCCGGCCCGCTCCGCGAGCGCCCCGGCGGCGGCGATGGCCACCTGCGGATCGGAGTCGTCGAGGAGCCGGGCCATGGCGTCGGCCGGCGCGTCGTCGCCGAACCCCGCCAGCGCGCGGACGGCGTTGATCCGCACATGGGGATGGTCGTCGTCGAGGGCGGTGGTCAGGGCGACGAGGGCCGTGTCCCGGATCCCGGCGCTGTCCACGACGGCCGCGGCGAGGCCGCGCGCCGCATTGGCCCGGGCCCTGTGGTCGTCATCCGAGAGAAGGGTGAGGAGGTACGGCGCGCCCTCGGGCTCCGCGAGTCGCATGAGGGCGTAGGCCGCGCGCCACCGCAGCGCGTCGTCCGGCGAGTCGGCGTAGCGGGCCACGGCGTTCACGCGGCCCGGTCCGTCCTCGAACCGCCAGATCGAGAGGAGCGCCTCGGCGGCCACGCGTCGCCGCTCCGGGCTGTCGCCGGGGTGGGCCGCGCGGAGGGCGTCCACCACCATGGCCCGGGCGTCGAACGTGCCCAGCTTGCCCAGTGCCTGCACCACCTCGACGGACACGGCGGTCTCTGCGGGGCGGACCGGGGTCCACCCGGGCGCCACTGCCTCCCGGAGCGATTCGATCACCACCCGGGAGGTGTCGCCGAGCTCGCCGAGGGCGAACGCGGCATCCGCGCGGACGGCGGGGCTCGGGTCGTCGTCGAGGAGGCGGACGAGGAGCGGGACGGCCATCGTGTCGCCGATCCGGCCTGCCGCCATGGCCACCCGGCGCCGGACCTCCTCCTCGCCGGCCGCGAGCCGGTCGAATGCCGTGGCGTCGTACTCCCGCTGATCCTCGTGGCGGATGAGCTGTGCTACGGCGCGGACAGCGGCCTCGTCGAGGACGGTGGTAGTCCGCCGGGGGCCCGGCGTCACCGGCGGTCCACCGCCGCACGCGGTGGCGGACGCAGCGACCAGGATCGCGGCCGCGAGGGCCGTCGTGACGGGACGGGTGAAGGGCATCATGGGCGGAACAGATCGAGGACGACCGCGGGCAGCCTGCGGGGCCGCCCGTCGCGGTCAATGGAGATGAGCGTGGTGCTGGCCCGAGCCAGGCGGTCCGGGTCCGGCTCGACCCGGTGGATCTCGTAGGCGAACGTGATGGCCCGGGACTTCACGGACTCGACCCGGGTCTCGACCTCGATGAGATCGTCGTAATGGGCGGCCGCGCCGTAGCGGACGGACGCCTCGGCCACGGCCAGGAGTGTGCCCTGCGCCTCCAGCTCGGCGTACGGGAGCCCCAGGTCGCGCATGAGCTCGGTCCGGCCGATCTCGCACCAGACCAGGTAGTTGGGGTGGTAGGCCACGCCCATCTGGTCCGTCTCGCCGTAGCGGACCCGGAAGGTGGTGGCGGCCCGGTTCATGCCCCGTACGGGACCCAGATGTTCTTCGGCTGGGTCGCGTGCCGCAGGAACTCCGGGCCCTCGGCGTGTGCCGGGTCCCACCAGCTGCGACCGGCGGAGACCCAGGTCCGCTTCATGTTCCCGGCCGAGAGCCGCTCGACCATCTCTCCGCCGCCATCATCGGCGAAATACCAGAGGGCATCCACGTCGTAGTGGGCGGCCAGGACCTCCGTGAGCTCCAGCCGGGGTCCGGTGATGATATTGATCACGCCGCCGGGCACGTCCGACGTCTCCAGGACCTGGTAGAGGTCTGTGGCGACGAGCGGGCCGGTGCTGGACGGCAGGGCCACGACGGCGTTGCCCATGGCCACCGCCGGCATGACGGCCGAGACGAAGCCCAGGAGGGGGTCCGGATCGGGGCACGCCACGCCGAAGACGCCGATGGGCTCGGGCATGGCCAGCGTCACGTTCCGGATCGGCGTGTGGTGCACGGCGCCGTCCCATTTGTCGGCCCAGGCGGCGTACGCGAAGAGGCGGCGGACGGCCGCGTCGACCTCCGCAGCCGCCCGGTCCGCCGGGACACCGGTCTCCCGGATCCGGGCCGCGAACTCGTCGGCGCGGGCCGAGAGGTTCTCACCGATGTAGTAGAGGATCTGCGCCCGAGTGTGGGCCGGCGTGCTCCGCCACCCCGGCTCGGCCCCGTGCGCCGCCTCGACCGCGTCCCGGATGTCCTTCCGGTTCCCCTTCCCCACCTCACCGAGCCGTCGGCCGTCAGGGCCGTGGACGTCGAGGGAGTAGCCGCCATCGGGGCGGCGCTGCTTCCCGCCGATGTAGAGTTTTGCGGTGCGGTCTACCGGCGGGGCGGCGCTCGCGGCGCGTTCGGGTTCGTCGCTCGGCTGCGATTCGGGCGGCGAGCGCACCGCCTGGTCGTCGGGCTCGTAGTCGTAGTGGGGGGCGCGTTCGCCGTTCGCGGTCGATTCGTCGTCGCCGGCGGCCCGTTCGTTACCGGCGGTCTGCCACGCAGGCTGGATGTACCCCCAGAGGCCTTCCTTCCCGCCCTCGCGGCCGAAGCCGCTCTCCTTGTAGCCGCCGAAGCCGGACGCGGCGTCGAAGAGGTTGGTGGAGTTGACCCAGACGGTGCCGGCCCGGATCCGGGGGGCGACGTCCAGCGCCAGGTTGATGTTCTCGGTCCAGACGCTGGCGGCGAGGCCGTAGGGCGTGTTGTTGGCGAGGTCGACGGACTCGTCGTGGGTCCGGAACGTCATCAGGACCACCACCGGCCCGAAGATCTCGACCTGCGACACTTTCGCGGCCGGCGACACCTCGGTGATCAGCGTGGGGGGGTAGAAGCACCCTTCGTCGGGGCACTCCCACGACGGCTGCCAGATCTCGGCGCCCTCCCGGCGACCCTCCTCGACCAGCTCCTCGATCCGCTGGAGCTGGACGGGGGCCACGATGGCGCCGATGTCGACGGCCTTGTCGAGCGGATCACCGATCCGCAGCCGCTCCATCCGCTCCCGGAGCTTGTGCACCAGCCGGTCGGCCACGCCCTCCTGGACGAGGATCCGGGAGCCGGCGCAGCAGACCTGGCCCTGGTTGAACCAGATGGCGTCGACCACGCCCTCCACCACGCTGTCGAGGTCGGCGTCGTCGTAGACCACGAACGGCGACTTCCCGCCCAGCTCGAGGGAGAGCTTCTTCCCCGTGCCCGCCGTGGCCCGGCGGATGATCCGGCCGACGTCGGTGGAGCCGGTGAACGCGATCTTGTCGACATCGGGGTGGTCCACGAGGAGCGCGCCGGTCTCGCCGTCGCCGGTGACGATGTTCACCACGCCCTCGGGCAGCCCCACATCGCGACAGATCCCGGCGAACCGGAGCGCGGTAAGCGGCGTGTACTCGGCGGGCTTGAGGACCACGGTGTTCCCGGTGGCCAGCGCCGGCGCGACCTTCCACGCGAGCATCAGGAGCGGGAAGTTCCACGGGATGATCTGCCCCGCCACGCCCAGGGGCCGGCAGTCCCGGAGCTCGGGGTCGGTGCCCATCAGCTGGGCCCAGCCGGCGTGGTGGTAGAAGTGGCGGGCCACCAGCGGTATATCGATGTCGCGGGTCTCGCGGATCGGCTTCCCGTTGTCCAGCGTCTCCAGGACCGACAGGAACCGGGAGTGCTTCTGCACCTGCCGTGCGATGGCGTACAGGTACCGGGCCCGTGCGTGCCCGTCGAGGGCGGCCCAGTCCGGGAACGCGGCGCGGGCGGCGGCGACGGCGGCATCGATGTCGTCCTTCGACCCCTGGGCGACCCGCGCGATCCGGGTGCCATCGGCCGGGTTCTCCACATCGAAGAGCTCGCTCTCGCCGGGGTCGGTGAACCGGCCGGCGATGAAGTGGCCGAAGCCATCCTCATGGCGACCGAGCCACGCCCGGACGTCCGAGTCGCTCTCGGGCGCCGGCCCGTACTCCAGGGTCTCCATGATCTCGGGGATCTCGACGGTGTCTTTGCTCATGCCATCGGGTGTCGGTAGGAGGCGGAGTAGCGTCCGGTCACGTGGTGCTCCAGCTGTCGCTCGATGTCGCCGAGGAGCGAGCTGGCGCCGAAGCGGAACCGCTCGGGAGCCGTCCACTCCTCGCCCAGCTCTTCCTTCATCAGGATCAGCCACGCCAGCGCTTCCTTCGCTTTCCGGATCCCGCCGGCCGGCTTGAAGCCGACCGCGTGGCCCGTCCGCTCGGTGTAGTCCCGGATCGCGCGGGTCATGACCAGTCCCACGGGCAGCGTGGCGTTCACCGGTTCCTTCCCGGTCGACGTCTTGATGAAGTCGGCGCCGGCCATCATGGCGACCCGGCTCGCCCGGGCGACGTTGGTCAGCGTCGAGAGGTCGCCGGTCCCGAGGATCGCCTTGAGGTGGGCCGGGCCCGCGGCCTCACGGAACGTCCTGACCTCGTCGTAGACGGCCTGCCAGTCGCCCCGGAGCACGTGGCCACGGGTGATGACGATGTCGATCTCCCGGGCGCCCGCGTCGACGGAGGCCCGGATCTCGGCCACCCGCTGGTCGAAGGGGCTCAGCCCGGCCGGGAACCCGGTGGACACGGCGGCCACGGGGATCCCGGATCCCTCGAGCGCGTCCACGGCCGTCTCCACAAGGGCGTGGTAGACGCACACGGCGGCCACGGTGAGGCGGCCGGGCTCGAGGCCCAGCTCCCGGGCCAGGTCGTCCCGGATCGGCGTGCGGGCCTTCGTGGCCAGCCGCCGGACGTTCCCGGGTGTGTCATCGCCGGACAGCGTGGTCAGGTCGATGCACTGGATCGCCCGCAGCAGCCACGCGGCCTGCCACCTCTTCTTGACCGATCGGCGCCGGGTCAGCGTGTCGGCGCGCCGCTCCACGGCGCTCCGGTTCACCCGGGTCTCCCGGACCCACTCGAGGTCCAGCTCCGTACCCGGGTTCCGTCCCTCCTGCAGTGGCGCCGGCTCGTAGACGGCCACGTCCCGACCGTTGTCCCGTTCCGTCTGCTCTCGCTCTCTGGTTGCCATAGGACGCAAAACATACCGGAAGCGCGGATCGATCGCCACGGGCGGAGGCCCGTCGATTGCCGCCCTGCCGGGGTCGCCGTAGGTTCGCGAGCCATGAAGAGGGTCTTCATCACATCCGATGTCCACCTGGGCGCGGTCCCCGACGCTACGGAGCGGGCCTTCCTCCGGTTCCTGGAGCACGTGGGGGCCGAGGGTCGCCGGCTCGTCCTTCCGGGCGACCTCTTCGATTTCTGGTTCGAGTACGGCGATGTCATCCCGGGCGAGCACTTCCGGGTCCTGGCGGCGCTGGCGGACCTCGTGGACGCCGGGATCGACGTGCTGGTCACGGGCGGGAACCACGACGCGTGGGGCGGCCGCTTCCTGGAGGAGCACGTGGGTGTGGCGTTCCACACGGGCCACGTCCGGACGGAGATCGCGGGCCGCCCGGCGCTCCTGGCCCACGGCGACGGGCTGGGCAAGGGCGATCTCAAGTACCGTGCACTGAAGGTGGTACTCCGGAGCCGGCCCCTGGTCTGGGGGTTCCGGGCACTGCACCCCGAGCTCGGACTCCGGCTCGCCCGGCGCGTATCGAGCACCGAGGCCAGGGCCGACACCGACCCCGGAAAGATCGGTCGGGCCGCGTTCATCGAGGAGTGGGCCCGGGACACGCTGGCCGCCGACCCTGAGCTGGCGTATGTGGTGTGCGGCCACACCCACCTGCCGATCGTGACGGAGGTGGAGCCCGGCCGGTACTACCTGAATGCCGGCGACTGGCTCACGCACTGGAGCTACATCACCGTGGACGACGCCGGCACCCCCACCCTTCACCGCTGGAGCGACTGACGCGCTGCCGCCTCACTCGTCCCTTCGGGGCGGTCCCGGAGCTGCCACGGCCGGGGCGGCCGGTACCCTCGTTCGCCGCGCAGGCCACGGGACCCCCACCCCGAGGCTGACGCTGCGGTCGGGATTCGGCCGGATCTCGATCTCGGCCGGGAAATCGGCGAGGTGGCCGGTGACGTAGGCGTCGATCCCGGAGGCCAGCACCCAGAAGATGGACCAGGCGATCCAGTCCTCGCGCTGCTGCTCCCGTGACTCGACGAGGCCCTGTAGATCGCTGCCGAGGGCGTCGGCCGACACCGAATCCGCCAGGATCCCCGGGAAGGAGTCGAGCACGGCCTGGAGCGAATCCGGGTCGGGGGACCGGGCCAGGATGCGGGCCTCGATCTGGTTGGTTCGCACCCGCAGACGGTCCCGGGCGTTGTTGAGTCGGACGGCGTTGCGGAAGTTCATAAACCAGTTCGCGGCCCACCCGGCGAAGTAGATCCCGCCGCGGAAGTAGGCGTCGTACTCGGCCTGGCCCCAGCCGGGCAGGAGGAACGACCGGAACATGGCGCTCCGCGGTGTCACGGCCGGCTGGACGGAATCGGCATCGGGGACCACGAGCACCCGGGGAACCGGTCGCACGGAGTCCACGCGGAGGGAGTCCGGCTCCTGGGCGGTCAGCCCGGCCGGCCCCGACGGTCCGGCGCCGGCGGCCATCGCGAGGGCCAGCAGGAACGCCGGCAGCGGTGCGCTGCGGGTCATGGCCCGTCGGTCTGGACCATGACCGGGAGCGCCCCGGGATCGATCCGCATCTTCAGGGAGCGGGCGTTCGGCGGCTCGTGGAGCTCGCCATCCAGCTGGAAGAAGAGCGGGTCGGGCCCCAGCGCCTCGATCTCGACCTCCGCAGCCCGGTACATCTCCACCTTCCTGTGGTTCGTATGCGCGCCCCGGAGCACCCGCGCCAGGACCGGCAGCGCGCCGAGGAACGACAGCTCGTCCACCACACAGATATCGAAGAGACCGTCCCGGGGTTCCGCGTCGGGGGTGACCCAGAACCCGCCGCCCACGGACCGGCCGTTGGCGGCGACGATGATCATGGTGTCCCGCTCGATGACCGTGTCGTCCATCCGGATCCGGAGCGGGATCGCCCTGTAGGTGACCAGCGACCGGAGCACCGCCTGCAGGTACTTGGTGATGGCGGTCCCCGCCCGTCCCCGCTTCCGGAAGATCTGGCGGACGACCTCCACGTCGATCCCGGTGCCGGCGGCGTTGTCGAACCAGTGGCGGCGACCGTTCCACTCGGCCACGCACGCGTCGAACCGGCGGGCCTCGCCCTCCACCAGGATGTCCATGGACCGGTCGAGGTCGTCGAGGGGGCCGATGAGCTTGGCGAAGTCGTTCCCGGTACCCACAGGCAGGACGCCGAGGACGGGGCCGTCCAGCCCCTGGGAGAGCGCGGTGAGCAGCCCGTTGGCCACCTCGTGGACGGTACCATCCCCGCCGGCCGCGATGATCAGGTCGACCCGTGCACGGGCGGCCTCGAGACCGAGCCGGACACCCTCGCGCGGCGCGGTCGTGGCGACCAGGTCCACGTCGATGCCCCGGTTCTCCAGCCCGACGAGGATGTGCTCGGACATTCGCTGGGCACGGCCGGCTCCGGAAGTGGGGTTCAGGATGACCCGCGCTGTCGGCATGACGGTCAGGGGGTTCGGGTTGGACATGCGCCGGTCGTCGGCGCCGGTGGGATGCTACGGGTCGGCGCGGGCAGGGTCAATCGTCGTCGAGGATCGCGGCGATGGCGGCCCGGGAGGCATCGCCGCGGAAGCCGCGCCGCGCCAGGTGGCCGTAGAGCCGGCGGCGGGCCTTGAGGCGGTCCTCCCGGGAGTCCCGGGCCTGCCGGAGCGAGCGGCGGTTCTTGCGTGCCCAGGCCTCGGCGGCTTCCAGCGCCAGCTCCCGCTCGCCGACCTCCTCGGCGTCCATGACCGAGGCGATGGCGGCCTCGGCCACGGCGTCGTCGACGCCCTTCCTGCGCAACTCCTGGATCAGCGCGAACCGGCCGCGTGGCCGGAGCCGGAGCCGGTCGCGCACGAACGCCTCTGCGAAGGCGCGGTCGTCGAGGTAGTCGCGCTCCTCCAGCCACTCCAGCGTGCGGTCGATGACGGGGTCGGGGAACTCCTTGCGCCAGAGCCGGCGGCGGAGCTCGGCCCGGGATCGAGCCCGGTGGGCGAGGAGGTTCATGGCGGCGTGACGGGCCCGGTACGCCTCGTCCTCGCCGACGAGCTCAAGGAGCCGCTCGGCCGAAAGCTCATCGCCGGCGGCCAGCCCGGCCCGCATGAAGAGGTCGAGGGCGATCTCGGCCCGGGGCTCATCGTCGCCGTCGACCCAGAGCCGGACCCGCTCGCTGCCGCCCAGGATCTTCGTTCGCGTGATCTTCATCTCTGCGTGAAAGTAGGGGCTGCCGGTCGGGGCGCCACCATGGCGGGATGGGTCGGTGGCGGTCGGTGCGGGCCCCGCGGTCGGCATGGGCCGGCCTCGACCTGCGGCGTGCCCGGCTCGACCGCGTCGCGTGTCGGCCGCTTGACCGCGTCGGGCGGTAGTGGCAAGCTACGGCCGCCATGCAGCCCGGACGCGAACGAAGGCTGGTCACGAGCGCCCTGATCCTGGGGATGTTCCTGGCCGCACTGGAAGCCACAGCCGTCGGCACCGCCATGCCCACGGCGGTGGCCGAGCTGGGCGGCGTGGCCCGGTACTCGTGGGTCTTCTCCGCCTACCTCCTCACGTCGACCACGGTCGTGCCGATGTTCGGGAAGCTGGCGGACCTGTTCGGCCGGCGCCGGCTCTACATCCTCAGCGCCGCGGTCTTCATGGGCGGGTCGGCGCTGTGCGGCGTGGCGGGGAGCTTCGAGCAGCTGATCGTCTTCCGGGCCGTCCAGGGGCTGGGCGCCGGCGGGCTCATGCCGGTCTCCATGACGCTGATCGGCGACATCTACACGCTGGAGGAGCGGGGCAGGATCCAGGGGCTCTTCTCGGGCGTGTGGGGGATCTCGAGCCTGGTCGGGCCGGCGGCGGGTGGGCTCATCACCGACTTCCTCTCCTGGCGCTGGGTCTTCTATCTGAACATCCCGTTCGGGCTCCTCTCCGTGGCCATGCTCCACCTCTACCTGAAGGAGCGGCAGCCCCGTCGCCAGCACCGGCTCGACGTGCTCGGGACCGTGCTCCTCACCGTCACGGTGGCCGTCCTCCTGCTCACGCTGCTGGAGGGGACCGACCTGTTCGGCTGGACCGATCCCCGGACGCTGGCGCTGCTGGGCGTGGCCGCGGTCGGGACCATGGCGTTCATCCTCCAGGAGCGGCGGGCGCCGGAGCCGATGCTCCCCCTGGAGCTGTTCCGCAACCCGGTGATCGCCGTGTCCAGCGCCGGGAGCGTGATCATCGGCACGCTCCTGTACTGCGCCACGGCGTTCGTCCCCATGTTCACCCAGGGCGTGCTCGGCGGCACGGCGCTCGACGCCGGGCTTTCGCTGGCGCCCATGTCCATCGGGTGGCCCGTGGCCAGTGTGGCGGCCGGCTGGCTGCTGCTGAAGACCGGGTACCGTCCCCTCACCGTGGTCGGCGGGCTCGCCGGGTTCGCCGGCGCGCTGCTCCTCACGACCGCCGACCCCGGCAGCTCGCGGACACTGGTCATGGGCGCCATGCTCGTCGTCGGGCTCGGACTCGGCCTGATGTCCACGCCGTACCTGGTGGCCGTCCAGAACGCCGTTCCGTGGGAGCGCCGGGGCGTGGCCACCAGCAGCGTCCAGTTCTTCCGGACCATCGGCGGCGCCATCGCCGTCGCCGCGCTGGGCGCGGTGCTGAACACGCGGCTCGAGGAGCGGATCGGGACGGCCATCGACCCGAACGTGGCGCTCAACCCCGAGCTTCGCGACACCGTGACCCCGGAGGTCCTGGACCGCCTCCGCGAAGGACTCGCGGTCGGGCTCCACAGCGTGTACACGATCGTCGCGGGAATCGCGGTCCTCGGTTTCGTGGTGGCGCTCTTCTTCCCCCGGGGCTCGGCCCGGTCCCAGGCCCACGGGGCCGGCGACGGGGCGCGCTGACGCCCGTCGTCGCATATCTTGGCACCGGAGCCCGAATCCGACACCGACCAGGAGACCCGACGTGAAGCGAATCCTGCCCCTGCTCGTGCTGATCGCGGCGTGCGCGCCGACCACCTCGGACCCGGCCGCCATGCCCTCGCCGGACGGCCCGGACCCCGCAACGCCGACGGCCGAGGCCCCGGCCGCCGAAGCGCCCTCGGCCGAGAACGCGGCCGACCGCCACCGGGAGGTCCTCTGGGTCCGGACGGCCGCCGAGTACCGGGCGCTGGCGCTCCAGGTCTACCGCAGCGCGTGGCAGGCCGTCCGGGGCCACGCGGACAACCTGGCAGCCGGAACGTGGGCGGTGATCATGGACGCGGATGAGACGGTGCTGGACAACAGCGAATTCGAACGCCGGATCGCCGAGGCGGGCGTCGAGTTCGAGGAGTCGATGTGGGACGAGTGGGTGTTCGAGGAGGACGCCGGGCTGGTCCCCGGCGCCGCGCGGTTCATTGACCAGGTCCGGGACATGGGCGGACGGATCGCCATCGTGACCAACCGCGACGAGCGGCTCTGCCCCGCCACGCGTCGGAACCTGGCCGCGCTGGGCATCCGGCCGGCCGTGGTCCTGTGCGAGACGGAGACCGGGGAGAAGGAGCCCCGGTTCCGGATGGTCGAGGAGGGGACCGCGTCCGATACCCTGCCGCCCCTCGAGGTGGTGGCCTGGGTCGGCGACAACATCGGCGATTTCCCCGGCTTCGACCAGTCGGCGCGTACCGACGTGCTGTCCACGTTCCGGCTCTTCGGCAGCCGCTACTTCGTGCTCCCGAACCCGATGTACGGGAGCTGGATGGGTAACGAGTGGCGGTGAGACGAACGACGAACAACGAACCACAACAACCAACAACGAACAACTACGGTACAGCTTGCGGGGGACGGGGGTTACTTGCGGAGGAGGCGGGCGGAGTTGCCGAGGATGCCCAGGTCGGGGATGGACTGGGCGGCGGCCGCCAGGATCGGTGGGAGGATCCCCACTGCCGCGAGCGTGAGTCCGACCACGTTGTAGAGCCCGGTGAACCCGAAGTTGCCCTTCACCACGCCCATGGTCCGGCGGGCCGTACGGAACGCCTCGGGGACCAGCGACCAGTCGTCGCGCATCAGGGCGACGTGGGCGACTTCGAGCGCCAGCTCGGTGCCGGCCGCGGCCATGGCGATCCCCACGTCCGCCCGGGCCAGCGCCGGCGCGTCGTTCACGCCGTCGCCGATCATGACGACGGTCCGGCCCTCCGCCTGGTGCTCTCGCACGATCCGGATCTTGTCCTCCGGCAGCAGCCCGGCCCGGTAGGCGACGCCCAGCTCCTCCGCCACCGGTGCGGCCGCGGCCTCGTGGTCCCCCGTCAGCAGCTCGATGGCGTCCAGGCCCATGGCCCGGAGCTCGGCGAGGGCCGCCGGGACTTCGGGACGGAGCTGGTCGCGGATCGCCAGCACGCCGACCGGCTCGCCGTCCAGGGAGACGTACACGGTGGTGGCGCCGCCCTCCCGGAGCGCTTCGGACTCGGGCGGCGGCCCGGCCAGCCCCACGGCCGCCTCGTTCCCCACGACGACGCGTCGTCCTGCCACCGTCGCGGCCACGCCGGCCCCCTCCAGCGCCTCGAACTCTGACGGCGGCTCCACGACGACGTCACGGCGGCCGGCCTCGTCGCGGATCGCGGCGGCCAGCGGGTGCTCCGAGTCGCGCTCGGCCGCGGCCGCCAGGGCGAGGACCCGGTCGGGGCCGGCGCCATCCAGGGCGACAATGTCATGGACCACCGGCCGGCCCACCGTGAACGTTCCCGTCTTGTCCACCAGGATCACGTCCGCGGTGGCCAGCGCCTCGATGTACGCGCCGCCCTTGATCAGGAGCCCCTTCCGGGCGGCCGACCCGATGGTCGCGAGCATGGCCACGGGCGTGGCCAGCGCGAACGCGCACGAGCAGGCGACCACCAGGACCGCGGCCGTGGCCAGCGGGTCGCGGCCGATCACGTACGTCAGGACCGCCACGGTCCCGACGATCGGCAGGTACCAGCCGCTGAACCGGTCGGCGAAGCTCTCGACTTGACCCCGGTTGGCCTCCGCCTGCTCCACCATCCGGATGATCCGGCCGAACGTCGACTCGGCGCCGACCCGCTCCGTCCGGATCCGCAGCGCGCCGCCGCGGACCGCCGTGGCCGTGTAGACCTGCGACCCGGGCGCGACCTCCACCGGCATGGACTCGCCGGTGATGGCCGCCTGCTCCACCGACGCCGTGCCCTCGACCACCTCGCCGTCCACGGGGATGTGCTCGCCGGGCCGGACGACCACGACGTCGCCGGGACGGACCCCGGCCAGCGGCCGCTCCTCGGCTGCGCCGTCGACCTCCACCCGGGCGGTGGCCGGCGCCAGCGACTCCAGCTCCCGGAGGGCCGCCCGGCCCTTCCGCATGGTGAAGCGCTCCACGAAGTCGCCGACCCGCATGAAGAAGGCGACGACCGCCGCCGTCACCCACTGCCCCACCACCAGCGCGGCGAGCACGCCGACAGTCATGAGGGTGTGGGCGATGACCCGACCCCGGAAGGCCGCTTTCACCACGTTCACGAACGGCGGCCAGCCGACCACCAGCACCACGCCGACGCCGACCCAGAACGGGATCGCCGCCGTGGCGGCTTCGAAGAGACCCAGCCATTCGCCGAGAACCACCACGAAGAGAACCGCGCCGAACACGAGACCGGTGACGGCCATGGCCCGGCGGGTGAAGCTCTCGGCCTCCGCGGCCCGGGCGCTCCTGGGGCCGCCATCGAGGGCGCCGTCCCCGCCTGTCAGGGTGCCGATCGCGTCGGCGGGCACCCGGTACCCGGCGGCCGCGATGGCGGCGGCCAGGCGCGGGACGTCGGTGGCGCCCTCGTCGTACTCGACCGTGGCCTTCTCGGCGCCCAGGAG
>JBPRGE010000155.1:0-12777 GCA_051418035.1 Candidatus Longimicrobiales bacterium M2_2A_002
AGCCGCTCCCGTGGATGGATTCACCACAGCATGCGGCCAAGGACATTGGGGTTCAAATCGGTGCGGCTTCGTCGGTCTCACAAACCCTTGTCTGAGCTGTAGATGCACGTTCTCACGCTCGGCTTAACCGGACACTACTGATGTCTACTGTTATCAACCCGTTGTACTCTCTCTATTCCACCTCCTCGATGAATGCTCTGACACGGCTCACCAAGCCCCGTCCGCACTCCCGTCGGGGGTGAGGCCTGTCAACCGTCAGTTTCACCCCCTTCACGACGAAGGTCACAGTTGACCCAGTGCCTTCGTAGACCTCCGCTTCGAACTCTGACTTCAGAAGGTTCTCCACATCGGACCAGTGAGTGCCACCATTGTTTGCTTTGATGTTGTCGTAAGTTCTCTGGTGCTTCCTCTTCATGGTACCATAATGTAGTACCGTTCTAGGGTGGTGTCAAGACGTGGTACCATCATGTGGTTCGGTGGTTCCCGGGGGAGCTTGATCAGGGAGCCTCTCTTGAAAAGGGCGTTGGCTCGCATCGGGACCAACGGCGTAAACGGAGACAATCATCGGCGAAGCAGGTCCGACTCGCCGTCCGGCAGGACGATACAACCATTCGTGCCGTTTGGTTGTCGAACATCTAGGTATTGGCATTCGACAACAGTAACGGGGAGCTGACGCGACCATGACGCGGAAACGGGCCGGCCTGCTTCAGGGGACGCTGGACCTCCTGGTGCTGAAGACGCTCCAGGGCGGGGCGCTGCACGGGTGGGGGATCAGCAAGCGGATCCGTCAGACGTCGAAGGAGGTGCTGGAGGTGAACCAGGGGTCGCTGTACCCGGCGCTGTACCGTCTGGAGGACCGGGGCTGGGTGGAGGCGGAGTGGGGTGTGAGCGAGGAGGGACGTCGTGTGAAGCAGTACGAGCTGACGGTGGAGGGTCGAGCGCAGCTGGTCGAAGAGCGTGAGCAGTGGCAGCGGTTCGCGTCGGCCATGCAGGCGGTGCTGGCGACATGAGGGCCGTCGCGAGGGTTCGCCGTTGGATCTCGGCGATAGTCAGTCGCGGCCGGCTGGAGCGGGAGATGTCGGCGGAAATGGCGCACCACCTGGAGTTGGAGATCGAAGACCGGGTGCGGCGGGGCATGGACCCGGCGGAAGCCCGACGCACGGCACGGCGGGACTTTGGTGGGGTGGAGCGGTGGAAGGAGGAGGCCAGGTCGGCGCGGGGGCTGGGTGGCTGGGACGCGCTGCGCCAGGACCTGCGGTACGCGTGGCGTACGCTGGCGGGCTCGCCGGGGTTCGCGGCGGTGTCGGTGCTGACACTGGCCCTGGGGATCGGCGCGACGACGGCGGTGTTCAGCGTGGTCGATGGACTGCTGCTGGAGCCGTTGGGCTACGGGACGCCGGAGCGAATCGTCCGGCTGCTGGAGTACGATGAAGCGGGTGAGGGTCGGGGCACGATCTCGCAGGCCAACTACTTCGACTGGATGGACGCGTCCGAGACGCTGGAGGCCGGCGCGTTGTACGACGAGTACCGTCCGACCCTGCGGCTCGAGGGAGGCGCGCGGAAAGTGGACGCGGCGTCGGTGGGCGTGGACTACTTCCGGGTGCTGGGGCTGCGGCCGCAGCTGGGGCGTTTCTTCCTGCCGGAGGAGGCGGAGGGGGGCTCGAGTCGGGTGGTGCTGGGCGACGGCCTCTGGCGCGATGTCTTCGGCGGTGACCCGAGCGTGATCGGTCGAGTCCTTGACCTGAACGGGTTCCCGTACACGGTGGTGGGCGTGGCACCTCCGTTCGAGGACCCGGGGCTGAGCGGGCCGGTGGCGCCGGCGCCGCGGCTGTGGCGGTCGCCACCATCGTACTTCTACAGCAACGGCCGGGGCGGTCGGAGCTTCACGGCGGTGGCGCGGCTGGCTCCTGGCGTATCGCTGAGCCAGGCGCAGTCCGAGCTCGAGACGATCCATTCGGGGCTCCGGGAGGAGTATCCGGAAGCGAACGCCGGGCACTTCGTCCACGTGGTGCCGCTGAAGAACGACCTCGTAGGCGACACCGCGCCCGTGCTGTGGGTGCTACTCGGCGCCGTGGGGCTCGTGTTGCTGATTGCGTGTGCGAACGTGGCGAACCTGCTGCTCTTTCGGGCGGCCGGCCGGGGCCGCGAGATGGCTCTGCGGTCAGCTATCGGGGCGTCGCGGAGCCGGATCGTCCGACAGCTGCTGGTGGAGAGCGTGCTGCTCGGGCTGGCCGGCGCCGCGGCCGGGATCGGGGTGGCGGTAGTGGCGACGCGCGGGGTCCTCGCGCTGGCGGCGGGCTACCTGCCCCGGGCCGAGTCAGTGTCCATGGACGCCGGCGTGCTCGGGTTCGCGCTCCTGGTCGGGCTCGCGGCGGCGGTGGTCTTCGGCCTCGTCCCGGCGCTCCACACGGCGCGGGCGAACGCCGTGGAGGCGTTGAAGGAGGGCGGCCGCGGATCGGCGGGCAACCGCAGGCAGGGGCGGCTGCGGAGCGCGGTTGTGGCCGGGCAGGTGTCACTGGCCGTCGTCGTCATGCTGGGGGCCGGGCTCCTGGGGCGGTCGCTGCTGCGGCTCCAGGCGGTGGACCCGGGGGTGGAGGCCGAGGGCGTGCTGGTGCTGCGACTCGACCCGCCGTTCGATCCGTACGACGCGAGCACCGAGGAGGGCAGCGCGGCGGTCATGGCGCTGAACGAACGGCTCCACGAGCGCCTGCAGCGGGTCCCGGGCGTTGAAGCGGTCGGGCTGACGGATCTGCTTCCGATGTCCGGTAGCTTCAACGGGAACGGGTTCCTCATCGTCGGCCGGCCGGAGCCGGCGCCGGGCGAGGTCCCGTCGGCGGAGAGCCGGGCGGTGGATCCCCACTACTTCCAGGCCATGAGGATCCCGGTCATCGAGGGCCGCGGCATCGAAGCCGCGGACGCGTTGACCGGCCCGCTCGTAGTGGTGGTCAATCAGGCGTTCGCCCGTCGCTGGTTCGACGGCGACGCGGTGGGCGAAGCGATCCGGATGTTTGGCCGGGATGCCGAGCCCCGCCGGATCGTCGGCGTAGTCGGCGACGTGACGCAATTCAACCTCGCGGACGCCGCCACGCCCACGGTCTACGTCCCCCATCCGCAGGCGCCCGACTGGATGCGTGACGAGCCGTGGGTGGTGGCGCGGACGGCCGGCGACCCGTCGGCGCTGGCGGCGCCGCTCCGCTCCGCGATCCACGAGATCGACCCGCGCATTCCCGTCTACGACGTGGCCCCCATGCGCGACGTGGTGGACCGCACACTCGCCCGCCCCCGGTTCCGCACGGTGCTGCTCCTGGTGTTCGCCGGCCTGGCGTTCGTGCTCTCCGCCATTGGCGTGTACGGGACGGTGGCCTACACCGTGGCCCGCCGGCTCCCGGAGCTAGGCGTCCGGATGGCGCTCGGAGCCACCACCGGCAGGATTCGGCGGCTGGTGGTGGCACAGGGGCTGGTTTCGGTGGCCATCGGGGCCGCCACGGGCGTGCTCGCGGGCTTCGCCGCCGTCCGGGTCCTGGCCGGGTTCCTCTACGGCGTCCCCGTATTCGATCCGGTGACATTCATCGGCGCGCCCGCCGCGCTGACCGTGGTCGCGGTGGTGGCGGCGTGGCTGCCGGCTAGCCGCGCCTTGCGGGTGCCGCCGGCGCGCGTGCTCAGGGAGGAGTGATCGGGGGCCGCTCACCCGCGCCCGGCCACCCTCGATGCGATCCAGGCGTCCAGCGCATCGAGCACCTCCCGGCTCAGGCGGGGCGGCTGCCGCTGCCCGTGCCGGTCGCGACCGGCGGGGACCTCCAAACATCGGCGCCGGGGCGCCGGGACGACCGTGTCGTCCTGGTTGAACGCGGCTAAGAGGGGGGACGCGTCCTGCCAGAGGCGTGGCTGCGTAGTCCGACCCGCTACGAATCAAATACCGGTTCAAACGCCGAATCGACAACGAATCAGATACTCCCCCGAGAACGAATCAAATGCCTTTCAGGGGTGTGGGCCTGAATGGTGGGTGAGGATTTGCGCGCTGTCTCGTAAAGCGCGTTAGCCTGATAGCCCGCTCCTCTCCTCGATCATCCACCGCCGCAGCGTGTACGGATCCACCGACCTGATCTCCGGGTCCCGGGACAGATGCTCCGCCCGTAACGTCGGCCGAAAATCGTGGAAGAGGGGCTCGGCGGCTCGCTCCAGAACCCTCCGACGCCACACCTCCGGCTTGGCTCGATTCGAGCGGCGTCCCCGACCCCGATGGATCACAGACCCATCCCCTTCCTCCAGGTATCGATTCCGAAGCCGGCCCATCTGTTTCCTCGAAAGCCGCAGTAGCTCCGCCCCGCGGGTCACCGTGAGCTGCTTCTTCGCCACCTGGCGCACCACCACCAGGCGGTCCCTGTCCCGCTGACTCCAGCATCTCCCCACTTCGCTCGAGCTCCTGGCAGACCCTCTCTGCACGAAACTCCGGAGTGGGACATTTCTATTGCCATGCTACAGGTGCCGGACGCGATCATTGCATTCAATCGCACGGGGAGGTATATTCGCCGTACGACATGTTGTACGATTATCGTACATGGCCTTGTCGGAACCGTTAAGGGGGAGGTCAAATGGCACCGCGTCAGGATCTGGCTGATCGCCTGAAGAGCGCCCGGGAGGATGCGGGTTTGACTCAACAGCAGGTGGCAGACTGGCTCGGGGTCAGGCGGCCGGCGATCGCGGAAATCGAGAATGGCGACCGTGCTGTCAAGAGCAGCGAGCTGGTGCGATTGGCCGCGCTTTACGGACGTAGCATCAGCTGGCTCGCCGAGGGAGAGCTGCACGCCGAGGACAATATCGCTGCTGCTCTCTTCCGCGCTGATACCGATGACGACCCTGCCCTTCACCGGGAAGCCGCGGGCCTGGCCAAGCGCTGCGCGGTGGTGTTCGAACTGGAAAGGAAGGTCAAGGCTGAAGTCGGCAGCCGCGCCCCGGAGTACGCTGACAGCACGGCTCTGAGTGACTGGTCCCAGGCGATGTACCACGGCAAGCGGGTGGCCTATCAGGAGCGAGCCCGGTTGGGGATCGGTGACCACGCCCCGTTACGTGATCCCTGGGGAGTGGTGGAGGATGCGGGTGTGCGTGTTTTCCCATTGGGGCTTGGAGACGACCACGCTATCGACGGTATCTTTACGCGCAGTGCGTCCGGTCAGGCGTGCGTGGGTGTAAACGTGGGTAAATGGGTGTTCCGGCAGGTGTTCACGGTCGTGCACGAATACGGCCACGCGCTCATGGATGCGGACCTCACCGGCGAAGCGTGCGCGACTAACCGAGGGTGGTCCCACAAAGGAAGTCGCTACGCCAACCGGGAACTGCGAGCGAATCAGTTCGCGGCGGTGTTCCTGGTGCCGCGAGAAGCCCTCGTCTGGTTCCTCGATAGCCGCGGGAAACTGACTGGTGGCCCTCGTCGACCTCGAGCCGCCGGCCTGTCCGCCGTGGAACTCGTGCGCGCACAGGACCATTTCGGTGCGAGCGGGGACATGATTCTGTGGCGGCTGCAGAACGAGCGGTTGATCGACGCGGCAGAGCGCAAGCGTCTGAAGGAAGTGATCAACCGACGTGGGACCGTCGCGCTGGCCAGAAGCCTCGGCTACGATTTCAGGAGGTTCGCACAGCCCTTCTATCGGGCGCACGAGATTGCCTTGCGAGCTTACGCCGCCGGAGAGGTCAGCCTCGGTGGAGTCGCTGAGATCTTTGATCTCCCGAAAGAGCAGATACGCGACAGACTCCAGGAATGGGGCGTTGAGCAGGAATATGATGAACGAGATGTTCTGGTCGGGGGCGGGATTTGACCGGCTATGCCTGAAGACGGAGTCGCTGATGCTTCGTTGCTCCTGTCTCTCGGGGGCGTATCTGAACTCGATCTGCTGTGGGACGACCCGGACCTCGACTGGCACCTGACGCCGATTGCGCGAGGAGAGATCCAGAGCGAACCAACACGTACGGAGATCTCCCATGCCATTCTCGACGGGAAGCTGGCAACCACCGAACTGGATACCGACTCGGAGAAAGAACTCAGCCTATTCGTTCGGTGGTCCAGGCTCGTCGACGCTGGGGAGGCCGAGGCCATTGCGGTCGCACTGGCGAGGGGATGGGTCGTTGGTGTCGAGGACCTCTTCGCGCAGCGGAAGGTGACGAGCGAAGCTGGGTCCGATCAATGGGTCAACGTGGCCACACTGCTGGTCGCAGCCGTTCGGCAAGGGCGGATGCGGTTGCCGGAGGCCGATGCGATCTTCGTTCGGCTCGACTGCTATGCGGGCTACCGTAAGAGAGGAGTGAATAGCCTTTCGGATCTTGTTTAGCTACCACCGGCGCCGGTCGGCTTGGCGACCTCCAGTGACTCCACGGGTCCAAAGCCTCCGCCTTCTCCTCAGGTCCTCGAGCTGCCGGGTCCTGGTATCGCCGAGAGGCTTGTCGACCGCCCGCCCCCAGCTGTTGCGAACGACCAGAGCCAGTCGCCCTGAAGGCTCCTCGCGGTACTTCCCGGACCGGGTGCTGCGGCGACGATCGTCCCATCCCGGCCCGGTGACGCGTTACAGAACGGACGCGACATCGACACGGAGAGCGATTCTGATGGGACGGACGTTCGGCCAGGCGTGGCTCGCAGCGACCCTCCTCTTCCTGACCGGCTGCGACGGCGAGACGCCGGTGGATCCGATCACGGAGCCCGGCTCATACGAGCGGGAGCTCGAGGTCGACGGGAGGATCCGGACCTACTCCGTGCTGGTCCCGGATTCCTGGGAGGGGACGACGGCTCTCCCGGTGCTGATCGGGTTCCACGGTGTGCCGCGGCTCTACGGGCTGGACGCGCTGACGGACCTGGACGAGCGGGCGCAGGGGGCGGGCGTGGCCCTGGTCCTGCCCGATGGCGCCGCCCCGGGCCGGGACTGGGACCTGGGGTGCGACTACTGCACGTCGGCGTCGCGGCACGGCGTCGACGATCTCGAGTTCCTGCGCCGACTCCTGGACCGGCTCGACGCCGAGCTCCCGGTCGACCGGCAGCGGGTCTACCTGACGGGCTTCTCGCAGGGCGGTCTCTTCGCCCTGCGAGCGGCCTGCCACCTGGACGAGCGGGTGGCCGGCGTGGCGCCCGTCGCGGCGCTCCTGCTGGAGCGGCACCGCGACTTCTGCCGCGACGGCCCGCCGCTCCCGGCCCTCTTCATCCACGGGACCGACGACGCCGAGTTCCCGTGGCTCGGCCGGGAAGGAGACCTGAGCACGTCGCTCGGCGCGGAGGAAACTCTCGGCGTCTGGGCGGAGCGCAACGGGTGCGCATCGACGCCGGATGTCGAGCAGCTCCCCGACCGGGTCGAGGACGGGACGCTGGTCGAGCGGCGCAGCTACCGGGGCTGCGCGACGGCGGGCGCTGTCCGGTTCTACGCCGTGCTCGGCGGCGGGCACACCTGGCCGGACTCGCCGTTCGACTTCTCCGAGGCGTTGGGCCCGAAGACCGGGGATATCAACGCGAGCGCGCTGATCCTGGAGTTCGTGCAGACGGGCAGCCCGTAGGCGTCAAGAAGCCACGGCAGATCAAGCCGGAGAGTGAGGATCTGCAGCCCGGACAGGGCCTCCCCCGGGCATGTGCGTCGAAGGTCCTTGCGCTGTTCGAGGGCCCGGCCGGATAATGCAGGTGGCCCTTCCGATCCGGCGCGGTCCGTTCCTCGAACGACCCGAGGCTCCCATGCCTTTCTCTGCCGCCCACACCGGGACCGTGGATCTCGGCCGGATCGACCAGGCGCTCCTGGACCGGCTGAAGCGCCGCTCCGCGGCGGGGCCCGGAGACCGGGTCCAGCTGGACGTGATCATGCCCTTCTCGGGCGAGTCGCTGGGGTCCCTCCCTGCGGCGAACGGGGACGACGTACGGCGTGCCGCGAAACGCGCGCGTGCCGCGCAGACCGTGTGGGCCCGTGTCACGCCCCGGTCTCGCGCCCGCCGGCTGATCCGGCTTCACGACCTGCTGCTGGAGCGGCGGGAGGAGGCGCTGGACCTGATCCAGCTGGAGACCGGGGAGGCGAGGATCGACGCCTTCAAGGAGATCGAGGCTGCGGGGGTGGTAGCCCGCTACTACGGCTATCACGGCCCCGGGCACCTGCGAAGCCGTCGCCGCCGCGGCGCGCTCCCGTTCGCCACCCGGGTACGCGTCCACTGGCGCCCGAAAGGGGTGGTCGGCGTGATCTCGCCGTGGAACTTCCCGCTGAGTCTCGGCCTCGACGATGTCCTTCCGGCCCTGGCCGCGGGGAACGGCGTGGTGTTCAAACCGGACCCGCAGGCGACGTTCACCGGTCTGTGGTGCGCCGTGCTGGCGGACGAGGCCGGGATCCCGCCCGACCTGTTCCAGGTGGTGCCGGGCGACGGAGCCCGGATCGGCGCGGACCTGATCGAGGTCGTGGACTACGTGGTGTTCACCGGGAGCACCCCTACGGGTCGGATCGTGGGCGAGGCGGCCAGCCGTCAGCTGACCGGCTGCACGCTGGAGCTGGGTGGCAAGAACAGCCTGCTCGTCCTGGACGATGCCCACGTCCAGCGGGCGGTGGCGGGGGCGGTACGGGGCGCGTTCTCCGGTGCGGGTCAGCTGTGCATGGCGTTCGAGCGGGTGCTCGTCCACCGATCGCTGTTCGACGACTTCGTCGATCGGCTGCTGGCGGCGGTCAGAGCGCTCCGGGTGGGCTCGTCCCTCGACTTCGAGGCCGACATGGGATCGCTGGCTTCCGCGGCCCAGCTCGATCGGGTGCAGACCCACGTCGACGACGCACTGGCGAAGGGCGCCACGGCGGTCGTCGGCGGGCGGCCGCTCCCGGCGCTCGGACCCTGGTTCTTCGCGCCGACCGTCCTGCTCGGTGTTCGGCCGGAGATGACGGTCCACGACGAGGAGACGTTCGGGCCCATCCTCTCCGTGTATCCGTTCGACACCGACGACGAGGCCGTGGAGCTCGCGAACGCGACCCGGTACGGCCTGAGTGCCGGCATCTACAGCCGCGACGTGTCGCGCGCCCGGCGCCTGGCGGGCGGGCTGCGCGCCGGTACCATCAACATCAATGAGGCGTACGCCGCCGCCTTCGGGTCCGTAGACGCGCCCATGGGCGGGTTCAAGGATTCCGGGCTGGGCCGGCGCCACGGCCGCGAAGGGATCCGCCGATACACCGAAGCGCAGACCGTCGCCGACCAGCGGTGGATCGCCCTCGGCCCCACGGATCGGGTTCCCAACACACGCTACCAGGCGCTCATCACATTCGCGCTCAAGGCGCTCCGACGCACGCCCGGGATACGGTAGGGCAGGATCGATCCGGTCGGCGCATCAGGCAGTGGCTGCGCACGACGGGCGTCACGCGGCGACCATGGCGAGCACCTCGTTCGGCGTGAGCGCCGCGCCACTGGCCTGCACGGCGAGGAGCTTCTCGCGGGGCACGCTCGCCTTCAGGGCCTCGATCTGCTCCGCCACGCCGGGCGCCAGGGGGTGCTCCACCACGACGCCCGCCCGCTGGCTCATGGCCTCGGCCGCGGTGGCGATGGCCAGCGCCCGCTCGGCGCTCCCACCGGCCGCTTCCGCAGCGGCCAGGCCCATGAGCGCCTGCCCGGTTCCGCGGGGGCTCCCCACTTCGTCGTAGGTCCGGATCGCCCGCTGGAAAGCCGCGCGCGCCCGCCCGGTGTTGCCGCCCGCGAGCTCTGCGTACCCCATCTCGCACTGGACGCGGGCCACCTCCGGCTTGTCCCCGACCGTGGCGAAGCTCGACTCCGCCTCGCGGTAGAGGTCGAGCGCTTCGTCGAGGTCGCCCTTCGCGAAGGTCATCGAGGCGAGGAAGCTGACCGCCAGCCCGCCGCCCTCGAAGTCGCCGGCGGGGAGCTGCAGGCGACGGGCCTCCTCGATGATCGCGATCCCGCCGTCGATGTCGTCCTGCGTGAAGAGCCACATCCCCTTGATGGCCTTCATGAGCGCCGTGAGGTACCCGCTCTCCGCCCGCTCCGCGAGCTGGATGGATTCGTCCAGTGGCTCGCCTGCGTCCTCGGGTCGTCCCATGCCGAGCGCGGCGTACCCCATCCCGCCGAGGCCGAACGAGTGGATGGCGTCGTCGCCGATCGCCTGGCCGTCCCGGGCCATCGCCGCCCAGACGTCGCGGGCGCGCTGCATGTCGCCGGTATTGGCCGCGACCATCCCGCTGGTGAACCGGGCCAGGCCCCGACCCAGGCTCGGGCCCAGCTCGGCGCGCTCGGCCAGCGACAGGAGCGCGTCCACCGACTCCTCCGCCACGAGGTGGAGGCCGACGATGTGCCAGTACCAGCCGAGCCACCCGCACATGCGCATCCCGTCCTCGACGGCCTCCGTGTCGCCGGTGCGGGCCCGGGTCAGGAGCCACTGGAGGGCCGCGAAGGTGTTGGCGTTCTCCGCCCGGGCCCGGGCCATCGCCTCGAGCTGCCCGCCGCCCTGTATGCCCCGGTCCACGTCGCGTGCGAATTCCAGGAAATAGCGGGCATGGGCGCCGCGCGCCGCCTCGACTTCGCCGCCGGCGTGGAGCTGCTCGGCCGCGAAGGCGCGGATGGTCTCGAGGAGCGAGAAGCGCTCCCCGTCGCCCACGACCCGCACCAGCCCCTTCTCGACGAGGGATTCGAGCTCGTCGAGCGCCTGCCAGCCATCGTCGTCGTAGCAGACCTGCTCGACGGCTTCGAAGGTCCACCCCTCGTGGAAGGACGAGAGGCGGCGCAGAAGTCGCTGCTCCTCCGCGGAGAGGAGGGAATAGCTCCAGCTGATCGTCGCGCGCAGCGTGCGCTGCCGGAGCGGCAGGTCCCGGTCCCCGGAGGTCAGGAGGTCGAGGGCGTGGTCCAGGCGCTGGAGGAGTGGCGCGGGTTCCAGCACCCGGATCCGCGCCGCGGCGAGCTCGAGGGCCAGTGGCAGGCCGTCGAGGCTCCGGCAGATCCCCGAGACGGCACGGGCGTTGTCGGCGGTGAGCTCGAAGCCCGGCTTGACCTTCCCGGCCCGCTCGACGAAGAGGGCCACGGAGGGACAGGCCCTCAGCGCTTCGAGGTCTGTGGACTCCGCTCCGGGCAGGTCCAGCGGCGGGAGGACGAACTCCGTCTCGGCCCCGATCTTCAGCGGTCGTCGGCTCGTGACCACCACCTGGATCGCCGGGCACCGGGCCACGAGGTCGGCCAGATCGCGGGCCGCCTCCACCACCTGCTCGAAGTTGTCGAGGACGAGGAGGACCTTCCGGTCCCCCAGGACCGTCACCAGCGCGTCCATGGCCGAGCGGCCGTGGGCTTCGGCGATGTCCAGCGCCGTGGAGAGCGTCGGCAGGACCTCGTCGGGCGCCGTGACCGCGGCCAGCGAGACGAACGCGGCGCCGCCCGGACACTCGTCCGCGAACCGCCGGAAGAGCTCGATCGCGAACCGGGTCTTTCCGGTGCCGCCCACGCCCGTGAGGGTGAGGACCCGGACGCCGTCGCGCAGCGGGTCGAGGGCGCGGTCGAGCTGCCCGTCGCGCCCGATGAGGTCCGTCGGGGGCGCCGGCGGCGGTACCAGGATCCGCGCGGGCCCCGTGGCGGGCGGGCCGGACAGGGCGCTCCGAACCGCGGTCCGCCAGGCGCTCATGGACGGGTACCGGTCGGCCGGGACCTTGGCCAGCGAGCGCTCGAGGACGCGGGTCAGGCCCTCGGGGGCGGAGGGCCGGATCGTCGCCAGCCTCGGGGCCGGATCCGTCAGGTGGCGGGCGAGGATGGCGATGGCGGAGGGGCCCGTGAACGGCGGCTCTCCGGCGAGCATCTCGTAGAGCACGCACGCCAGCGAATACAGGTCGCTGCGTGCGTCCGTCTCCTCGCCGGATGCCTGCTCGGGGCTCATGTAGCGGGGTGTCCCGAGGGAGGCCCCGGTCCGGGTGAGCCGGTCCGACTCCGCGCCCGTGAGAGCGGACGCGATCCCGAAGTCGGCGACCACGGCGCGCCCGTCCTCGAGCAGGATGTTGTCCGGCTTGATGTCCCGGTGCACGACGCCCTGGTCGTGCGCGTAGGTCAGGGCGTCCGCGACCTCGAGGGCGACCCGGCACGCCTCCTCCACCGGAAGCGGCGACTCGCGGGCGAGCCGATCGCGCAGGGACTCGCCCTCCACGAACGGCATGACGTAGTAGAGGGACCCGTCCGCCTCGCCCGAATCGTACAGCGGGAGGATATGGGGATGACGGAGGTTGGCCGTGGTGGTGATCTCGCGCAGGAAGCGCTCGGCCCCCGCCGCGAGGGTCAGCTCGGGGTGCAGGACCTTGATCGCCACCTGGCGCCGATGTCGCACGTCTTCGGCCAGGTAGACCGTGGCCATCCCTCCGGCACCGAGCTCCCGCGAGATCCGGTAGCGGTCGGCGAGGGCGGAGGTCAGGCGTGGGGGGATATCGCCCATGACCGAAGATGCGGGTCGGGTCGGCGCCCCGCCAGTACGGTCTCGTCGGCAGGGGAGGGCCGCATGGAGCGGTGAGCAGGAGCCCGGGTGACGGAGTGCATCCCGTCACCCGGGCCGTCGCATCACTTCATCTCGTTCCCGCTCTCCGGGACCGACAGCGTGTCCACGTCCACCGTCAGCTCCGCGATCTTCTCCGTGACCGCCGGGGCCACGTCCTGCTGCACCCGTCCACCGAGGCACTCGCCGAAGAACTGCTCCATCGACCGGTACAGGGCGAGGCGGTTGTCGGGGTTGGCGAAGCCGTGGCCCTCGTCGGGCGCCACGATGTACTCCACCTCGATGCCCCGGTCCCGGAGCGCCGTGACCAGCTGATCCGACTC
>JBPRGE010000156.1:0-22062 GCA_051418035.1 Candidatus Longimicrobiales bacterium M2_2A_002
ACCGGCTGGGGGCTCGGGTTCTGATGGAAGCGAGGACCTTCACCGACAAGCTGGGCGAGCCCTTCGTCCTGCGGCCGCTGCGGGAGCCGGACCGGCGGGCGCTGAAGGAGATGTACGACGACTTCGAGCCGAAGCGCGTCGCGCAGGGCCTTCCCCCCGGCGATGACGAGCAGCGGGCCCGCTGGCTCGAGACGATCCTCGCCGATGGGCACCACCTCGTGGTCGAGATCGACGGCCGGGTCGTCGGCCACGGGATGCTCCTCCCGTTCGGGAACGAGGCGGCCGAGCTGGCCAACTTCCTGCACCAGGCGACCCGGGACCGTGGGATCGGCACCACGCTGAACCGGGCGCTCCTCGACCTGGGCCGCGAGATCGGGATGCACCGGGTCTGGCTTTCCGTGGAGCCGTTCAACCGTCGGGCGATCCGGTCGTACGAGAAGGTCGGGTTCCGGCGGCGGCCCACGTCGCCGTGGTCGCCGGAGGTGGAGATGGAGGTCGAGCTGGACGGAGAGGCCTGACCGGCCTCTACTCGTTCACGGCTCCGAAGATGCCGGCGGCCTGGTGGTCCTCCTCGACCGCGTGCGTCAGGAGGAAGTGCATGATCGACGACTCGATGGACCGCTCCCTCGGCCGGGCATCGGGCTGGACCGTGAACCGGCCCTCCTGCCACGTGAGCATCTCCTTCAGTGCCGCCTCACCGCGCTGCCCGCCCCGAACCTGGGCGTGCACCGCATCGCCGCCCTCCAGGTAGATCGCACCCTGCTCCGTCGCCGTGCGGATCCCGATGCCGGCCGTCCGGGAGTCGTACTTCATCACCTGGAGGAGCCAGGCCAGCGGGAAGTCCTTGAGGTCGCCCTGCAGCGCCAGCCACGGCGCCTCCCCATCCGAGCCCTCCCCACCCTGCTCCCGGCCCCGGACCGTCCGGCGGACGAGCGCGCCCAGCGTGCCCTGCAGCTCGCCATAGCTGATCCCCGGCGGGAAGCACACGTCGGCCCCACCCTCCAGCAGCCGCACCCGGAGCTCCACCGTCTTCGCATCGACCACCACGATGGGCAGGGACGCGAAGAGCGGATCCAGCCGGAGGTCGCGGATCAGGTCCAGGATCGGCTCCCGGCCGGTCTCGGCCGACGCCACCACGGCGGCGACCGGGACCCGGCGCAGCCGCTCGCGGGCGGCAGCCGTGTTCACGGCCACCTCGGCCAGGTATCCCGCGGTGCAGAGCTTGGCCGCCGTCACCACGGCCCCGGGCTGGTCCGGGTTCACCATCAGGATGTGGTGACGCTGGACGAAGCCCAGCCGCGCCTGCTCCCGGCGGTCCAGGACCCGGAGGATCGCGTCGACCACCTGGGGGTCGTAGTGGCTGCCCGTTGCTTCCTTCAGCTCCCGCACTGCCTCCGGCACCTTGCGGGGCAGCCGATACGGCCGCGGCGAGACCATGGCGGCGAACGAGTCGACCACGGCCAGGACCCGGGCCAGCAGCGGGATCTCCGACCCGGCCAGTCCATCGGGGTAGCCGGCCCCATCCAGGCGCTCGTGGTGATGGCGCACTGCCAGTCGGACCGGTCGGGGCAGGTCGATCCCCTCGAGCAGCTGGAGCGCCAGGTCCACGTGCCGCTCGATCTTGCGCCGGGCCTCCGGCGTGCGGCTCTTGTTCACGTTGACGAGGCGGCCGCCCATGGCCAGGCGGCCCAGGTCCCGGAGCACGGCGGCCAGTGCGAGGTTCACCCGCTCCGACGGCTTCAGCTTCATCTCCTCGGCCACGTTCATGGCCAGAAGCCGCGTCAGGCTGCTGCTCCCACGGAAGAACGGGTCCCGATACTCCAGCAGCCCGACCAGCATGTCCGTCAACGCGATCAGCGCCCGCATGCTGCTGTCCGCCCCATCCAGCTCGTACTCCACCAGCCCCAGCTCCTCGGCCGTGGCACCGGGACGGGACCGACCCCGGGCCGATGGCGCTTCCGTTCCGAGGCCGACCGACGACGTCGTGCCCGCGTGGACCGCCTCGGAATCCGACGGACCCTCGGCTCCGGCCACGTCATCGCGGGCGGTTTCAGGCGGCGTGACCGGTGCTTCCGCCCACGGCTCCGGCTCGGGCTCCGGCTCGGGCTCGGGCTCCGGCTCGGGTTCCGGCACCGGCTCCGCCTGCTCCGGACCGGGCCGCCACGACAGCTTGGTCGCCATGTACTTCCGGATGCTGACCACGGCCGCGCCGTCGGTCGAGTCGTCCGGCTCCGAGATCCCGGACAGCGGTACCCACTCGGCCGACTCGCCCGATGCCGTCGCATCAGGGCGGGAGGCCCGGCTCCGACTCGCCATCGCCCGGGCCGCGGCCTCCTGGAGCCGGGCCTCAAGGCGGGAGTTGCCCGGGTCCCGCCGCAGCAGCTCCCGGTAGACGGCTTCCGCCCGCTCGTGGAGTCCCTGCCTCGCGTAGAGCTCGGCCATCGTCTCGGTCACTACCTCGCCCGGCTCCGGCAGCCCGGGCTCGCCGCCCGCCTGCGCCCCGGCCGCAGCGACTCCGCCATCGCCGTACCCGCCGTTGGAGCCGCGGCGGCGAGCGGGTTCCCGCCCCGACGTTCCGCTGCCGGTGACCCCGCTGGCCTCACCCCGCCGGATGTCACGCTCCCGGGCCTCGAGCGCCTCGATACGCTCATCCAGGGCGTCGGTCGGCTTCACCCGTGCCAGCCGCCTGAAGTACGTGAGCGATTCCCGGGTTCGGCCCTCCTCCTCCGACAGCCGACCGAGCAGCTCCAGCGCGACAGGATTGTCGGGGTCCAGCTGGAGGACGCGCTGGAAGGCGGTCCGCGCCTCCGTGCGCTCGCCCTGGTCCATGCGGAGCCGACCCAGGACGACGTGGGCGCTGGAATAGTCGGAATGGCGGCGGAGCCCGGCGTTCAGGACGCTCTCGGCCTGGGCATATCGGCCAGCCCGGCGGTAGGCGTCCGCCAGATGAGGGAAAACGAGGCCATCCGGATGCGCCGCGTGGAGCAGCTCAAGCCGGCTGATCTCATCGCGATTTGTTGACGCCATGGACCGGCCCCGTTAGGCGAACGTAGGAAGTTCGCTCCGAAATATGCGGGACCGACACGCGTGTGCACAAGTAGGCTCGCCCGGGGGACACGCCCGGGGCCGCCTGGCGCGCGGGACCCCGGCGGGTGGAGCCGTGCCGGCCGGGGGCCGGGCCGCGGGGGCCGGGCGGCCGCGTCAGGCCAGCTCGGGTACGTCGATGCCGCGGGTCGCGAGGATCCGCTCGAGCGTCTGCCCGATCTTGTTGTTCGGGGTGGACGCACCGGCCGTGAACCCGATGGTCAGGGGACCGTCAGGCAGCCAGTCCGTCACCTCGTCCTCGGAGGCCTCTGCGTCCAGGACCGGCTTGTGGCGGATGGTCCCGGCCTCCGGGTCGATACACGTCGCATCGCTGATGTGGTACGTCGTCGTGTACTCCCGGCACAGGTGCGCCAGATGGTTGGTATTCGAGGAGTTGTAGCCGCCGATCACCATCATGATGTCCGGCGGGTCCTGCATCATGTCCTTCACCGCGTCCTGCCGCTCCTGGGTGGCGCTGCAGATGGTGTCGAAGCTCCGGAAATGCTCGGCCTTCGCGTCCTCGCCGTACCGCTTCGCGAGGCTCTCGCCCACCGCCTCGGCGATGGCGAGGCTCTCGGTGCTCAGCATCGTGGTCTGGTTCGCCGCCCCGACGCGGACCAGGTGCTCGTCCGGATCGAAATCGGGCGACGCCTTCTCGGCGAAGTGCTCCATGAGCGCCTCCCGGCTCATGGCGTCCTCGTTCTGCTCAATGTAGTTCATCAGTAGACGAGCCTCATCCATATGGCGGACTATGACATAGCGGCCGCCGTGCTTGTTCACCTGGGACGCCGTGGCCCGGGTCTCCTCATGCCGGTACTTGCCGTGGATGATGGCCGTGAACCCGTCCTTCGCGTACTGGTCGACGCGCTTCCACACGTTGAGCACGGAGCCGCACGTCGTGTCGATGAGCACGCAGCCGATCTCCTTCAGCGTCTGGAAATCGTGGAGGGTGACGCCGAAGGCCGGGAGGATCACCACGTCGTCCTCGGTGACGTGGGAGAAGTCGAACTTCCCGTCGTCGTTCGGATAGATGAACTCGATCCCCATGTCGGTCATCCGCTGGTTGACGTGGGGGTTGTGGATGATCTCGCCGACCAGGTACTTCTTCCGGTCCGGGAACTTCATGGCCGTCTGGTAGGCGTAGTCGACGGCCCGGTCCACGCCGTAGCAGAAGCCGAACTCCTCGGCCAGCCGGACGGTGATGCCGCCGTACGTCGCGGTATTGTCCTCTGTGGCCCTGATCTGGGCCACGAGCGCGCTCGCGTACTCCGCGTCCAGGACGGGCTGGACCTCCTTCTTGAGGCCCAGTCCGCGCCGGAAATAGGTGGTCTCGGTGTCAGGCATCGAGTTCGGGGCTCGAGTTCGGTGGTCCCTGCCGGCGGATGTTTTGACCCCATCGCGTCGGCTCTGTTCCCTTCGCCCATGCGTCTGCACGTGCGGGCGCCCCGGGACTGCCGGCGTGGCCGCGGACGGAGGGCCGGCAGCACGACGGCGCGACGGGGAGAGGCGATAAAGGCGCCCGGAGCCGGCGTCGTATAGATTGGACGAAGCCGTTGCAGAATCCGCGCTCACTTCCGAATGGAGGCATAGGTGACGAAGCAACTCCGCATCGCCGCGGTGGCGGTCGCCATGGGACTGGTGCTGCTGGTCTCGCTGGGCACGACCGCGTGCACCCGGGTGGACAGCTACGAGGTCGCGGTCAAGAAGAACGCCGTTACGGGCGCCGTGTCCGACGAGATCTACGAACAGGGCCTGTACCACGCCATCTTCCGCGACTGGACCACGTATCCGCGCCGTGAGGTGCAGTTCCCGGTCCAGGGGCAGAGCGAGCGACTGACGGCGCTGACCAGCGACCAGCTCACGATCGCCATCGACGCGGCCTACCGCTACCGACTGGTGCCGGACTCGGTGCTCGACCTCTACCTGACCGTCGGCTCCATGCCGGACGTCCACAATTTCGTATACAACACGTACCGCTCCGCCACCCGCGACGCCGTGGCCAACATCGCCGCGGCCGACATCCTCTCGACCGAGCGGGCAGGCATCGGCGAGCAGATCCAGACCATCATGGAGAACCGGCTCACGCCCCGTGGGATCGAGATCACCGACTTCTTCGTCCGCGACATCGAGCCGCCGCCGTCGATCCGGGAGGCCATCGAGCAGAAGCTGGCCCGGGAGCAGCAGGTCCAGGCGGAGGCGTATCAGACGCAGGTCGTAGAGGAGCAGGCGAACCAGCGCCGGGCCGAGGCCGAAGGGATCCGGGACGCCCAGCAGACCATCTCCGAGTCGCTGGCCGGCGTGAGCGGGCAGCGGTACCTCTACTGGCGCTACATCGAGGCGCTCATGGAGGTGGGCGCCGGGGAGAACAACCTGGTTATCGCGCCCACGGAGGGCGGTGTGCCGATCTTCGTTACGCCCGGCTCCGGAGGCCGCTGAGCTCGAGCGCGCCGGGGGGCGGCGGTCCGCCGGGCGTGGCCGGGGTCGGTCCCAGCCGGCCCGTGGAACGCCGCGCTCGCGGTGAGTCCGCTTCGTGGTGAAGGGTCGCGGCTCCAAACGGGGTCGCGGCCCTTTAAATTTATGTCGGACAGACAGTTCACTTCGTTTCACCACGGCCAGCCGATGCCCCGAGCTCGATCCGGAACCGGGTCAGGTACTGGACGTCCAGCTCGTCGGTCGTGATCGCCCAGACGTGGTCGGAGCCGAGCACGGGCTCGGGGTGCGCCCGGAATCCGGCGGGCGCCCGGACCTGGCCGAGGTAGCTTCCGTCCTGCCCGAAGACGTCCCAGACCACGGGCTCCTCCCACCGGTCGGCGGCCTGCGGGTCTTCGGGATCGGCCCGCTCGGCCAGGTAGCCGGGCTGGTGGAGCCGGACCCAGATCCGGCCGTCGCCGCCCACGGCGATGTCCTGGAACGGCGGCTTCGTGTCGGGGATCGGCGGGCCGTTCCACTGCCAGTCGGGCGCCATGCGACGGAAGCCGCGGGCCGCCTGCTGCCGGACCGCTTCCTTCTCGGCGGCGTCATCGCTTGCGGGTCGAAGTCCCATTCGGGCGCGGGCAGCGAGTCGCCCGGCGTTCCATCGGGATCGAACGGGCGGAGCGCCGTATAGCGCTCACCGTCCGCGTTCCTTCCCCAGATCTGGGTGTAAATCTGCCCGGCCGTGTCGACGTACAGCGGCCGGCTCGTGAAGTAGCCGCCGCGCAGCGGCCAGCTGTCGAGTGTCTCGCCCTCGGACGAGTAAACGGTAATGCGGGCGTTGCCCGGGTCCCGGAGGAGGACCCGGCCGTCGGGGAGCACGGCCAGCCCGCCATCGGAGTTCTGATACTCGCCGGGCCCTCCGCCCTCACGGCCGAATGTGGCCACGAACTCCCCGTCCGGTCCGTACTTACGGAGTGCCGGAACCTGGCGATCGTAGACATAGATGGAGCCATCGGGCGCCACTGCGAGCCCCGTCACATTGCCGAGGATGTACTCGTCCCCGCCCTCGAGCGCGCCGATCCGCAGCTCGGGCTCGAGGCGGGCGTCCGACTCCCATACACTCCCGGCCACCGTTCGCACGACCACGGTGTCGCCGACAGTATCGCGGTCGACCTGGAGCCGGGGCGGCCCATCACCGTCGCACGCAGCGAGGCCCATGAGGGTGGCGGTGGCCGCGGCGAGGCCGCGGAAGGTCGGGTGCAGGTGTCGCATGGCTCCGAGGTCGGTTCGTGGGACCCGGCCGGGGGCCGGCTTCCGTAGTGTGGCGGTGGCGAGAGTCGGGTCGCAAGGCCGGAGCGCTGCAGCACGCTCTCCTCGCTTCCAGCTTCGGATCGGTATATCCTTCAACGCTTTCGATCCCTCAAACCAAGATGACGATACGGACGTGGACGTGAGATCAGTGGAGTTTCTGACCCGGCTGCTGGACGCGCCGGGACCCAGCGGATTCGAGGCGCGGGCCGCCCGGGTATGGCGCGAGGAAGCCGAAGGCATTGTCGACACCGTCTCGGCGGACGTGAGCGGGAACTCGGTGGCGACGTTGAATCCCGACGGATCGCCGCGGGTGATGCTGGCCGGTCACATCGACGAGATCGGCCTGATGGTGACCCATGTCGACGAGGACGGCTTCCTCTACTTCGAGGGGATCGGCGGGTGGGACCCGCAGGTCCTGGTCGGCCAGCGGATCCGGATCCTGACCAGGGACGGCGACGTCATCGGGGTGATCGGCAAGAAGCCGATCCACCTGATGAAGAGCGACGAGAAGGAGAAGGCCTCGAAGATCGAGGACCTGTGGATCGACATCGGCGCCGGGGACCGGGACGCCGCCCGGCGTCGCGGCGTCCGGGTCGGGGACCCCGGTGTGATCGACGCCCCGCTGGTGGAGCTGGACGAGGACCGGATCGCGAGTCGGGCCATCGACAACCGGATCGGCGCGTTCGTCGTGCTGGAAGCGCTCCGGATGCTGGCCCCGGACCCGCCGGGCGCGAAGGTCTCGGCGGTGGCCACGTCGCAGGAGGAGATCGGCTACCAGGGCGGCGGCGCCCGGACGAGCGCGTTCCGGCTGGAGCCGGAGGTGGCGCTGGTGGTGGACGTGACCTTCGCCACGGACGCGCCGGGAGTGGAGAAGAAGGAGCTGGGGGAGCACGAGCTGGGTGGTGGGCCGGTCCTGAGCCGGGGCTCGGCGGCGCACCCGGTCGTCTTCGAGCGACTGGTCGAGGTCGCGGAGCGGGAGGGAATCCCGTACACGATCGCCGCCCAGGCCCGGTACACGGCCACGGATGCCGACGCCATCTATCTCTCGCGGACGGGCGTGGCAACGGGGCTGATCTCGGTCCCGAACCGGTACATGCACTCGCCGAACGAGGTGGTCAGCAAGAGCGACCTGGAGCATGCTGCGCGGCTGATCGCCGCCTTCGTCCGGGGCCTCGAGCCGGACACCGACTTCGTCCCCCGGTAGGGTCCGCGGCGTGGCTCGCATCATCGACATCTCGCAGCCGCTCGGGCCGGATACCGCCGTCTGGCCGGGGGACCGCCCGTTCGAGCTCGAGTGGACGATGCGCCGCAGCCGCGGCGACTCGGTGGACGTGGCCGCGATCGCGCTGAGCGTGCATACCGGCACCCACGTGGACGGCCCCATGCACACGGGCGACGGCCCGGGCGCCGGCGCGCTGCCGCTGGACCCGTTCATCGGGCCCGCTGCCGTCGTGGACGGGCGACCTCACGCCACGGGCGAACCGCCGCTGGTGGGCGCAGCGGCGCTGGACGGCGTCGATCCCGAGCTCACGCCCCGGGTGCTGATCCGGACGCGCGACGCCGTGGACCCGGCGGAGTTCCCGGAGCCGTTCGCCGCGCTGGCGCCGGCGCTGGCCCGCCGGCTTGTGGAACAGGGGTTCGTGCTGGTGGGTACCGACGCCCCATCGGTGGACCCGGCGGCCTCGAGACGACTGGAATCGCACCGGATCCTGGCCGAGGCCGGAATCCCCAACGTGGAGAACCTGGTCCTCTCCGGTGTAGAAGCGGGACGGTACACGTTTGTCGGGCTGCCGCTTCGGCTGGCGAACGCAGATTCCTCGCCGGTGCGGGCAGTCCTTGTAGATGGACAGACCTGAGAACTGAGATTCGAGATAGGCGGCACATGACGGCCGACAACGGCGCAGACAGACGCCACCTCGTGGAGGCCACCGTATGACCGTCCCCATCGTCATCCCGTGGGATCTGTACCAGGGGAAGCTGGTGGTGTGGTGCGAGGCGGTGGCGGCGGGCGCCCGGAGGGCGGTGCTGCTGCCGCGGCTGGACACCATCTTCGCGCCCGTGCGGGAGGACCCGACCCGGGAGCAGGAGTACGACGCGCTGGACTGGCAGCTGGTGAGCCCGAAGGAGTCGGACTGGCAGAAGTACGAGGGCATGGTCCGCAAGCAGGTCGAGCGGTACGGGATCCGCTACCGGATGCAGCGGGTGGAGAACGTCGCCGAGTGGGTCCACGGGAAGAAGGTGGTGGTTCCACAGTACCACCTTTGGCTGTACCGTGAGGACGCGGTGAACGAGTCGATCGAAGAACTGTACGCCGAGCCGGACGCCGAGGAGCGGGGTCGGCTGTGGCGCGAATTGCTGACGTGGCACACGTCGGACAACCCCATAGTGGAGGAGACCTGAAGGAATGGACACGAGCACGCTGGTGAAGGAGATGCAGGGAATGCGGGAGAACGGCTACCTGCCGGACCCCATCCTGCGGAAGGCGGTACGCACGCTGGAGGAGTCGGACGGCCGGTTCAACTGGGTCGGCATCTATCTGATGCGGGACAACGAGGACAAGCTCTGGCTCCACAACTACGTGGGCGAGCCGACGGAGCACGCGGAGATCGAGGTGGGCGAGGGCGTGTGCGGCACGGCCGTCGCCGAGAAGGCGAACCAGATCGTGCAGGACGTCTCCGAGGTGGAGAACTACCTGGCGTGCAGCCCGAAGGTGAAGTCGGAGATGGTGGTGCTGATCCGGGCCGGCGACGAGGTCCTGGGCCAGATCGACATCGACAGCCACGAGAAGGACGCCTTCACGGACGAGGACGAGGAGGCCGTGCAGGCCGTGGCCGACAAGCTGGCCGAGGTGCTGATGGCGGAGCGGCACGCGGCCTGATCCCGTGCTGAGGACCGTCCTCGCGCCCAACGCGTCGCCGCTGACGCTGGACGGCACGCGGACGTACATCATCGGCGAGGCCCGGGTGGCCGTCATCGACCCGGGCTCCGACGATCCCGGGCACCTGGACGCCATCGCCGAGGCCATCGGTGATGGCGTTGTCGCGGCCGTGCTGGTGACCCACGGCCATCCGGACCACCTCACGGGCGCCGGCGCCGTGGCCGAGCGTCACGACGCGCCGGTCCGTCGGCTCGCCGACCGGTCGCTGGCGCCGGGCGATGCGACGCCCACGGATGCCGGCAGCCTCGTGGCCATCGCCACCCCCGGACACGCCCGGGACCACGTGGCGTTCCACTGGCCGCAGGCGGACGCCGTGTTCTGCGGCGACCTCATGATGGGCGGGCAGGACACGGCGCTGGTGGCGCCGCCGGAGGGCCGGCTCGGCCCGTACCTCGACTCGCTGCGCCGGATCCGGGCGCTGGAGCCGGGCGTCATCCACCCATCCCACGGGCCCGCCTTCGAGCGGCCCATCGAGGCCATCGACCGGTACATCGTGCACCGGGAGGAGCGCCTCGACCAGGTCATGGCCGCGCTCCGGGCCGGCCACGGCCAGAGCTCGGACGCGCTGCGCGAGTTCGTCTACGGCGACGAGCTCGACGAGGCGCTTCACCGCGTGGCCAACGCCGCGCTCAAGGCCTACCTGTCCTACCTCCAGGGCCAGGGCCGGGTCCGACGGATCGGGCACGGCTGGGAGCCGCGCGGCGACTGAGCGGAATCATGTCCATCTTCCGGGAAGCGGACCCCGCCGTGCTGACCGAGGGTGCACTGCGTCGCCTGCGTCGGCTGGTAACGCTCGAGTCTCCATCCGACGACGAGGCCCGGCTCCGGGCGATCGCGGCCGACTTCGCGGCCGAGCTCGTGGCGTTGGGCGCCGGCGTCGAGACCCGGGACGTGGAGGGCGTCGGCGAGCACGTGATCGCATGGATCCCGGGGGCCGGTGCCGACGGACCGCCCGGAGCGGACGATCCGGGGTCCCGCGGGGGACGTCCTGCGCCGATCCTGATCCTCGGCCACCTCGACACCGTCCATCCGGTGGGCACGTTCGACCCCGTGTTCGAGGTGAGCGATGGGAAGGCGAGTGGCCCCGGCGCCTTTGACATGAAGGGCGGCTGGGCGTGCATGCTCGAAGCGCTGGCCTGCTTCCACGAGGCCGGGACCCTGCCCCGACGCCCGGTCCGGGTCCTGGCCACGTGCGACGAAGAGACGGGCTCGGAGACGTCCCGGGCGCTGATCGAGGAGCTGGCCGGGGAGGCCCACGCGGTCCTCGTCCCGGAGCCGCCGTTCCCGGACGGAGGCGCCAAGACCCGCCGGAAGGGCGTCGCCTGGTACCGGCTGACCGCCCATGGCCGTGCGTCACATGCGGGGCTGGCGCCGGAGGATGGGATCAACGCCGTCGTAGAGCTCGCCCACCAGGTACTGGCCATGACCGCGCTGGCCGACGCCGACGCCGGGACTACGGTGAGCGTGAGCCGGGCGGGCGGCGGGACGGCGTCGAACGTCATTCCGGCACGGGCGTGGGCCGTCGTGGACGTGCGGTTCACCCGAGCGTCGGAGGCCGAGCGCGTGGACGCTGCCATCCGGTCGCTCGAGCCCGTGCACGAGGGTGCCCGGCTGGAGCTCGAGGGCGGGCTCAACCGTCCTCCCATGGAGCGGACCGAGGGCGTGGCGGCGCTGTACGAGCGGGCCCGGTCGCTGGCGGCCGAGCTGGGCTGGACGCTGGGCGAGGGCCTGTCGGGCGGCGCGAGCGATGGCTCCTTCACGGCCGGGCTGGGCGTCCCCACCCTCGACGGGATCGGGCCGGTGGGCGGCGGTGCCCATGCGGCCACCGAGCACGTGGAGATCGACGACCTGCCGCGACGCGTGGCGCTGTACGGCCGGCTGCTGGAGGGCCTGTGACCGGGGGCGATGGCGCCGACCTCGTGATCCGGCCGCTGGAGGGGCTGGCGGAGCGGGAGGCGTGCGTGGCGCTCCAGGAGCGGATCTGGGGCGCCGGGTTCGCCGACCGAACGCCCACCTCAACCTGCGGCGACTGGGTGCCATCGTCCGGGAGTACCGCCGGGACGTGTACGGCCGCTCGAGCTCGCCGCTCCACGCCGGCGAGGCGGGGGCCGCCCCGGAGCGCGCGAGGGAGTGGCGCGCCACGGTACGGGCGGCGTTCGAGGCCGCGCTCGGAGAGGGGTACACCGCCGTGGACGCCGACCGGGAGGCCGGTCCCGAAGGCGTCGTCTACTACGCCCTGGCCCGGGGCTTCTCCCTGTAGAGCGCGTTGTCGGCCTCCCGCAGGAGTGTGTCGGTGTCCGCCATGTCCTGGCGGAACACGGCCATGCCCGCGGAGACGCCGATCGCGCCGCTTCCCATGTCGGCCATGGCCCGGTCGAACCGGACCCGGACCCGCTCGATGAACGCCTCTGCTCCGGGCCGGTCGGTCCCGGCGAGGAGCGCCACGAACTCGTCCCCGCCGTACCGGGCGGCCAGGTTCATGGCCCGGGTCTCGACGTCCAGGGCCCGGGCGAACGCCTGGATCGCACGGTCGCCCGCCAGGTGGCCGTTGGTGTCGTTGTAGTGCTTGAAGTCGTCCAGGTCGAAGATCACCGCGGTCAGGTCCCGCCCCCGCCGGGCGGCCGCGAACTCCCGCGCCAGCTCCCGCTCCAGCTGCCTCCGGTTCGCCAGCCCGGTCAGCGGGTCGGTGATGGAGAGCTCGGTGACCTGCTGGAAGAGCCGGGCGTTCTGGATGGCGATCCCCGCCTGCTCGGCCAGCGCGTTCAGCAGCTCCAGCTCCTCGGCGTCGAACGGCTCCTCGCGGATACAGGTGTAGAGCGCACCCAGCGTCTCGCCCTGGAACCGGATCGGCGCGGCGGCCACCGGCAGCTGTCCGAGGAAGTCGAGACTCTGCGGCTGGATGTACGGGTCACGGCTCGGATCGACGGTGGCCCGGGGCCGTCCGTGCCGGACCACCCACCCGGTGAAGCTGCCCTCGACCGGGAACCGGAGTCCCACCACGTGGTCGGGCAGCCCGATGGCCGACCGGGTCTCGAGACTGCTTCCCTCGTCGGTGACCAGCTCGATCCCGGCGGCCCGGGTCCCGAACACGCTCCGGGCCGATTCCGAGATCGTGCCGAGGGTCCGGTCGACATCCATGGTCCCGGCCAGGGCGTGGGTCGCGTCGAGGAGCGCACGGGTGTGTGCCAGCTGCCGTCGCTGGTCGGCGTCCCGGTCGGCAATGGCGAAGACGCGCCCGGTCCGGAGCGCCAGGATCGCGCCGAAGAGGGCGATCACCGCCACGGTTGCCGGCTGCGGCGGCCTGCCGAGCCCGATGTCCACGACCGCCAGCGCCATGAAGAGGGCCGCGCTCGGGATCAGCAGCTTGCGGAGCAGGTCGCGTACGCGACGTCGCGCCTCCATCATCCGTCCGGTGACGGCGTCCTCCCGGGCCCGCGACCCGCTCCAGGCATAGAGGAGCCAGCCGGCGATCCAGGCGAGGCCGAACGCGCTTCCCGGTGTGAGTGGCGCAGCGGCCACCCCGTCCAGGGCCAGGAGATCGGCCACACCGAAGACCAGCGCGGCGATCAGGAGCAGCACCGCAGCCCGGGGCGCCAGCACGGAGCTCCGCTGCAGAACGACCAGCGCGGCCAGCAGGGCCGGCAGCCCGGCCAGGCTCTGCAGCGCGGCCAGCACCGCATCCCCGGTGGAAGCCCCGGCCAGGATCACAGGCTCCATCACGACGCGCAGGGTGATGGCCTTGATGGCGAGGAACAGGAGAACGGCGTCGGCGACGAGTCCCGGCTGCCATGCGCGAACCGGGCGGGAGCTCAGGGCGAGTCCCGCACCCCCGGCGATCACCAGGTGGGGCAGCAGCAGGAGGTGCGGCGTCCACGCTACACCCGGCTCGCTGGCCGACGCTCCGTAGACCCGGACCAGCACGACCACCAGCCCGAGCGTGGCGGCCATGGACAGCGTCCACAGTACGGTCCGGGCGCGGCCACGGGAATGTTGGGCCGACCGGGCCCACGCCACCGCGGCGATCAGCGGTGCCGCCATCCACGGGAGCGCGATCACGGCGTCGCGGGTGTCCCGTACGGCTACGGGCATGAGCGCCGCGACCAGCAGGACACAGCCCAGCGGCCACCAGATCGTGCGCGGGGCCGCGCGCCGCACGGCCCGGACGGTCCGGAAGGGTACAAGGTCTCGGCTGTTCCCGGGCAGGTCCACGCCCATGGCATGCCGGTCGGGTTCAGGGGTGATAGCTTGGGCCGGGGAAGAGGAGGGCGGCCGCGGGGAGAGTGCTGAAGGGGAAGGTACGGCCCCGTTTTCCTTCGAGCAAGGCGGTAATCGAGTGCGCATCGATCGAGTCCGGCTTCAGCTGATCAGGCTGCCGCTCCGGGAGCCGTTCCGGATCTCGTCCGGGACCACACGGGAGCGGAGGATCCTCCTCGTTCGCCTCGGTGCGGACGGTGTGGAGGGGGTCGGGGAATGCGTCGCGGGCGAGGCGCCATTCTATTCCGCGGAGACGGTGCACACCGCCCGGTACGTCATCGAGCGCCATCTGGCCCCGGCCCTTCTCGGAAAGCCGCTGGAGTCGCCGGACCGGGTCGGCGCGATATTGGCGCGGGCTGCGAAGGGGCACCGGATGGCGAAGGGCGCGCTGGAGATGGCCGCGTGGGACGCCGTGGCCCGGGCCGAAGGCGTGTCGCTGGCCGGGGCCCTCGGGGGTGCGCGGCCTCGGGTCCCCGCGGGCGTGAGCATCGGTATCCAGGACGACGTCCGGGCTCTCATCGACCGGGTGTCGGGTTTCGTGGACGAGGGCTACCGCCGGGTCAAGCTGAAGGTGGCGCCCGACCGGGATCTCGAGATCGTCCAGGTCGTGCGAACGCGGTTCCCGCACATCGCGCTCACGGTCGACGCCAATGCCGCCTACGGCCGGCGCGACCTCGACCGGCTCCGGGCGCTGGAGGACTTCGAGCTCGACTTCATCGAGCAGCCATTTCCGGAGGATGCGCTGCTCCTCCACGCCGACCTCCAGGCCCGGCTCGAGACACCGATCTGCCTGGATGAGAGCATCACGAGTCCCGACCGATGCCGCGACGCGCTGGGGGTCGCCGCGTGCCGCGTCATCAATATCAAGCCGGGCCGGCTGGCGGGGCACGGCCCATCCAGGATCGTGCACGACCTCTGCGCCGAGGCCGGGGTGCCGGTCTGGTGCGGGGGGATGCTGGAGTCCGGGATCGGACGGGCGCACAACGTGGCGCTGGCCAGCCTGCCGAACATGCGGCTGCCTGGGGACACGTCCGCCAGCGGTCGGTACTGGGTCCGGGACGTCGTCGACCCGCCGTTCGCGCTTAACGCCGACGGGACCGTCGATGTCCCGACCGGCCCCGGGATCGGCGTTGAGATCGATGAGGACTTCCTGTCCGCGATCACCGAGGAGACGGTGGAGCTGACGGCCGGCGACTGAACGGGAGGCGGGCCCGAGGCCGACATGGCGCAGGCGGGCCGGGGCGCCCCGTGCGTCAGCCGGCCTGCGCGCCCGCCACTTCCGCGGCCGCCTCCCGGACCAGCGTCCAGGCTCGCCTCACGTGCTCCTCGGTGCTCCGGAGGTTGCCCACGGCCAGGCGGATGGCATAGCGGCCGTCCACGCGGGTGTGGGACAGGAACACCTCGCCCGACGCGTTGACCCGGTCGAGGAGCTCCGCGTTCATGGCGTCGAGGCGGGCCTCGTCGTCCTCACCGGAAGGGTGGAACCGGAACGCCACGACGGAGAACGTCACCGGCGCGAGGATCTCGAAGTCCGGGTCGTCATCGATCCATTCCGCGAAGACGCGAGCCAGCCGCTGGTGCTCGCGGATGGCGTCGATGATCCCCGACCGGCCGAAGTAGCGGATCACGAACCAGAGCTTGAGGGCCCGGAACCGGCGACCGAGGGAGACGCCGTAGTCCATGAGGTTCGTCACCCCCGTCTCGCCGGTCTTCAGGTACTCGGGTGTCAGGCTGAACGCCTGCCGGAGGACGTCGGGGTGCCGGGTCCAGGCGGCGGAGCAGTCGATGGGAACGAACATCCACTTGTGCGGGTTCACCACCACCGAGTCGGCGCGATCCACGCCGTCGAGAACGTGGCGGAGCTCCGGGACGACGGCGGCGGTCCCGCCGTACGCGCCGTCCACGTGCAGCCAGAGGTCGTGTCGCTCGCAGACATCGGCGATGGCCGGCACCGGGTCCACCGCCGTAACACCGGTGGTCCCGATGGTGGCGACCACGGCCAGCGGCCGGAGCCCGGCCTCCCGGTCACGGCGAACGGCGGCCTCGAGCGCCGACGGGTCGAGACGGAAGGCGTCGTCGGTGGGCAGCCGGACCACGTTCTCGGCGCCGAGCCCGAGCGTGATCACCGCCTTGTCCACGCTGGAATGGGCCTCCTCGGAGCAGTAGACCCGGAGCGGCGGGATGTCGTCACGCCCGGCCAGCCCCCGGGCCCGGACGTCGAGCCCGGCCGCCTCCCGGGCCGCGGCCAGGGCGTAGAGGGTGCTGGAGGACGCGGTGTCGTTGATCACGCCGTGGAAGGTGTCGGGCAGGCCGAGCATCTGCCGGAGCCACCCCAGGGTGACCTCCTCGAGCTCCGTCTGCGCGGGGCCGCTCTTCCAGAGCATCGCGTTCACGTTCAGTGCCGCCGCCAGCGCCTCGCCGAGGATCCCCGGCCCCGACCCGGTGATCCCGAAGTAGGCGAAGAAGCCCGGGTGGTTCCAGTGCGTGGTGTTCGGGACGATCAGCCGGTCGTAGTCGTCCAGGATCCGGTCGAACGGCTCCGGCTCCTCCGGCGGCTCCGGAGGGAGTCGGCGACGCACGTCGCCCGGCCTCAACGCGGGCAGCACGTCCACGGATTCCGGATGCGCCAGGTAATCGGCGATGCGGTCGATGACCGCACGGCCCTGCTCGCGGAGCTCGTCGGGCGGCATGTCTCGGGTCATGCCGGCAAGGTAGAGGCAGGCCGGGGCCCGAGGCCAGCCCGGTCGTCGACCGGAGTCCTTTACGGCCCGACGCTGCGGCGCCACTATGGGTCCATGCGACGCGTACGGTCCCTTCGGAGACGCCCCGGCCACGGGTCCCTCCTCCTCATCGCCGGGCTGCTGCTCGGCCTCACGCCCGCCACGGCCCGGGCCCAGGCCACGGAGACGGTCGGCGAGCCGAGCCCGCCGCGGGCGGTTCTCGACTCCATCCTGGATACGCCGCCGCTGAGCCGCGCCCACTGGGGCGTCGCGGTCTACGACCTGGCCGACGGCGCGCCCGTCCTCCGCCACAACCCGGACCGGCTGTTCACGTCGGCGTCCACCATGAAGCTGGTCACGGCCGCGGCGGCGCTGGACCTCCTGGGCCCCGAGTACCGCTTCGAGACGGTGGTCGAGGGCCCCACCGACGAGCAGGGCCGGGCCGACAGCCTCGTGGTCCGGGGCGGAGGGGATCCGTCGCTGGGCGAGCCGTTCCATGACGACCCGCTGGCGCCGCTGGACTCCCTGGCGGACTCGCTCCGGGCCCGCGGGCTCCGGACCGTCGACGGTCCCGTGGTGATCGACCAGAGCCGGTTCGACAGCACGCTGGTCCACCCGGCGTGGGAGACCTTCGACCTGGACTGGTACTACGCCGCGCCCGTGACGCCGTTCGCCATCATGAGCGGCGCGTTCGAGATCGTCGTGACCCCCGGCCGGGTCGGCTCGCCGGCCGCGGTGACGGTGTCGCACGGCGCCGGACTGGTCGGGCTCGACGCCCGGATCCGGACGGTGCCGGGCGACGACGACTGGGACGACGTGCTCCGCCGGCTCCCGGACGGTGACTCCCTCATCCTCCGCGGCGCCATCGGCGCAGGCTCGGGACCCGACACCTCCTGGATCGCCCAGACGCGGCCGGGGCACACCGCCGGGATGGCGCTGCAGCGCGCCCTGGAGCGGGCCGGGATCCGGGTGACGGGGCCGGTCGTGGTACGGTACGGCGCCGGAACGGAACCGGCCGGCACCCTGGCTCCGGCCCGGGTCGTCTGGCGGTCACCGCCCCTGGACGCGATCATCCGGGTGGCGCTCGAGCGGAGTGACAACTGGGTCACCGAGCAGGTGCTCAAGGCCATGGCGGCCGCGCTGCTGGGCCGGGGCGACTGGCGCAGCGGCACGGATCTGGTGGAGGAGTACATCGCGGAGACCGTGGGCGTACCCCGCGGCGCGATCTACATGCGGGACGGGTCGGGGCTCACGCCCCAGGGGCTGCTCACTCCGGACGCCGTGGCCACACTGCTCCGGTACGCGGATGCGCGGCCGTGGGGGCCCCGGTTGAGAAACGCGCTGGCGAGCCCCGGCGAGTCCGGGAGCACGCTCGACGACCGGCTCCTCGAGCACCGGGGGCGGGTGGCGGCGAAGACGGGCACGCTGCGGCACGTGAACGCGCTGAGCGGGTACATCACGACCCGCGACGGCAGGGAGCTGGTCTTCAGTATTCTGAGCACCGGGTCCGGCCGCCCGTCCTGGGAGGTCCAGGCGGCGGTAGACCGGATCGTGGAATCCCTCATCGAGAGCGGGAGCTGACATGGACGATACGGGAACGCAGACAGTGACCCAGCCGCGGAAGCGGGGCCGCGGCTTCCTCTGGGGCTTCATCGCCGTTGTGCTGGCCTTCGGGGCCGGATTCGGCTGGCAGTTCTACGAGGCCAGCCTTGTACGCGACGAGCTGGCCTCCACCCGGCAGGAGCTCATGATCGAGCGGCTCCGGGTCCGCCTCGGACAAGCCGCCATCGCGGCCCAGGCCGGCAACTACGAAGGCTCCCGCCGGCTGATGAGCGACTTCTTCACCCGGCTCGACGACGCACACCTCGTGCTGCCCGACTCCACCGCCATCGTCGCGGACGAGTTCCTCGCCATGCGCGACGAGGTCATCACCGGACTGTCACGCTCCAACCCCGAGTACGCGGACGTCCTCTACGCCATGCTCGACCGGTTCCGCAACGTGGCGGGGCTCCAGGAGCAGATCGAGCCGGTGACGCAGCCCCAGGCGCCCGAGGCCGAGCAGCCCGACGCCGAGCAGCCCGACGCCGAGGCGGGCCAGGAGGGGATGGTGCCGGAAGCGGCAGAGCCGGAGCCCGCGGCGATCGACACGGGCGGCGGCTGATCGAGCGACGGGTGCGCGACGCCTGAGGACCGGTGCCCGTCGTCGGTGACGGGCGGGCGCCGGTCGGCATCCGCCTGGCGGTGGAGCGGGTCTAGTCCCGGGGCTCCAGCGCCTCCTTCATCGCGCGGTAGCCCTCCTCCAGGAAGTAGTCCACCGCGTCGAAGTCAAACGTGGAGTAGCGGGACACGTCGGGCTCGACCTTCAGGATCTCCGGGCCGAACCAGCTGTCCTGGACGACCTCACGGCGGGCGAACGCCATGATGTCCATCACCCGGTGGTGGATCGCCACCAGGCCCTTGTCGATGGTGTCCTCGGCATCCTTCTCCCGCCCGGAGGACGTGTGGACCGCGATGATGCGGTCGGCACCCCGATCCGCCGCGCGAGTGATCGGTACCGTGTCCATCACGCCACCGTCCACCAGGTGCATCCCGTTGGCCTTCGCCGGAGGATAGAAGACCGGCAGCGCGGACGAGGCGTATATCGCCTCCGGCAGCGACACGTCCGTCCGGGCGCCGGCGCCGAACCAGATCGTTCGGCCGGTCTCCAGGTCCACGGCGTTCACGCTCAACGGCGTCGTGAGCTCCGACCAGTCCGCGACCGGGAGGACATCCCGGATGTACTCCCGGAGCGCTTCGCCGCGGAAGATCGACTGCTGGCGGATCCCCATCGGCAGCAGAGCCCACCGGTTGATGTCGACGATGTCCGCCTTCTCCAGCGACCGGGCCCGGTCCGCCAGGAGGTCCGGGTCCGCCCCGCCGGCGATGCTGGCGCCCACCAGCGCGCCGATGCTCGTGCCGACGATCTCCGCCACCTCCACACCGGCCTCCACGAGCGCCCTGTACGCGCCCGCGTGGGCCACGCCCTTTACGCCGCCGCCCCCGAGGACCAGAATGACTCGCTGCCCATCGCTCGACATGGAAGGAACGTAGCGCGGGCTGCGGGGTCCAGAAAGGGAGCCGGGGCCCCTTGCATCGGCAGTGCGTCGGGGGTATAGTTGAGACCGAGAATCATTCTTGATTCAGCAGCGCCCGCCGGATTGGCTTTGCGGGCCGATTTTGTCCGGGCACGGGAATTGACACGAATCACGGGGCGCGAGCCCCGACGGGCCGGGCGCGAGGCCGGGCCGGATATCTGAACCTGACAGTGGACCATGGCGATCCTGAAGATCGAGGACCTTCACGCGCGAGTCGCGGAAGGGGACGAAACGGAGATCCTGAGCGGTGTGGACCTGGAGATCGATGTGGGGAAGATCCACGCGATCATGGGTCCGAACGGCTCGGGCAAGAGCACGCTGGCGAAGGTGCTGGCGGGCCACCCCGCGTACGAGGTCACGGCCGGCAGCGTGACGTTCCAGGGCGAGGACCTGCTGGAGCTGGAGGCGGACGAGCGTGCGCAGGCCGGCGTCTTCCTGGCGTTTCAGTACCCGGTGGAGATTCCGGGCGTGAGCATCGCCAACTTCCTGCGCACGGCGGTGCAGGCGCGGAAGGGGGACGAGGAAGTCGACCTCTTCGAGTTCCAGCAGCAGCTGATGGACCGGATGGCGCTGCTGGAGATGGACACGGCGTTCGCGCAGCGGAGCGTGAACCAGGGGTTCAGCGGTGGTGAGAAGAAGCGGAACGAGATCCTTCAGCTCGCCATGCTGGAGCCCACGCTGGCGATCATGGACGAGACGGACTCGGGGCTCGATATCGACGCGCTGAAGGTTGTCGCGTCGGGCGTGAACAAGCTCCACGCGGAGCGGGAGGACGAGATGGGCATCCTCCTGATCACGCACTACCAGCGTCTGCTGAACTACATCGTTCCCGACCACGTGCACGTGATGATCGGCGGCCGGATCGCGAAGAGTGGCGGGGCGGAGCTGGCGGAGCAGCTCGAGGCCGAAGGGTATGCGGAGTGGCACGAACAGGAGGCGGCGGCAGCAACGGGCGCGTAGCGCTTCAACCGCTGCCCTGGGGTCGGGCCACCGCTGCTGGCCTGGCAGGGCCGCCGATCTTGGTAGTGGTAGCAGGGCTGGTAGTGGGGAACGGCGGAAAGGCCTCGGAGGCCATGAAGGAACCGGGGACCTGGAAGGCGGGCAGCGCTGGAAGGGCCGGTAGCACAGCCGGGCGCAGCCCGGTACCGAGTTTCGTGTGGGGCACGAGCCCCGCGACGAAGCAGGAACAGGAAAACGAAGCAGGCATACACCGGAGTATAGGAGGGCGCAGTGCCCCACGACGAAACAGTCGCCAACCTCGGGCTCGAGGACTACAAGTACGATTTCAAGACGGAGGACCGTCCGGTCTACCGTGCGGAGCCGGGTCTGAACGAGGACGTGGTGCGTGCGATCTCGGCGAACAAGGGGGAGCCGGAGTGGATGCTGGACTTCCGGCTCAAGGCGCTCGGGGTCTACGAGCGGAAGCCGATGCCCACGTGGGGGGCGGACCTCTCGACCCTCGATGAGACGCTGGACAGCATCTACTACTACGTCCGGCCGCAGGAGAAGATGGAGCGGTCCTGGGACGACGTGCCGGAGAACATCAAGAAGACGTTCGAGCGGCTCGGGATCCCTGAGGCGGAGCAGAAGGTGCTGGCGGGCGTGGGCGCCCAGTACGAGTCGGAGATGGTCTACCACTCGCTGAAGAAGGAGTGGGAGGACAAGGGGATCATCTTCGAGTCCATCGAGGACGGGCTGCGGAAGTACCCGGAGCTCTTCCGCGAGCACTTCGGCACGGTGGTCCCGACGGCGGACAACAAGTTCGCGGCGCTCAACTCGGCGGTGTGGTCGGGCGGCTCGTTCGTCTACATCCCGAAGGGCGTGAAGGTGGAGACGCCGCTGCAGGCCTACTTCCGGGTGAACCAGGAGCGGATGGGCCAGTTCGAGCGCACGCTGATCATCGTGGAGGAGGGTGCCGACGCCCAGTACATCGAGGGGTGCTCGGCCCCGGTCGACAGCACCGAGTCGGTACACAGCGGCGTCATCGAGATCATAGTCAAGGACAACGCCCGGTTCCGGTACGTCACGATCCAGAACTGGTCGAACAACATGTACAACCTGGTCACCCAGCGGGCGCTGGTGGAGGCCGGGGGGCACATGGAGTGGCTGGACGGGAACCTCGGATCGAAGCTGACCATGAAGGACCCGTCCTGCTATCTCATGGGGGTGGGGGCGCTCGGAGAGTTCCTGTCCATCGCCTATTCCG
>JBPRGE010000157.1:0-2206 GCA_051418035.1 Candidatus Longimicrobiales bacterium M2_2A_002
CGCCCGACAACTGTGAGGGGAGGTGGCCGGCCCGCTCTTCCAGCCCGACGCGTTCGAGCGCCGCGAGCGCTTCGGTTCGTTCCGCCATGCTGTGGAAGTACTGGGCCAGCATGACGTTTTCCACCGCCGTCAGGTACGGGACCAGGTGGAACTGCTGGAACACCAGCCCGACGTGCTCGCGTCGGAACCGTGCCGCAGCACCCGTCGCCAGCGTCGTAACGTCCGTCCCGGCCACCAGCAGACGGCCGCTGGTTGGCCGGTCGAGGCAGGCGATCAGGTTCAGCAGCGTGGTCTTGCCGGACCCCGACGGGCCCATCAGGGCGAGCCACTCGCCTCGCCCGACCGTGAGCCGTACGCGGTCGAGCGCACGCACCCGCTCGTTGTAGACTTTCGTGACATTCCAGACGTTGACGATGGTTTCTTTCACTGGCTCCTCCTATTCTCCCCTCAGTGCGATGGCCGGATCGACGGCCAGCGCTCGGTGCACGGGCCAGAGACTCGCGAGGACCGCCGCTACGGCTGCGACCGAGACGGCGATGGGCAGGGCAGTCGGCGACGGCTCCAACGCGGACTCGAACACCGTCCGGCCGATGAACCCGGCGAACCCGACGCCACCGAGGTGGCCGAGGAGACCGCCGGCCAGGCCGATGCCCGCTGCTTCCGCCAGGAACAGGCCGGCCACCCGGCGGGAGGGCGCCCCCAGGGCCTTCATCAGGCCGACCTCCTCGCGACGTTCCAGCACCCGGGTGACCATGGTGCTCGCTACGGTCAGCCCGGCGACCGCGAGGACCAGGACGGTCACGAGTGCGATCAGGCGCTGGATCCGACTCAGCACCCGCTCCTCCGCCCCGGTGAACTGCCGGAGTGGGGTGGCCTCGACGCCCTCCAGCAGCCGTTCGATGGTTCCGGTCAGCTCGTCGGGCGCCCGGTCCTCGAGCGCCGCGCTCACCTGCACGAACCCGACTTCGTCCGGCCGTCCGACGAGGCGTTGGGCGCTGGCGAGCGGCACCAGGACCTGGGCGTCTTCCGGCCCCCCGGTCTCGACCACTCCGCGGATCTGCACGCTCAACGTCCGATCCCCGTACTTCAGCTCCAGCGTCTCGCCGGGGCGGACGCCGAGGGCACGGGCGGCGTCGGTCCCCAGCAATCCCTCCCGGGGGCCGGCGGGCCACCGGCCGTCGACCTTCCACCAGGGGTTCATGGACCGGACGCGAGCGTAATCCGTGCCCGCCACGACCACCGGCTGTGCGTCGGTCTCCGCGACCAGGTAGACGAAGGGGGCGTAGTCGACGACGCCCGGGACATCGGCCAGAGCGGTCAGCCTGCGAGCGTCGATTCCGCCGGCACCCCCGGCGGTCCCCGGGATGGATGACGGAGTGACTGCACCGGCCGGCCGCACCATGATGTTGGCTCCGTAGGCCCGCAGCTCGCGTCCCGCCTGGGCACGGACACCGGACGAGAGCTGGACCAGCGTGGAAATCAGCGCTGCGGCCAGGGCGACCGCGAGACCGGCGACGGCCAGCCTTCCGGGGCGGAAGCCGAGGGATCGCGCCACGATACGCCAGAACACCTTCACACCTCCCGGAGGAGTTCGGAGGGATCGAGGCGCATCGCCCGGCGAACGGGCAGCGTGCTGCCCGCCAGCGCCACGGCCACGGTGATGGCGAGGACCACGGGCAGGAGGACGGGCGGAACCGCAGCGGAGGTGGAGAACACCTGTCTCGCGATGACCTCGGCCATCCCGAGGCCGGCTGCATAGCCGACCGCCCCGCCGATCAGGCCGGTGAGGCCCGCGTAGGTCAGGAAGATCAGGCCGATCTGTCGGGGATCGGCGCCGATCGCCTTCATGAGGCCGATCTCACCCCGCCGCTCGAGCACCGTGGCGGTCATGGCCGCCATGACCGCGAGGGCCGCCGTCACCAGTACGACCACCGTGAGGATGGCCACGAGGAGCCCGACCCGGGTGAGGAACGCCCCCTCGGCCTCCGCGATGCGCCGGATCGGTCGCGCCGTTGCGTCGGGAATTACTTCCTCGATCTGGGTCGTGACCGCGCCCATGACCGGAGAGCAGTACCAGGTCTCGTACTGCTCGGGCGTCATTTCTGACGGGTCCAGCCCCCGGAGATCGGGCCGCAGCTTGCTGTCCGGCTCCACCAGGGCGCTCACCATGACGCGGTCGGCCCCCCTATCGAGTCCGAGAAGCGAC
>JBPRGE010000158.1:0-2917 GCA_051418035.1 Candidatus Longimicrobiales bacterium M2_2A_002
CGGGACGGTCACCGACATCACGGCCTCCCGGCTCCAGGACATGCTGGCGTCGGAAGACCTGGTGCTGGTGAATGTCCACGTCCCCCACGGCGACGACATCCCGGGCACCGACCTGAGCATCCCCTACGACGAGATCGGGGCGCGGGCCGACCAGATCCCGGGTGGCAAGGACGCCCCGATCGTCCTGTACTGCCGCAGCGGCCGTATGAGCACCCAGGCGGCCGGGACCCTGGTCTCGCTCGGGTACACGAACGTCTACAACCTCACGGGCGGAATGCAGGCCTGGCAGGCCGCGGGCTACTGACCTTCGCGGATCATCGTCGGAGGGCGCGCGTCACCACCCCTCTTCGTGCCGATCGAAGCGGGGCTCGTAGGGCGTCCTGATCAACTGGAGGTCGGTCCTGTCCGCCTTCAGGAAGATCCCGGGTTCGTGAATCCGGGCGACCGCGGAGGCCACATCGCCCGACCCGGGAAACAGGTTCGAGACCTGCTGGGGATTGTCGAGCTTGCCGCAGAGCTTCCACAGGAAGTTGTCCCGGATGGAGGGCGGAAGCAGCTCGGCGCCCGGGTTCTGCATGACCACGATCATGGCCATCCGCTGTTTCCGCATCCGCTGCGCCAGGTCCCGCAGGGTCCCGGCGTTGCCGTCCGACTCCAGAACACGGGGCAGTTCGTCGACGATGAGGACTCGGGGGACCCGCTCCCGGTCGCCACGATTGCGGGCTTCCATCTCTTCCCGTTCGAGCACCAGTGCGTCGGAGAACTCCGAGACCGTGGTCGCCCGATGGACGAACGTGATCTGCTCCGTCCTGGCGACCTGCTCGAACTGCCGGTCAGGATCGATGACCGACAACGTCACCCCTTGCCGGGCGAGAGAGTAGATCACCCAGTTGGCCAGCATGGTCTTGCCGCTTCCGGTACCTCCACAGATGAGAAGATTCGGGAACCGGGCGAAATCCACGTAGTGCACCTCCCTGAACGCGTCGATGCCTACCGGAAACTTCCCCACGGGGAGCTTCGACGGGTCGGGCAGGGCGCGTGGTTCCACGTGGGCCGGAAGGTCGGAGATCCGGTCGGACAGGAGCATGAAGAAGAAGTCATCCGTCCCCTCCCCCTCCAGATCGGCCCCGTCGAGCGTGGTCAGGTGCGAGCGCACTCCCTGGATCCCGCCCCAGAACTCGGGTTCCTCGAACACCTGGCGCCGGATCCTCGGCGATTTCTGAATCGCCAGAACGGCCGGGTTCCGGGCATCGGCGTCGCCCGGTTCGGGGCAATGGACCCACTTCACGTCGATTTCGGGTGTGAGGACTCCGAGCCCGAAGACAAACCGAACGAGGAGCGGCGTGTAGCTGTCGCCACTTCCGCGGGTCAGCAGGTCATGCTCGAACAGCACGCTCTGGAGGTTCCGTTGCGAGAGCTCCGACGTCCGTCTCCTTAGCCGGGACCATGCCCACAGGGCGAGGGGCCACCACAGGATCCCGTAGCCCACGGTGTACAGGGTGTATCCGGAGACGAATCCGTGCCGCTTCATCTCCTCGAGGAATGCACCCTCCATCAGGGTCACGTGGGCGACGAATGCAGGCAGGCCCAAGTAGAGCGCGAACAGAAGTAGCGCCAGCCAGAACGAGGCCTGCGAACGGCCCAGGCGGTCGATGCCGCCAGGGCGGCTGGGGAGCTGCGCCGTCTTTTCGGCGATGTCCGGCGGTAGCTTCACGGGGGCCGAGCTGGTCAGGCGGACGCGGGTTCGGGCGCGGGTCGGCTCGGGTGACGCGGCATCGGGGTCTCTCAGTGCGTGTGAGCCGGCGCGCCAGGGGCGTCCACGTGCCCCTCGGAGTCGCCGCCGTCGTTCTGCCGCCGGGCCTCGCTCGCGGCCACGAGCTGCTCGTACTGCTCGGGGCTCATCGTCTCCAGCTCCCGCATGAACGCGACGAGGCCCCAGATGTCCTCGTCGGAGTGGGTCGGCCCGAAGGCGGGCATGCCGGTGAACTTGATCCCGTTCTTCGTGACCCAGAACAGCTCCCCGTCGGTCATCTCGGAAGCCTCTTCGGCCAGGTCGGGGGGACTCGGATTCAGCCCTTGGCCATTCACTCCCGGATCGACGCCCGGAGCACCATGGCACTCTACGCACATCGCCCGGTAGCCTTCGAATCCGCTGGCCACAAGAGACGAGTCGAACGGCGGCGCCATCGGCACGTTGTCGCCCCGGGCTTTCACGGATCGTTCCTGCGTCGTGCCCAACACCCACTGCACCAGCGGCGTGTGTTCCGCCGTGGCCGCTACGTTGTATGCGCCCGAGTACATGACCGCCAAGGCGCCCAGCCCCCCGACCACGATCGCGATCGCCACCGTGGTTCCCACGATCTTCCAGGTCTTCCTATCCATGTCGTTGTACCCTCTTGCCGTAGTATTGAGGTACGCGTGGTCTTCTCACGAGGCCCGGTGCGTCGGATCAGTACCAGACCCTGAGCCCCGCCACGAATCGGGTGCTGCTTACGGTCTCGCCCGCTGCCCGCGCCAGATCCGCCGTGCCGCCGTACCGCTTCGCCCAGACCACGCCGACGTACGGGGCGAACTCACGCTTGAGCTCGTAGCGCAACCGGCCCGCCAGCGAGAGGTCGTTCAGGCCCGATCCGATCCCGAACGCGGTCACCTCCTGAACCGCCGCTTTCAGATCCAACTCCGGTTCCAGTATGAGGCGCTGTGTAAACAGGAGCTCATAGCTGGCGTTCAGCGTGAAGGAGACGTCGCCTTCCTGACTCACGAGCACCTGCGGCTGGATCTCGAACCAGTACGGCGCGAGACCCTGCAGGCCGACCACCAGCTGGCCTCGACTCCGCGACGACGTTTCGCCATACTCGGTCTCGATCCCCAGGCCGGCCTGGACCTCGAAGAACGGGCTGATCAGCCGGCTGTACAG
>JBPRGE010000159.1:0-28298 GCA_051418035.1 Candidatus Longimicrobiales bacterium M2_2A_002
CGGTCCGCCTCGCCCATGCTCGACTGCAGCAGCCCCGCGCTCCGGGCCACCGCCGACGCCGGGTTGTTCAGCTCGTGGGCCAGCCCCGCCGAGAGCTTGCCCAGCGAGACCATCTTCTCGTCCTGGAGGTCGGTGGTCCGGAAGACCCGGGCCCGGTCGATCATCACGTGCACGCACGCCGCCGTGACGCCCGGGCACTCCCGGATCAGCTCGGGGAAGTGTTCCGGGTCCAGCGAGAAGGTCTCCGCCGCCGTCTCCGCCAGCGTGGTCCCCCGGGCGACCCCCATCCGGGAGAACGGGAGCACGCCCGTCACGTCGCCGGCCTGCCACTCCATGGCCTTCCGGGAGCCGGAGCTGCGCTCCACGTAGTTCGCGATCCGTCCGCTCAGCAGGAACTCGAGCCCCACGTCCTGCGACTCCCAGTGCTGGCCCTTTCGCAGGAGACACTCCCCGGCCTCGAACCGGCGCAGCCGGCCCCGGGCCGCCAGCCACGCGAGCTCACGGTCGGGCAGCTGCCCGATGATCCGGTGCTGACGGAGCCGGTCGATGATGTCGGGTGAGGCCTGTTCGGGGTCCATGGCGTTGAGCGCGGGGGGAACGACCCAACAGCGGGTGGATCTCAAAGATATCGGGGTCGACTGGGCCGGAACAGGTGGAAGGGCCCGGATACATCATCGGAGGACCGTTCGGCCGGTAACGGCCCCGACCCCGGTCGGCGGGCGGCGGATGGGCCGCCGCCCGCCCGGCGTGATTCCCAACGGTTCCACCTCTCCCTCTCCCTGTACCTGTACCTGTACCTCGACTTCGTACTTTCCCGTCTTCCTGGCGACGGCTGCGTCCAGGGAGATGGACAGGTACGAGGCGGAGGTACAGGTACAGGGCGAGGTAGAAGGAGAAGGAGAGGGCGGCGTGGCTCGGGGCGCCGGTGTCCCGAACCCGGCGCGCGTCGCGGCCGGGCCGGCGAACGGCACATTCCGGTCGCACGGTGACCGCGATTCGCCGCGCATCCCTCCCCCTGACCGACGGCTGTCGACTTTCGGCCGCCTGGCGACCACAACCCGTCGTTCGTTCAACGAGACGCGACGGATGCGGAGTTTGGGACACCCGGCGAGGGTCATCCGCGCGCCCGGGCTCCGCGCCCATCCGCGCTCTCCCTGCCCTCCACGCTCTCCGCAGCCTCTGCGATGCACCCCACCCCGTACCAGCACGAGAATCATCCAATTCCCCACAGACAGCCGACGCCTCGGCGCCTATATTACCGGGCGGGAATACAGAAGCGGCCCTTGAGACGGGGGAGAACGATGGCCGAAGCGGAGAAGGAGTTCGATCTGACGCTGCGTCGTCTGGAGAAGTTCCAGTTCGACGTGGAGTTCGATGGCGAGAAGATGCCGAACCTGCTGATGGACGAGCCGGACCCGACGGGCGATGACGAGGGCCCGAACGCCGCCCGGGTACTGGGTGCGGCGGTGGGCAACTGCCTGAGCGCGTCGCTGCTGTTCTGTCTGCAGAAGGCGCGGGTCACGGTGGAGGACATGGAGACGGACGTCCACGGGATCATCACGCGGAACGAGGACAAGCGGCTGCGGGTGGACACGATCCAGGTCCGGATCACGGCCGCGATCCCGCCGGAGGACCAGGAGCGGGTCCCGCGCTGCCTGAAGGTCTTCGAGGACTTCTGTATCGTGACCGGCAGCGTACGACAGGGGATCGACATCGAGGTCGAGGTCGACATCGTGAACCCGGTGAGCGCCTGACACCGACGCCCGCCTGAGGCCGACGCCAGACCCGGGCCTACCGGCGCGAGGGCCGCGCCGGCGGGCGGTCCGGGACCGGGTGCGAGCTACATGCCGCGGGTGGCCTCGATCCGGCCGTTCACTACCAGGCTGTCGGCGCCGGCATAGTGGGCTTCCATGGTGCCGACCATGCGGCCGTCCTCGATCCGGGTGACGCTGCGGACGGTGACCATGACGTCGTCGCGAAGCAGGCTCTCGTAGGGTCCGATCTCGGTGACGACGCTGTCGCCGGACACCTCGAGCACGCGCATCGGCATCGGCTCCCGCTCGGCGAACTCGACCATCCAGCCGTCCGGGTCGGCGGTGGCGATGATGGTGGACGGAACGGTATCGCCGCTCTCCATGTACGTCATGGCGTCCCAGGTCCCGACGAACGCGTCCAGCGACGGCTCGGCGGGCATCTCGGCAGCTGTCTCGGAGGGCGCCTCGGCCATCGGCTCGTCGGCGTTCATCTCCTGGGCGGGCTCCTGATCGGCGCACGCGCCGGCCAGGACGAGGAGCACGACCACGCTCAGGGAGATCGGGATTCGTGGCATTTGCAGGCCTCCGTACTGGGAAGAATAGTGGGTGCCCGATCGGGCAGAGCACTTTATGATAGCCGGCGGGCGCCGGGCAATCCAGAGTCACGTTGGCCGGCCCCCGGGGACCCCGCGCCCGCAGACTGTCGCCCGGGCTCCGCAGGGACCGCCATGACGGCGGCGTCCCACCTCACCCGGAGCCGCGCTCCTCGTCGTAGCGCCGCATGGCCGCCTCGACCACCTCGACGGTCTCCGCGTGGCCGTGCCATCCGCCGGTGACGGTCTCCTTCCCCTCCAGCTCCTTGTAGACCGCGAAGAAGTGGTCGATCTCGCGGAGCGTGTGGGGCGGGACGTCGTCCAGGTCGTTCAGCTCATCCATGAACGGGTCGGAGACGGGGACGGCCAGGATCTTGTGGTCCATCCCCTTCTCGTCCTTCATCAGGAACATCCCCAGCGGCCGGACCTCGATCAGGCACCCCGGGACGGTGGACTCGGTGATCAGGACCAGGACGTCCAGCGCATCGCCGTCCTCGGCCAGTGTCCGGGGGACGAACCCGTAATCGCCGGGGTAGTGGACCGCGCTGTAGAGGAGCCGGTCGAACTTCAGCACGCCGGTCTCCTTGTCGACCTCGTACTTGTTCCGCCCGCCCCGCGGGATCTCGATGTACGCGTGGAGCCGCTCGGGCGGGTTCGGACCGGGAGTCAGGTCGTGGAGGGGGTGCATGGGATCCGGGGCTGGGAGTGGTAGTGGGACTGGGGCGCGTTCATCATTGAAGCTGGCATCGCCGCGACCGTGGCGCGAGATCCACGATCCACGATCCACGATCCACGACCCACGATCCACGATCCACGATCCACGATCCACGAGCCACCGCTAGGCGGCGATCCTCCACACCTGCGCCACCAGGAACGTCACCACGAACCCCATGAGGAGCGGCATGAGCGCGGCGACCGTGGTCCACTTCGCGCTGCCGGTCTCCTTGTAGATCGTGTAGATCGTAGTGGAGCACGGGTTGTGGAGGAGGCTGAAGAGCATGAGGCTCACGCCGGTCAGCAGTGTCCAGCCGCCGGCCCGGAGCAGGTCCGCCATGGCCATGGTGCTGTCCAGCTCGAACATGACCCCGGCGCCCTCACCGATCCCGCTCATCCCCGTGGCCAGCACCGTGAGCATCAGCACCGTCGGGATCACGATCTCGTTGGCCGGGATCGCGACGACGTACGCCAACAGGATCACGCCGTTCATCCCCAGCAGGATCCCGAACGGGTCCAGGAAGCCGATGGCGTGCTCGGCGATGCTGGCGCCGGCGATGTCGATGTTGCTGATCAGCCAGATCACGGCGCCGGCGGGCACGGCGAAGACCACGGCCCGCCAGAGCACGATCAGCGTCCGGTCGATGACCGACGTGTAGAGCGTCTGCCAGATCCGCGGGGGTCGGTACGGCGGGAGCTCCAGGCTGAACGTCGTCGCCTCGCCCCGGAGCACGGTGCTCGACAGGAGCAACGAGCTCAGGAACATGAACCCGATTCCGAGGACCGCGATCCCCACGACCGCGGCGGCCGAGACCAGCCCGGCCAGGTGGGCGGGGGCCAGCGCACCGATGAAGATCGTGGCGATCAGGATCTGGGTGGGCCACCGGCCGTTGCAGAGGGAGAAGTTGTTGGTGATGATGGCGATGAGCCGCTCCCGGGGGCTGTCGATGACCCGGGTCGACACTACGCCGGCGGCGTTGCAGCCGAAGCCCATGGCCATGGTCAGCGCCTGTTTACCGTGGGCGCCCACGCGCCTGAACATGCCGTCCAGGTTGAACGCGACCCGGGGCAGGTAGCCGAAGTCCTCGAGCAGCGTGAAGAGCGGGAAGAAGATGGCCATCGGCGGGAGCATTACGGCCACCACCCACGCGGTGGCCAGGTAGATCCCGTCGAAGAGGAACCCGTTCAGCCACGCGGGCAGCCCGACCGTCTGGCCGAGCCCCGTCAGCCACGCGTGCCCGTTGTCGACCAGGAGCGTGGCCAGCAGCTGGCTCGGGACGTTCGAGCCGGCGATGGTGATCCAGAAGACGAGCCCCAGGACCGCCAGCATCAGCGGGAAGCCGAGCCACCGGCTCGTCAGCAGCTCGTCCAGCTTCTCGTCGAACCGGTACGCCGCCCCCTTCAGCCCCCGCTTCTGCGACGCCTCGGCGATCTCGCCGGCCGCGCGGTAGAGCCGCTCCATCAGCGCGTCGTGGAAGTCCGGGCGCAGGTCCCACCGCAGCCGCGACGCCGTCTCCAGCACCTCCCGGATCGCGTCCTCGTCGGGCGCCCGGCGGTCCGGCGACGACCCGTCCCCGCCGCCCTCGGTCAGCAGCCCCAGCTCGCCGCTCCGGACCGCCTCCTCCACCGCGCCGTCCGCGTTCAGCAGCCGGACCGCCACCCACCGGGCATTGGCGACGCCGGGGTACGCACGCTCGATGGCGGGGATCAGCTCCGCGGCGGCCTCCTCCACCTCCGGCGCGTGCGACTCCAGACGGTACGGCGTGGTCGGCCGCGCGCCCGTCGCCACCATCTCCACCGCGTCCAGCAGCGCACCGATCCCGGCGCCCGACCGGGCCACCGTCGGGACCACGGGCACCCCGAGCGCCTCCTCCAGCTTGTCCGGGTCCACCGACACGCCCCGGCGCTTCGCCTCGTCCATCAGGTTCAGGCAGACCACCACCCGGTCGGTGATCTCCAGGACCTGGAGGACCAGGTTCAGGTTCCGCTCCAGGTGCGTCGCGTCCACGACGACGACCGTCACGTCCGGCCGGCCGAACACGATGAAGTCCCGGGCCACCTCCTCGTCCGTGCTCCCGGCCTGCAGCGAGTAGGTGCCCGGCAGGTCGACCACCTTCACCCGCTTGCTGTTGTGGGCGAACACGCCCTCGGCACGGACCACCGTCTTCCCCGGCCAGTTGCCCGTGTGCTGACGAAGCCCCGTCAGCGCGTTGAAGACCGTGCTCTTCCCGACGTTCGGGTTCCCGGCCAGCGCGACCAGGTGGTCCCACCGGTCCGGGCTCAGCCCGAGACGGACCAGGTTCTGGTGACGGTGCTCCTCGGCCCCGCCCTCGCGGCGCCGCTTCGTCATCGTCGCCACGTCAGCCCGCCCTCTCCGCCGGCGCCGTCTCGATCTCGATCCACTCCGCCTGCTCTCGACGCAGCGCGATCAGCGCGCCCCGGATCCGGTACGCGACCGGGTCGCCGCCACTGCTCACCAGCTCCGGCGTGATCTCCGTGCCCGGCACCACGCCCAGGTCGAGCAGGCGACGCCGCTGCGAACCCTGACACGCCGGCGACAGCGCCGTGACCCGCACCGTCTCCCCACGCTCCGCCTCCGCCAGCGTGCGACGCGGGCCGGACCCAGCCCCACCCGACAGCAGCTCCACGGTCACGTTCGCCGCGTCCACAGCCCGCAGCACGTGCTCCTCGCCCCGGACCCGGATCCGGACCCGGCCCGACCGATCCCGGCCGGCGGCGGCGCCCGCAGCGCCGGGACGCTCGCCCGCCCGGAACGGCACGACCTCCAGCAGCTCGCCCGGCGCCAGACCCAGCGAGACCAGCCGCTCGAAGACCGCCTCCGGCTCGTCCTCCAGGTGCACGATCCGGACGGTGCGGTCCGGCCGCACACGGTCCAGCGACATGCCCGACCGGGCCGGGATCTCGCCGGCGGCCGTCGGGATCGGGTCGCCGTGGGGGTCGTAGCGGGGATCACCGAGACGGAGCGCCAGCTCCTCAGCCTCCGCCTCCGTCAGCTGATGCTCGACCCGCTCCGCCTCGCCGTGCCACTCCGCCGGCGGCACGCCCGTCCGGTCCGCCAGGTACCGCTCCCACAGCCGGTGCGTACGCAGGATCCGGAGCGCGTACTTGCGACCGGCCTCCGTCAGCTCGTACCCGCCCGCCACCGACATGGCCAGGCCCCGGTCGGTCAGCTTCGTCAGCACCTCGGAGGCAACGGCCCGGCTCACCTCCAACCGACCCGCCATGGTCTCCAGCGACGGCGACCGCAAGGCCCGCTCGCAGTCCAGCAGGTGCTTCAGCCCGTCCTCCAGACGCACGCGCTCAGTCTCGCGACGCACGCGACGGACGCGGGCCAGCAGGCCGCGGCCGGGCCAGAGCAGCACGGCCAGCAGCGCCACGAGCAGGGCGAACACGGAGAGTGTGATGATCGGATCGGGCATGGGGTCCTATGTTTTAGTCTTGCCTAAAAAATGGCGGCGCGGGCGGCCGGGGTCAAGTCCCCCCGGATGGGGAGGCGGAGTCGGGAGGCACGTCGGACGATGCACGATGCGCGATGCACGGTGTACGGTGGCCGATTCACGAATGTCCGCCCGGCAGCCCATCGGGCTCTGTATGCAGATGCTGTTGGTCCGCGGAGCGACCAACAACAGCCGCATACAGAATCAGACGGTTCCGCCGGGGCTTGCAGGATAGCGCACCCGGCCGCAGGCTACAGCGGGGCATGCGACTCCTGCGGATGCGGACGCGAATGACGCGGATCGAGCGACGACGGCAGGCGGGAGCCCGTCGCGCGCGGCGGGTGGTGGCCGTGGTCTGCGCCCTGCTGGGCGCCGGGGTGGCGGCCGTCCCATCGAGCGCCCAACGCGCGGCGCCGGACATGGCAGGGGCGCTGCTCGAGGATGCCGGTGAGCGGCTCGAGCACCTGTCCGGGGTCTATCTGCCGCTGTACCGGGCGAAGGTCGCCGTGGCGAAACCGTACGCGTATCGCGAGGTGGCGCTGGGCGAGAGCGCTGCGGCGTTGTCGAATGTGGACGAGGCGCGGGAGTCGGTGGCGGCGGTGACCCGGGCCACGCAGGGCGCGCTGGAGCCGGAGCTCCAGCAGGTCGTGGAGCCGCTGGCGGACGCGCAGCTGGCGCTCGAGGGCGGCTCCGAGGCGCCTGCCCACCTGGAGCGCGCCGCAGAGACGCTCGGCGACCTCCTGGCCCGGGCGGGGCTCCTGCGGTGACCGACCCGGCCACGGGCGGGACCCGGACCGCGGTTCGCTCGTGATCCGGGCGCTGGGCCGGGTGCTCGATGGGCTCCGGTCCCGGGAGCATTCGCTGCTCCTGGTCCTGGCCGCGATTATCGGGCTGGCCGGCGGGTTCGGCTCGGTGGGATTCCGTCAGTTGATCCGAGGCGTCCAGTTCCTCTCCTGGGGCGACTGGACCTACACGCTGGACCTGGTCCGCGACCACCCCTGGTGGTGGGTCCTGATCCTCCCGGCCCTCGGCGGGCTCGTGGTCGGCCCCATCATCTACTTGGGCGCCCGCGAGACCCGGGGCCACGGCGTGCCGGAGGTCATGGAGGCCGTCGCGCTCCGGTCGGGGGTCATGCGACCTCGGCTGGTCCTCGTGAAGAGCCTGGTCTCGGCGATCACCATCGGGACGGGCGGCTCGGTGGGCCGCGAGGGGCCCATCGTGCAGATTGGCTCGGCCATCGGGTCCACGCTCGGCCAGTGGGCCCGGGTGAACGGCACCCAGCTCCGGACGCTCGTGGGGTGCGGCGCCGCGGCGGGGATCGCCGGGACGTTCAACGCCCCCGTGGCCGGCGCCCTGTTCGCCGTGGAGGTGATCCTCGGCGACTTCGCGGTCTCCGCGTTCAGCCCCATCGTCATCTCGTCGGTGCTGGCCACCGTCGTCTCGCGCTACTACCTGGGCGACGTGCCGGCGTTCGAGGTCCCGCCCCATGAGCTGGTGAGCGCCTGGGAGCTGGGGCCGTACGTGGTGCTCGGGCTGCTGGCCGCGGGTGTGGCGCTGGCGTTCAAGAAGCTGGTCTACGGGCTCGAGGACCGGTTCCTGGCGCTCCCGCTGCCCGAGTGGTCGCTCCCGGCGGTGGGCGGGCTCCTCATCGGGGCCACCGGGATCGCCTTCCCCGAGATCCTGGGCGTGGGCTACGAGGCGACGAGCGCAGCGCTGGCCGGCCAGCTCGGGTTCGGGCTCGTCGCCGTGCTGATCTTCGTGAAGCTGCTGGCCACGAGCGTGACGCTGGGGTCCGGCGCGTCCGGCGGAATCTTCGCCCCGTCGCTGTTCCTGGGCGCCATGACCGGCAGCCTGGTCGGCGACCTCGCGCACCAGTGGTTCCCGACGGTGACCGCGGGACGGAGCGCGTACGCGCTGGTGGGGATGGGCGCGGTGGTGGCGGGCGCGACCCACGCGCCGATCACGGCCATCCTGATCATCTTCGAGCTCACATCGGACTACAAGCTGATCCTGCCGCTCATGGTCTCGTGCATCATCGCCACGGTGGTCACGACCCGCGGCCGGCAGACGTCCATCTACACCGAGAAGCTGCACCGCCGGGGCGTGGAGCTCTTCCAGGGTCACGAGCTGAACATCCTCCGGTCACTGAAGATCCAGGACGTCGCCGACGACGACTTCGTCGCGATCCGACAGGGTCGGCCGCTGGGCGACCTCATCGACCTCCTGGCCCGGGAGCCGCGGAGCGCGTACTACGTGGTCGACGACCGGGGCCGGTACGTGGGCGTGATCCGCCAGCCGGACATCCAGGGGCTCCTGCTCCAGGCGGACGCGCTGGCCGCGGTCGTGGTCGCCCAGGACCTGGTCCGGGAGGACGTCCGCACCCTCGACCCCGGGGAGCGACTCGACCGCGTGATGCAGATCTTCGCCGAGCGCCGGCCCGACGAGCTGCCGGTCGTCGACAGCGACGGTCTGCTCCGGGGCGTCATCAGCCGGCGGCACCTCATCGAGGCGTACGAGCGGGAGCTGCTGAAGCGGGACATGGCCACGGGCGTCGGTGGGCGGCTCGAGGCGGCCCGCACCACCGAGATGCCCGTGGGCGGGCACCACATGATCCTGGAGCTGGACGCGCCCGCCCGGTTCGTGGGTCGATCGCTCTCCGAGCTGGCAGTCCGCTCCCGGTACGGCGTCCAGGTGCTCCTGATCCGCCGCCAGGGCCCCGAGCCCGGAGAGACCCGGGAGCTGGTGCCCGAGGGCGCGACCCGGGTGAAGGCGAACGACCGGCTGGTCCTCCTCGGCGACCGGGAGGCCATCGCCCGGTTCCGCCGCTGACCCCCGCCTTTACGTGGAGCTCGCCACGACGGACATTGAGGGACGGTCGGACAGCAGTCCGGCCCGCCGAGAACCGAACTGGAGAGAGTGATGCGCAGAATATGGATCGCCGCCGCAGCCGTGGCGGTGGCAATGGCCTCGCCGGCGGTCGCCCAGGAGGCGGCACAGGCACAGAAGCAGCGATTCGGCAGCGTGCAGGAGGCGGTGCAGGCGTCGGGCCGCCTGGGCGGTTCGGCGGGCCCCGCGAGCGTGAACTGGATCGAGGGCGGCGAGCAGTACAGCTACACGATCCGCAACCCGCGGACGCGACGGGCGGAGGTGCGGCGGTTCGATCCCCGCACCCTCTCGGACCAGCTCCTGTTCGACGAAGGCAGCCTCGTGCTGGCGGGCGAGAACCAGCCGATCCAGTACCGGTCGTTCGAGTTCAGCCAGGACAGCCGAACGGTGGTGTTCCAGACCAACTTCCGGCCGATCTACCGCAACTCCGGGCTCTCGGACTTCTACCTCTACGACGTGGAGTCGGGCAAGCTGACGCTCGGGGCCCGGGACGCCCGCACGGCGGACCTCTCGCCGGACGGCTCGCTGCTGGGCATCGAGCGGGGCGGCAACCTCTTCGTCATTGACCCGGCGACGGGGGAGGAGCGGCAGCTCACGCACGTGGACGGTGACAGCATCTTCAACGGCCATTTCGACTGGGTCTACGAGGAGGAGTTCGGGTTCGCCCAGGCGTGGGAATGGAGCCCGGACGATCGCCGGATCGCCTACTGGCAAACGCGCACGGCCGACGTACCGACCATCCGGATCACCGACTGGGAGGGGCAGTACCCGGAGTGGACGGTCATGGCGTACCCGAAGGTGGGCGAGGAGAACAGCGAGGTCCGGATCGGCGTGGTCGATGTGGAAACCGGCGAGACCCGGTGGCTGGACGTGGGGATCGACGGCGAGCACTACATCCCCCGGATCTACTGGACCAGCGACCCGAACACGCTGGCCGTAGTCACGCTCAACCGGCCGCAGAACCACCTCCAGCTCTTCTTCTTCGACGTGCGCACCGGCGAGCGGCGGCTGGTCATGGAGGAGCGCTCCGAGGCGTGGATCGACGTGTACGACTTCTTCGCCGGCGTGCTCGACTACTTCTACTTCCCCGACGGGCTCGACGAGTTCTTCTGGGTCAGCGACCGCGACGGCTACAACCACCTCTATCGCTACTCGTACGACGGTGAGCTGCTGAACCAGGTCACCGATGGTGACTGGGTGGTCACGCGGGTAGAAGGGATCGACGCGGAGAACGAGGTCGTCTACTACACCGGCACCGAGGCGAGCCCGCTGGAGCGGCAGCTGTACGCCATCGACTTCGATGGCACGAACAAGCGGCGGCTCACGGAGACCCGGGGCACGCACAGCATCGACATGTCCCCGAACGCCCAGTACTACATCGACCGGTGGTCGAACACCGAGACGCCCCGGCAGGTGGAGCTGCGGAGCACCGATGGCGAGCTGCTCCAGACGCTGGAGGACAATGCGGCCGTCCGGGCCTACGCGAAGCAGCTGGCCTACGCGCCCAAGGAGCTGTTCACCTTCACCACGTCCGACGGCCAGGAACTGGACGGAAGCATGATCCGGCCGCCGGACCTCGACCCGACCCGCCCGCACCCGGTGGTCCTGTCCATCTACGGCGGCCCCGGCAGCCAGGGCGTCTACGACTCCTGGGCCTCCAACGGCTGGCACCAGTACCTGGCTCAGCAGGGCTATATCGTGGTCGACCTGAACAACCGGGGCTCCGGCAACTACGGCCGCGACTTCATGGAGATCGTCTACGGCGAGCTCGGGAAGTGGGAGGCCCACGACTTCGCCGAGGTCGCCGCGTGGCTGGCGAGCCACGACTGGGTGGACGGCGACCGCATGGCCATCCAGGGCACCAGCTACGGCGGGTTCATGGCCATCACCACGCTGCTCCGGCACCCGGGCGTGTTCGCCCTTGGGATCGCCAACTCGCCGCTGACCGACTGGCGCCTCTACGACACCATCTACGCCGAGCGCTACTTCGGGCTCCTGGCCGACAACGCCGAGGGCTACGAGGCCGCCTCGACCATGAACCGGGTGGACGCGCTCGAGGACTACCTGCTCCTGGTCCACAGCGGGATGGACGAGAACGTGCATCCCCAGAACACCATGCAGCTGCTGACGGCGCTGGCCCGCGCCGGGAAGGACGCCGAGCTGAGGTTCTACCCGCCCGGCGCCCACGGCGCGGCGTTCGACTTCGCCAGCTACGTGACCATGACGGAGGTGTACACCAACGCGCTCTGCGAGCATGTCGCGATGCAGTGCGTGCCGATGAACCTGAACACGAACTAGGCGACGAGGGGGCGGCGGCCACCCATGAGCGAGTTCCACAATATCTACACCCACGGCTATGTCCGTGCGGCGGCGTGCGTGCCCCGGATCCGGCTATCCGACCCGGCCACCAACGTCGGGCACACGCTCGAGCTGGCCCGCCAGGCCCACGACCGGAACGCCGCCCTCGCCGTGTTCCCGGAGCTCGGGCTGACCGGCTACAGCAACGACGACCTCTTCCAGCAGGACGCGCTGCTGGACGCCGCCGTCGATGCCGTGGCGGAACTCGTCGAGTCGAGCGCCGAGCTCATGCCGCTGCTCCTGGTCGGCGCTCCGCTCCGGTTCGAAGGGAAGCTCTTCAACTGCGCCGTGGTCGTGCACCGGGGTAGGGTCCTGGGGATCGTCCCGAAGACGTACATCCCGAATTACCGGGAGTACTACGAGAAACGGCAGTTCACGTCCGGTCGGGACGCCGTGGCCCGGGAGGTCACGATCCTGGGCGAGAAGGTCCCGTTCGGGCGCGACCTGATCTTCGACGCAACCGACCTGGAGGGGCTCTCGCTGCACGTCGAGGTCTGCGAGGACCTGTGGGCGCCGGTCCCGCCGAGCACGTACGCGGCGCTGGCCGGCGCCACGGTCATAGGGAACCTCAGTGCCAGCAACATCATCATCGGGAAGGCGCAGTACCGGAAGGACCTGTGCGCGGCGCAGAGCGGGAAGTGCATCGCCGCGTACCTCTACGCCGCGGCGGGGCCCGGCGAGTCGACCACCGACCTGGCCTGGGACGGCCACGCGCTGATCTACGAGAACAACGAGCTGGTTGCCGAGGGCGAGCGCTTCAGCGACGACCCGCACCTCATCATCGGCGACCTCGACCTGGAGCGGCTCGCCCAGGACCGGATGCGGACTACCACGTTCAGCGACGCCGTCGGCGACCATCTCGAGGGTGTCCAGTCCATGCGACGGATCCCGTTCACCTTCGAGGCGCCGGCCGGCGAGATCCCACTGGAGCGGCCCCTGGACCGGTTCCCGTACGTGCCCAGCGAGGCCCGGGAGCGCGACGCCCGCTGCTACGAGGCGTACAACATCCAGGTCCACGGGCTGATGCAGCGGCTCCGGTCCGCCGACATCGAGAAGGTGGTCATCGGCGTCTCCGGCGGCCTCGACTCGACCCAGGCGCTCATCGTCGCCGCACGGGCCATGGACCGGCTCGGCTATCCGCGCACCAACATCCTCGCCTACACGATGCCCGGCTTCGCCACCAGCGAAACCACGAAGTCCAACGCCTGGAAGCTGATGGAGTCACTCGGCGTGACGGCCGAGGAGATCGACATCAAGCCGTCGGCCATGCAGATGCTCGAGGACATCGGCCACCCGTACGCCGAGGGCGAGGAGGTCTACGACATCACTTTCGAAAACGTGCAGGCCGGCGAACGCACGTCGCACCTCTTCCGGCTCGCCAACTTCAACGACGCCATGGTGCTCGGCACCGGCGACCTCAGCGAGCTGGCGCTCGGGTGGACCACGTATGGCGTCGGCGACCACATGTCGCATTACAACGTCAATGCGTCCGTCCCGAAGACGCTGATCCAGTACCTGATCCGCTGGGTGGTCGACCAGAACGAGTTCGACGACGCGACCAGCGCCGTCCTCATGGACATCCTGAACACCGAGATCTCGCCGGAGCTGGTACCCGGCGAGGACGGCGACGAGGGCCCCGCCCAGAGCACCGAGGAGGTCGTCGGGCCGTACTGGCTCCAGGACTTCCACCTCTACTTCGTCAGCCGGTACGGCTTCCGGCCCAGCAAGGTCGCGTTCATCGCCCACGCGGCGTGGGCCGACCGCACCAGGGGCGACTGGCCCGACGTCATCCCGCCCGCCGGCCGCCGGGAGTACGACCTGGCGACCATCAAGCGCTGGCTCGAGGTCTTCCTCTACCGCTTTTTCCAGACCAGCCAGTTCAAGCGCTCCGCCATGCCCAACGGCCCCAAGGTCGGCTCCGGCGGATCCCTCAGCCCTCGCGGCGACTGGCGCGCCCCGAGCGACTCCTCCGCCACCCCGTGGCTGGACGAGCTGGAGCGCAATGTCCCCTGAGCGACGCGGGGACTACAGGAAGGACCAGAGGTCCGGGCGGACGGACAGCATCAGGTAGCCGTCCCAGTCGTCGGTCCGGAGGCCGTAGTCGAGCCGGATCAGCCCATCGACCAGCCCGACGCCGACGCCGACGCTCGACGCCACGCCATCCGTGGGACGCGGCTGCCAGAACATCCGGTCCGGGTCGAGGGGCGTCGGCGGGTCCGTCTCCAGCTCCGACCACCCGGCGGCCGCGAAGAGCCGGAGCCGCAGGAGCCGTGGCACCAGCGTCCGCCAGACCGTCGCATCGGCCACGGCCGCGTGGTCGCCGACGTAGTCGTGGAAGCCGTGGCCGGGGAGCGTGTTGCGCCCGCCCAGGTACCAGAGGTGCTGGGCGGGGACCGCGCCGACATTGAACGCGGCGGTCCCCCGGAGCACGAGCCCCGTCGCCCGCCGACCGTCCGCCCACTCCGCCTGCAGATCCAGCCGCCCGCGCCCGAACGCCCCCTCAGCCCGGTCCTCGAGGAGCCAGCCCGACGCGGTCGACAGGCCGGCCCCCGGACCGTCCGACGACCCGCTCCCCGACGGGTACCACACGCCTCCGACCTCGAGCGACGGGGTCACCTGGACGGCGAACGGCCCGACGGCGGCCCGACGCTCGTACCGGGCCCGCAGCGACGCGCTGGCGATGTCGTCCATCGGCGGCGCCGGTCGGAAGAGCCGGGTCTCGTCGAGGGGCGCGGCGGTGATCGCCTCGAGCGGGTGCCGGTACCGATCGATCCCGGCGGAGAGGCGGAGCCGGCCCGTCCGGGGGTCGCCGACCGTGACCCCGAGCTCGGCACCGGACGTGATGGCGACGTCGCGAAGGTCGTTGCCGAAAGCGACTGCGGAAAGCGAAGCGATCACGCCGGACGCCGCCGGCCGTAGCCCGAGATTCCGGGGCCGGTTCACGTACGCCCGGCCGAACCACGCCAGGTCCCGGGGCCGCCCCGCGGGGTGCCACCCGATCTCGGCTGTCGCATTCCCTCTCCCCCAGGCATAGCCGGCGTACCCGAACAGCTCCCGCTGGCCTATGCCGAAGACCGCGCCCGCGCCGGTCACGAGCCCCTGGGTCCGACCGTAGCGCAGGATGTCGGAGCTCGTGGGCGTGAAGAACCGGAGCTCCGGGATTCCCCGCAGGAACCGCTCCCGGATGATGCTTCCGGCGATCGCTTCCACGTCCACCGCGTCGAGGGTGCCGGGGTCCGTGCCGGGGGCCAGGCCGACATCGTCGAGCCCGTCGAACAGACCCTCGTCGAAGTCGTACGCCGCCAGCGCCTCGGGACCGGCCTCCATCACCACCTCCCGCCCGCCGAAGAAGCCCGGCGGGAGATCGACGTTGAGCTCGTAGTTCTCGACCGTGAGTGCCGCGCGAATCACCGTGCCCACGTCGATATCGAACTGCGGGAGCTCCCGGCGGACCAGCAGCCGCTGCTCCCGCGGCAGCCAGTACCGCCCCTCCCACAGCGCGTTTTCCAGCATGACCTCGACCCGCTCGTTCCGCGGATCGATGTACGACGCCGGCGTGAACGTGAACGCCAGCCGCACCAAGTCGCCCCGGGCCCGCTCCAGGTACAGCGATCCGACGATCCCGGGCAGCTCGAACTGCTTCGGACGGACCTTCACCTCGTAGACCCGGATCGGGTCCGGCTCCCCGGGCAGTCGGATCGTCGTGGAGTCGGCCAGCCGGAAGTCGTAGTACCCCCGCCCCACGCCGGCGAGCGGGTGGATCACGTTCCGGATGTCCCGACCCTCGCCCACCCGGATCACGTCGTCGAAGCCGTTCTGGATGACCGTGTACCGGTCCAGGTAGTACTGGAAGTTCCGGATCGGGAACTGCTCCTCCGACCGCATCCCCCGGACGACCTGCTTCACCCGGTCCGGCTGCCCCCAGAACAGCTCCAGCGCAAACTGGTCCGCCCGCAGCAGCACCGGCTCCGGGTTCGCCTCCCGGTCGATGAAGAAGTAGATGTGCCCCGAGACGTCCGCCCGGTAGCTCTGTAGCGACGAGTCCAGCACCGGCAGCCGACGACGCTCCCGCGCCTTCTGCACCAGCTCCAGCGCCCGGGTTTCGTTCCAGCCGTCGGGGTCACCTCCGCCACCCCCGACCTGCCCCGAAACCGCTCCGGGCCACATCACGGTCAGCAGCAACGTTACCGCGAGCCAGATCGGCCCGGAGGGCAATGCGGTGGAGACGAGCGACGTTCGGGTACGTGGCATGATTGGCATGATAGACCGAGCCGAATCCGCCCAGCAACCCGCACCGGTCGATCACGGAAACCTGGCTGCCAGCAGCAGTAGCGGACCGGCCGGCGGACCTGGCCGGAGCGTCTCCAGGAACGCGTGCCACGTCAGATAGTGCGACAGATACCGGGTCGCGACACCCCTGAACCGGCTCAGCCACCGGACCAGCCGGCGGATGTAGCTCCACAGACGCACGATCTCCCGGTCACTCCCCGCGGCAATCCGATAGGGGACGTCAATCCGGACGGCCAGGATGCCTGCCGCGCCGTACGGGCCGAACGGACACACGAGCTCGCGAGGCGAACGTAACCGATGCCGCAGCCCCTCCTCCAGGTCATTGGCTCGAGGGCGATACGGCCCGACGATGCCGTGTGCCACCCGACCGGTCTCATCCTGCGCAAAGGACACCCATACCGGGGTAATCTCGTGTCGCCTCTCCGCTCTGCGCGTCCGGGCGGGCCGATCCAGCCGTCGCTGCCCCTTCCTCGACCGCGCGAACCAGGTCTCGTGCAGCGTGACCGTGCCGGTGAGGATCCCGTCGTCGTCGGCCTCGAGTGCGGCGAGAAGACGGTGGCGCCACCGGAACGCGGTGTTCTTGTCGACGGCCAGTCGACGAGCGGTGGCGCGAACGGAGAGGGTGTCCAGCGTGCAGGAACAGAAGCCCGGCCAACGATCGATCAGCTTCAGATGAGCTAGCGGCGTCGCCGTGAAGTCGCTGAAAGTTCGGTCGCAGCCGGTGCATCGATACCGGCGCCTGCCGGAGAACCCACCCCAACGGTGCACGCGTTCGCACGCGCAGTGGGGGCAGGGAGGCCGCCCGGCGCCGAAGCGCAGGTGGCGAAACTGCTCGAACGGGAACCGCGCCGTGTGGTGGCCCATGCCCCAGACTCGACGCCGGATCGGGGCAGGGGAATGGCAAACGGGGACAGCAGCCAGGGGGCGAGCCGGAGGAAGAGCCCGACCGGCGATTGCTGTGCCTCAGCGGCTGCCGGGAAGGTCGGTGGCCCGGGAATGGGGACGATCGAGACCGCGTCGCCTGCAACTCACATTGCCCCTTCGTCGACCATCGGATTGTGTCCTCGGATACTGTTGGTCGAGACCGACCAACAGCGTCTGCACACACAATCAGATGGGAAGGCGACCTACCGGTACGGCAACACGCGGTCCCCCTGCCGGGCCTCCCGTGGCCTACGCGGCCCTTCCTCAGCGCTTCAGCAGCCGCGCCCCTCCCATCGCCGCAAAGAACAGCGCGGCCGCGAGCAGCACGATTGCTGCGCCTGACGGCAGGTCCAGTACCCATGAGAGCCACAGGCCACCCACCACCGAGCCCAGCGCGAAGATCACCGACAGCACGAGCATCGATGCCACGCTCGGCGCCAGGATCTGCGCCGTGGCGGCCGGGATCACCAGGAACGCCGAGACGAGGACGATTCCTACCACCTTGATGGCGCTGACGATCGTCACCGCGATGACCGTCAGCAGCAGGTACCGGAGGCGGGCCGCCGGCAGACCGGCCGCCCGTGCCGTTTCCTCGTCGACGCTGATGAACAGCAGCTCCTTGAAGAAGACCACCGTCACGAGCAGCGAGAGCCCCACCAGTACGCCGACGAAGATCAGGTCGCCGTTCTGGACCAGCAGGATGTTTCCGAACAGGTAGCCCAGCAGGTTTTGTCGGTAGTCCGGTGTTCCCGCCATGAGCGCCACGCCGAGCGCCATTGCGGTCGGAAAGAAGATCCCGATCGCGGTGTCTTCCGACAGCTTGCCCCGCCCTCCGACGGCTCCGATCGCCCAGGCCACCACGACCGAGAATCCGAGCGCGGCGAGCAGCGGGTCCACGCCGAGCAGCAGCCCCAGCGCCACGCCACCGAGGGCGGCGTGTGAGATCCCCACGCCCACGAACGCCATCCGTCGCAGGACCACGAAGAAGGCCAGAACGGCGCAGCCGAGCCCGACGATGAGCCCGGCGATCAGGGCGCGCTGCCCGAACTCGTACGAGAGGAACTCGATCACGTCGAATCCGGCGGCCGCGGCCGGTGCACGTGATCATGGGGGAAGTCGTAGACGGCATCGAGCTGCTCCGACTCCAGGACGGCCCGCGGTGTCCCGATCGCCCGGACCGTCCGGTCGATGAGGAGCACGGTATCGGCGTGTCGTGCCACCACCTCGACATCGTGGGAAGCGGCCAGGAGTGTGAGTCCCTCGGTGCGCTGGAGCGTGCAGCACATGTCGTAGAACCGGGCCTGCGAGGCGGGATCGAGCCCTGCAGTGGGCTCATCCAGGAGCAGGAGTCGGGGCTCGGCGACCAGCGCTCTGGCGATCAGCGCCCGTCGCTGCTGCCCGCCCGAGAGCTCGCTGAAGCGGCGGTCCGCGGCTTCGGCGAGCTTCACCCCGGCCAGGGCCTCCCGGACCGCGGCCCGGTCGCGACGGCCTGGCCGCCGGCCGAACCCGACGCGCGGGTACCGGCCCATGAGCACGACCTCTTCCAGAGTGAGCGGGAACCCTTCAGGCACCCCCGTCGTCTGGGGCACGTATCCGATCCGGTGCCCCCGGGAGCCGGGCTCCTCGCCCAGCACCTGGATCCGACCGGTCCGGGGACGGTTCAGGCCGAGGAGGAGTCGGAGCAGCGTCGTCTTGCCAGCACCGTTCGGGCCGATCAGGGCTGTGAACGTCCCCTCGGCGATCCGGAAGTCCACGTCCACGAGCACCTCCTCGCGGGCGTAGCCGAAGTGGACGTGATCGAAGACCACCGCGGGGCGGTCACCGCGATCGGACCGCGTCGCGGGCCCCGCCGCGGGCCCTGTCATCGCGCAGCCCCCGTCACCGTTCTCCTCCGAGCGCGCGGGTGAAGGCCCGGGCGTTGAACCGCATGAGCGACAGGTAGTCCTCGCGTCCCTCGATCCCGGACCCGCCCACGGCGTCGGCCACCTCCACGCGGACGCCCAGCTCATCGGCGAGAGCGTCGACACCGGCGCTCCCGAGCTGCGGCTCGGCGATGACGGCCTCCACGCCCAGCGCCCGGGTCTCGTCGACGAGCCGGGCCAGGTCCCGGGAGCCGAGCTCGGCGCCGGGGGATGCATGGATCGCGCCCACCTGATCGAGGCCGTATCGCTCCGCGAAGTAGATCCAGGCGGGGTGGGCGGCCACGAATCGGCGGCCTTCGACGGCGCTGAGCCGCTCCCGGATCTCGGCGTCCAGCGCAGTCAGGGAGTCAGTGAACGCGGCGGCCCGCTGACGGATCGACGGCGCCGCTTCCGGCGCCACGTCGGTCAGCGCATCGGCGATCTCCGGGAGCAGCCTATCGCGCACCCGGATCGGGTCCAGCCAGACGTGGGGGTTCCCGGTGCCCGGCCCGTGCTGGCCGTGGAGCCGCATCCCGTCGGTGAGCACCAGCTCCGGCACGTTCTCCACAGGGCCCAGCCACGCGTCGGCCGCCGCGCCCACGCGGACGACCAAGTCCGCGGTGGCCAGCAGCCGAGCGATCCGGGGCGTCGCTTCGTACGTGTCGGGGTGCGCGCCTGGCGGGAGCAGCGTCGTTACCTGTACGGCCTCGCCGCCGACCACCTCCACGAGGTCGGCGATGGGCGGCAGCGTGGCGGCGACGACGGGTCGCGCTTCCGGGCCGGTCTCCGGATCGGCGTCACGACCGGCGCCGTCCCCGGGTCCGCCGCGGTCCGGTCCACAGGAGGCCGGGCCGATCGTCGCCGCAGCGATGAGCAGGACTCCGAGAGTGTTCCGCATGGACCGTCATGATAGACCGCCCCGTTCCTGCGCGGTAGGCCCTCCGATGGGTCGGGGCCCGGTTCGGCTGGCTGCGCAGCGGGCGCTCCGCTGGCGGTCCGCTGCCGTCATCCCGGGCGCGCCGACAGTTCAAACTGCCCCTTGCCGTGACGCCGCCGATACAGAACCTTAACGCACGACAAACGAAGCTCCCCACCCCCGAAAAGCCAAACCTAGGAGGCTCTGATGGGTCGACGCATCTTGCGACCCGTGGGTTTCGCGCTGCTGATCGGCGCCTTCGCGGCGCCGGCCGCCGGCCAGGGCTCGAGCGTCTACAACCAGAGCGGGTGTGCCAGCGCCAAGGGTGGCACCGCCGTCGCCGCCCCGTGCTCGGACGCATCGAGCGTCTACTACAACCCTGCGCTGCTGTCGATGCTGCCGTCGACGGCGTCCGCCGGGCTCACCGCCGTCTACAACTTCGGCGACTTCACCTACGACACCACGGGTGTGGTGGTCGAGCGTGAGGGCGCCATCCCGATCGTTCCCCAGGCCTACGTCTCCTACCGGTTCGGCGCCGACAAGCGCTTCGCCGCCGGGATCGGGGTCTGGGCGCCGTACGGTCTCGGCATCGAGTGGCCGAGGACCGCCGACGGCAGCGGCGACCTGACGGAGAACTTCGAGGGCCGGTTCCTCTCCTGGAAGACACAGCTCCAGGGGATCTACATCCAGCCGACCATCGCCTACCAGGTGATCCCGGGGAAGCTGGCCATCGGCGGCGGTGTGCAGGTGGTCAAGGGCGGCATCGAGATCAACCAGCACGTCGACGGGCCGGTCGCCGACATTCAGCTGGCGAGCCTCGGCATCCCGCTGGGCACCGACATCGCGTCGGCCGTCCTGAGCGGCGACGGCTGGGGCGTGGGTGGCGCGGTCGCCGTCTACTACCAGGTCAGTGAGCAGCTGGCGCTCGGCGCCCGCTACATGCATGAGGTGAAAGTGGACCTGGAGGGCGATGCCGAGTTCGCACAGATCACGAACCCGGACCTCTTGCTCCGGCTCCCGGACGGGACAGGGGGCACGCAGACCGTCCCCCTCGACGCGCTCACGGCGCCGCTCTTCGAGTCCGACGGCCGGCTGGTCGACCAGGGCGCGGCGGCCTCGCTGACCTTCCCGCCTCAGGCGGTCGTCGGCTTCCGGTACGCCGCCACCGACGCCCTCGGGCTCGCCTTCGACTACCAGTGGACGGGCTGGAGCACCTTCGACCGGATCACCGCCGAGTTCGATGGCGGGGCCCCGACGCTCGACCTGATCCTCAACTACAACGACACGCACACGTTCCGGACGGGATTGACCTACGACTTCGCATCGGGCCTGACGGGCCGCGCCGGGTTCATCTACAACACGGCCGCCTCGCCCGACGAGACGGTCACACCGATCCTGCCCGAGGCAGAGCGGCACCTGTACACGGCCGGCTTCGGCTACCGGATGGGCTCGATCCAGGCCGACGTGTACTACAACTTCGTGAACCAGGCGGACCGCCGGGGTCGACTCCGGTCGGACCTGCCGGGACCCGGTCAGCCGACGGACGCACAGGACATCATCGATCAGCTCAATGTCGGCGTCTACTCGACCACGGCGCACCTGGTCGGGCTGACCCTTTCCTACGTCTTCGGTGACGAGCGCTGAGGGAGGAAAACGAACCATGACCACACGGAACCATCGCTCCCGCGCGCCCTTCGCCATCGCACTGCTGGCCCTCGTGGCCTTCGTGGCGACGTCGTGCATCGAGGGCGACGACCCGATCATTGTCGAGCCCGACGCCGGCCCGCTGTTCGAGCGGTACGTCTCGCTGGGTAACTCCATTACCGCCGGGTTCCAGTCCGGCGGGATCGTCGAGGCCACCCAGGAGGAGGCCTACCCGGTGCTCCTGGCCGCCAAGGCCGGCGCGCGGTTCGGGATCCCGGCGCTGGCGGCCCCGGGCTGCCCGCCGCTCTTCGTGGCGCCGCTGAGCACCGTCCGGACCGATCCGACGGTCGCCTGTGCGCTCCGGACCTACGCCCGGCCGGACCCCATCCAGAACATGGCGGTCCCGGGCGCCAACACCGCGCACGTCAGCGACCCCATCGGGACCGGGACCACGCTGAACACGCTGATCCTGGGCGGGCGCACGCAGCTCAGCGCCATGGCCGACGCCGACCCGTCGCTGATCTCCGTATGGATCGGCAACAACGACGCGCTCACCGCCGCCCTCTCCGGCACCGCCGCGGCCCTCACGCCGACAGCCACGTTCCAGTCGGAGTACGACCAGATCGTGACCGCCATGCTCGATACCGATGCGCAGGACGCGATCCTGATCGGCGCGGCCAACCCCATGGTGGTGGCCCCGGCGCTCCAGCCGGGCGCCTACTTCTGGGCGCTGCCCGATACGCTCGTGCTTGCACCGACCGACACCATCTTCCTGGATGTCAGCAACGACTGCGCGCCCTTCGACGGGACCGGCGCGCCGAACCCACTGGCCTCCCGGCTGATCTCCTTCGTCGGCGTGGCCAACGCGCTCGGCGCCGGGGAGCGGCCGCTGACCATCAGCTGCGTCAACGGCGTGGAGATCGGCGGCGCGTACCAGCCGGACTACCTGCTGGACGAGACCGAGATCGCGGCCATCAGCACCCGGATCGCCGAATTCAACGGCTACATCGAGCAGCAGGCCGGCGACAACGGGTGGATCTACATCGACCCGACGTCGATCATCGGGCCGGCGCTCGCGAACCCGAACGCCATCCGGAAGTGCCAGGGGCTGGCCACGGCCACGGACCCGGCCTCGTTCGCCGCGGCCGTCCAGAACACCTGCCCGGGGCCGTCGGCGCCGAACTTCTTTGGCAGCTACTTCAGCTTCGACGGTGTGCACCCGTCGAGCGAGGCCCACGGGGTCATCGCCGACAGCCTGGCCGGGCGGCTGAACGCGGTCCACGGCCTGTCGCTGCCCATCGACTGAGTCCGGGGCGTAGACACCGGCCTGACAGCCGGACGGCCTCGATCGAGCCGGCCTGAAGGCCCCGGCGCACGCGCCCGATAACGGAGCGTGCGCCGGGGCCGGGTTGCGTCCGGCCGGTTCGCTTCTCACCGCCGTCGCCGATGCCTGCGACAGCCTGACCGACGACCCGATTGGCACGGCCGCCGGCGCCCCGTAGATTTCAGGTACGCCATCACCCCAACAGGGACGGATGCCATGACGCGAACGATCCTGGGGACGATGATCGCGACGAGCCTCGTCGTCGCGACATGCAGCTCGAACCCGGAGCCGATCCCGCTCTCCGGAGAGCCCGCCGATATTCAGGCCCTCGAGGGCGAGTGGGTGGGTGAATACCACGCCTACGACCCGTCCGGCCGCTCGGGCACCATCCTGTTCCGGCTCGAAGCCGGGCAGGACACCGCCCGGGGGGACGTGCTCATGCACATCGCCGGTCGCGAGACCGCCAGCATGCTGACCATCACCGACCCGTGGGCCAACGTCGCGGAGGACCAGATCCTCACCGTGACCTTCGTCCGGGCCGCCGGCGGCGCCGTACACGGCCGGCTCGACACCTACAACGATCCGGTATGCGGGTGTGAGATCCGTACGACCTTCACCGGCCGGGTCGAGGGGAACCTCATCGAGGGGACCTACACCTCCGAGCACCTGAACGGCGCCGACCACACCGAGGGACGCTGGCGCGTGGTCCGGAGCTTCCCCGACTAGAAGCAGCGGCCCGGCGGCGCTACGCCGCGGCCGCAACCTCCTGGTCGATCCGGACCGCCACCTCGGAGCCCGATACCAGCGTGTTGTGCGCCGGACAGCTCCTCGCCACCCGCTCCAGCATCCCGGCGTACTCCTCCGGGATCTCGTCCTGGAGCACCACCCGCACATCGAATCGGGCGATCCGGCTCGGGTTCCGCGCGCCGATCGTGTCCACCTCGACCCGCATCCCCTCGTGCGGCAGACCCCGCGTCTCACAGAACTGATGCACGTACAGCGCGACGCACGTGCCCACCGACGCACCCAGCAGCTCCAGCGGCATCGGGCCCTCGTCGTTCCCGACCCGCTCCGGCTGATCCACGATCAGCGTGTGCCCCCGGATCTGCGTCGCGAACTTCAGCCCACCCTCGTGCGTGACCACCATCGGCTGGCCCATCCCCGTCTCCTTGTATAACTGCGTGATTATATAGTCCGACAACAATGGTAGGGGATCCGGCCGCGTGGTACAAGGGGTGGGGCCGGACCGACCCGCGCTACTGGTACTGGATGTAGACCGGGGCCGGGTCGAGCTCCAGGATCTCCGTCGGTGTCAGGAGCGGCGACCCGTCGCGGACATCGTTGCGGAAGAAGAGCTTGAAGCCGGTGAACTGGTCGGCCTCGGGCGCCACGATGTCCTCGTACGCCATCCGCTTCATCGCCGGCGGCCCCCAGCCGTCCATGTTGATGACAACCTGGACCCTGGGGTCGCGCCGGATCGCGTCGGCGTCCCGGATCATCGACTCCGTGAACCGGTGCACGACGAGCACCTTGGGCGGCAGATGGTAGCGGTCTACGAGCCCGGCAAGGAAGTCGATGGCGAAATTGATGTCCCGGGCGGTCATGGAGCCGATCCGGCGCCCGGGGACCACGCCGGCCGGCAGGGCCCACTCCGGGTCGAGCGCCAGATGCACGTGCGGCCGGGCCAGCCAGCGCTCGAGGCGCGGGACCTCGTTCGCCACCGTGCTGTGCCCCGGCTGGATGTCCAGGAACAGGAGCCCGTCCCGTCGCTCCGCCCAGTCCGCCACCTGCTGGATCCGGTGGTCGGGCATCCGGAGCCGGAAGAGACTGTCCCGACCGGGATCGCCGGTGGCCATCACGGCGATCATCTGGAGCGCCGGCCGCACCGGCGTCGAGGGATCGGCCTGCCGCCACGCCGCCACCTCCGCGTCCAGCCGCTCCAGCATCTCGTCGGGCGGAAGCTCCCCGAGGATCCCCATCCGCTCGGACGCCGGGTTCCCGTAGAACGCGACAATCCGGACGGCCGGCAGCAGCGCCCCCGGCAGCAGCGGGACCGGCAGCGCCGCTCTCGGCACCAGGGCCGCCGCCGCATCCCGCTCGAAGTCCGGCACCGGGTAGGCGACACTGTCGCCGGCCGACTCGCCGACCGACCCGCCCTTCCGGCCCCGGGCATCGTCCTCGACCGGACCACTCGCCCCGCCAGCTGAGTCCACCCCCTCCCCCGTATCAGCCGCGTCGGCCGTGTCCGCGCTGTCCGGCATGACCGCCGTGTCCGGCGCGACCGGGGACGGCGAGGCCTCCGGCGCCGTGCCCGCGCACGCCGCCCCCGCTCCCACCATCAGCACGAGCCCAGCCCCCCGCACCGTTCGATTCCACCAGCTCACCGGTCCTCTACCCCGCATCTCGGTCCGCCACCCTCGCCTCTCTATCGCCTGGATCCGGCCCCAATAGTCGCTGCCCCGGCCGCCCCCGGCAACCCGTCCCGGCCGGCGGCCCCCGCCCCGGTATGAGCCGCGCTCCCCTTGACCGCCCGACTACATTACCCTACAGTTGAACAGTCGAACCCGGGTGCGCGCCGGCCGCGCCCCGCTGGACACGGTGGCACGAATGACGGAGAACGATAAGGGTACGGACCTGGGCCTCCTGGCCCGCGGCGACGGCGTCGCCCGCGGGCCTGCCCCCCGTCCGATCGAAGTCCTTCTGGAGGTGGTGATGGGAACGAACGCGGACCGACCGTTGACCCCGGAGGTCATGGAGCTCGTCGCCGAGCGATTCAAGGCGCTGGGCGAGCCCGCGCGCCTCCAGATTCTGCAGGCGCTCCGCGTCGGCGAGCAGACGGTCACGGAGCTGGTGGAGGCCACCGACCTCGGCCAGGCCAACGTCTCGAAGCACCTGCAGCTCCTGCACAACCTCGGCTTCGTCGACCGCCGCAAGGACGGTCTCTACGTCCACTACCGCCTGGCCGGCGAGGACATCTTCCGGATGTGCGACCTGATGTGCGGCCGCATCGAGGACCAGGCGGAGCGGACGCAGCAACTCCTGCGGCGGACGGGTCGGTAGGGCCACCGTGCCTGCATAGCCGACCGGCTCCTGGGGCTCCATTGAGGGGACGGGTCGGTAGGGCCACCGTGCCTGCATAGCCGACCGGCTCCTGGGGCTCCGTTGAGGGGACGGGTGAGCGCGACTGCGCTCTGTGTGGAGCCATGGGGCCGGAGTATACAGGCGGACGACACCACCACCCCTTCCACTCGATGAGAACTGCATTCCAGTTGGTCCCCGGGCCGGACCCATCCCCATCGAACGCCCCGCTCAACGCCTCCCCACAAACGTCAGTCCCCGATCAAGACCTGTCCCGACCAGCCCACCCCCCTCAACGGACCCACAGACAAGTCGGTCCGCGCCCGGACCTGTCCCAACCGGCCACGCCCCCTCAACGGCCCACAAGCGAGTCGGTCCCCGGTCCGGACCCATCCCCATCGAACGCCCCGCTCAATGCCTCCCCACAAACGTCAGTCCCCGATCAAGACCTGTCCCGACCAGCCCACCCCCCTTAACGGGCCCACAGACAAGTCAGTCCGCGCCCGGACCTGTCCCAACCGGCCACGCCCCCTCAACGGCCCCCAAGCGAGTCGGTCCCCGGCCCGGACCCATCCCCGTCGAACGCCCCGCTCAACGCCTCCCCACAAACGTCAGTCCGCGCCCGGGCCTGCCCCTGCCGACCGCCCCCCCGCCTACCGGTCTGCCAGCGCTCCCGTCAGGCATTCCCGCCACTCGGCCTCGGCCTTGATCCGCTGCAGTGCGCGGCGGACGATGACCTCGTTGCCGGGGGCGATGACCTTCCAGTAGCGGACGAACTGGCGACGGGCCTCGTCGTCGGTGGCTTCGGCCCGGGCCTCGTAGTGGAGGACCGACTGGTCGTAGCCGAGATCCTCGACCCGTGAGGAGACGGCGAGCTTCAGGTAGCCGGGCTCGTCGAAGTCGGCGAACTCCTCGGGCTCGATGTCGCGGGCCCCGTAGTCGCGTCGCCAGAACTTCCCGACGGCGCCGAGCACCAGCTCCCTCCCCTCCTCCTCCCCCAGCTTGACCCAGCCGGGTCCGACATCGGGGATGTTGGAGAAGGAGACGTCGCCCACGTCCCGGTCGGCGCCGGCGCCGAGCTTTCGGGCCACCCGGTTCGGCAGGTCGCGGACCGCGAACAGCGTGTTGATGACCGGGTCCTTGAGGTCCGTGGCCTTGATGGCCGCGAGAACCTCCCGTGGCACGGCCTCCACCTCCAGCTTCCGGGCCTCGGCGAAATCCGGGTCCGGTATGAATCGATCGATCAGCTTGTCCATGGACTCCTCTCCAGTCCGGCTCTCCCGACGCGGCGGGTCGGTCGGGACCGCCCCGCACCTCAACGATGCGTCCTCGCGCGGCCTGCGCCTAGTGGGAAACGGAGGGTCTCGGTGTGGGGGAAACCCCGACACTCCGCCGCCACCCCGTGGCCGCCACCAGGATCGCCGTGGTCGCCGCCGCCGAGGTCAGGCACCAGGCGCAGCTCGCACCGATGACGAACGGCTCCAGGAACGTCAGATACACGGAGAAGAGCGTCGCCCCCAGCGCCAGCCACCACAGGACGACGCGGGCGCGGCCGGCGGTCATCCCATCGCTCGCGCGGCCGGCGATCCACGTCGCCAGCATCACCCCGTAGCCGAGGACGCCCAGCACGCCGACGGGCACGCCCAGGATCCGTGCGTACGGGCTCTGCTGGACCGTGTTGCAGTCGCCGACCGGGCCGCAGATCGCCTCTCCGCCGGTGGCCTCGATGTAGGCCAGGTATCCGGCCACCGCGATCCCCAGCACGGCCAGCGCCGGAATCAGCCAGACCGGCGGGTCCGGCACCCGGACACGGCCCGCCCGGCCGGCCGCCACGAGTCCCAGGGCAGCGAGCATCAGGACCAGGACGGCCAGTGCCGTCGCGTTCCCCGCCGGGTCCAGCATCAGCCGCTCACGCAAGGTCAGTCCGTGCGCCATGGCCGCCCGTCCACCGCCCGTCACCGCATCGGCCAGCGCGGAGTCCGTGGCCGCACGGGCGACGGGGCCGGCGCCGTCCGCCATCCCGCCCGGAGCGGCCGTCCCCGCGGCGCTCTCCGGCTCCGTCGCGACCTCCCGCGGGCCGGGCGACGGCGGCTCGTCCGTCGCCTCCGCGCCCTCCCCGGCCCCGGCCCCAGCCCCGACAGGCTCGGGCCCGGCGTCCTCGACGAGGAGCCCCTGCGCGGCGAGAGCGCGGCGGAGCAGGGGAACGCGGGGCCAGTCGACGCCATCGCCGGCCAGCCCGGCCTCGACGATCCCGGGCAGCCGCGTGGGAATCTCGTAGCTGCCCACCAGCACTTCCGACCCCACGACCAGGGTCGGCACGCCGACCTGCGCGGGCGGGATCGCCAGCGCCTCTATGGCGGCCCGGAAGAGCGACTGCCCGCCCGTGGTTGCGGTATTCACGCCGGCGATCTCGAGCGCGGGTCCGTAGCGCTCGATGATGGGCGGCAGCCCCTCGGTC
>JBPRGE010000160.1:0-2936 GCA_051418035.1 Candidatus Longimicrobiales bacterium M2_2A_002
GGAGTCAGGAGTCAGGAGTCAGGAGTCAGGAGTCACCGCCCAGCGCGTGGCGGTGCAGCGCGACAGCCTCGGACATCCGCTCCCGGGTCGAGACCTCGTCCGGGCCGGTGGCTACCACGCCGGGCAGGTTCGGGCAGAACGCCGACGCGCCGGTGGACGTCGTCTCCACCACCACCTCCGGCATCTCTTCCACATCCGTTTCCGCCGGCTGCTGCGCCGCCTCCTCCGTGCCGGGCCCGAGCGCGTCGTTGTGGCGGAGGCAGACCGTCAGCACGCCACCCCGTTCCCGGTGCACGTACTGGCGGCACGCGCCCTCGGTGGCGTTCAGGTACCAGCCGTCGTCCTTGATCTGCTTCAGGTACTTCCGCGCTTCCATGGGGTCGCTCCGGATCGGGTCGTCGTCGCGTGCGAGGCACCCTATCGATACGACGGCGACCGCGCCCCCGTCAATCCGGAGCGCCGACCGGCCGCCGGGCGTCCAGGATCCCGTACCGCATGGCACCGGTCCGGAACGCCGCCAACAGCCGCAGCACGCTCCATGCGAACGCCCGCTCCGTGTTGCGACCGTCGAGCAGGTAGCGCCATGAAGAGGGCCGCAGCATGGCACCCGCGACTCGGCGGGCCACGACCTCCCACGTCCGGGCGACCCGGGTCGATACGTCCTCGAGGCGGGGCTCCACGAACCCGGCCTCACCCAGCCACCGTCCGTAGTCGGACGCCGCCGGAAGGCCCGGGAGCCGCCCCTCGTCGCAGATCGGGCGGAGCAGGTGCCGGACCTCCCACGGCTCCGGCGACTCCGCAGCAAGCCACACGCACGCCACGAACCGACCACCCGTCCGCAGGACCCGGTACGCCTCCGCCACCGCCCGCTCCGCGTCCATGTGCGACAGGCTCTCGATGGCGATCACCGCGTCGGCCGAGCGGGCCGGCAGCCCGTTCTCCAGCCAGTCGCGCAACAGGAAGCGCGGCGCCACGAAGCCGGTCTCCCGCACTCCTGTATCGCGCACTCCGGAATCGCGCAGTCCCGTCGCGTGACGGTACTGGGACCCGGACACGGTGAGGCCCGTGACCCGGGCGCCTCGCTCGGCCAGCCGCCGGGCGACCGCGCCGTAGCCGCTGCCCACATCGCAGACATCGCAGCCCGGCCCGATCCCGGCCCGGCGCGCCACCTCATCGACGAGGGCGAGCGCCGCGGCCTCCGCCGTCTCCTCGCCCGTCGTCCAGAGCCCGTGGTGCAGGTGCTCGCCCCAGAGCGCGCGGTAGAACGGGTCGAGCTCGTCGTAGTGGCGGGCGACGGCGGGCCGCCCCTGGCGGCTCGAAGCGAGGATCATCGGAGATCAGAGATCAGAGTCCAGAGGCCGCCCATCCACAATCCACGATCCGCGATCCACGATCCGCGATCCACGATCCACCTACGGCGCGATGGCGTGGAACTCCAGGTCCCCCTCGCGCTCCTCGGCGTGCTGCAGTGCCCAGCGGGAGGTGAAGAGGATCAGAGGGCGCTCCTTGCTGTCGAACACCAGGAGCCTGCCCTCGCCGCGGGCCACGCGACGCCAGTCCTCTTCGGGACCGGTGACCCACCGCGCGAGCGTGTAGTTGAGCTTCTCGAGCCGGGCCCTGGCGCCGTACTCGCCCTCGAGCCGGTGCAGCAGCACGTCGAACTGGAGGAGCCCCACCGCGCCGACAATGGGCGAGTGGCCGGCCTGGATGTCCTCGTAGAAGACCTGTGCGGCGCCCTCCTCGCTCAGCTGGACCAGCCCGGTATCGAGCTGCTTCCGACGGAGCGGGTCCTCCGTCCGGATCCGGGCGAAGTGCTCCGGGCTGAACCGGGGGATCCCGCCGAAGTGGACGTCGCCATTGGACGAGAGCGTGTCGCCGATCCGGAGCTGGCCACGGTCGTGGAGCCCGATCACGTCGCCCGGCCAGGCGTCGGTCACGGCCTTCCGGTCCTGCGCCATGAACTGCTGCGGCTGGGCCAGACGGACGTTCTCGCCGCTCCGGGTGTTCTCCACGTTCATCCCCGGCTCGAACCGGCCACTGCAGATCCGCAGGAACGCGATCCGGTCCCGGTGTCGGGGGTCCATGTTCGCCTGGATCTTGAAGATGAAGCCGGTGAACGCGTCGTGGTCCGGGCCGATCTCGTCGCCGTCCTCGGTCTCCCGGGGCGCCGGCGTGGGCGAGTGCTCCAGGAAGTGATGGAGCAGCGGCTCGACCCCGAAGTTGGTCAGCGCGCTGCCGAAGAACGTAGGAGACAGGTCGCCGGCAGCCACGGCGTCGGTATCGAACCCGGCGCCGGCCAGCTCCAGCAGCTCCAGCTCCTCCTTCACCCGCGCGAGCGTCTCCGGCGGGATCCGGTCGACGACGACCGGGTCGTCCAGCCCGCCCTCGACCACGTCCGCCTTCTTCGCGCCGTGGTCCTTCCCCTTCTCGAAGAGGTGGACCGTGTCCTCCGTCCGGTCGTAGACGCCGAGGAAGTCGTTGCCGTGGTGGATCGGCCAGGTGATGGGGTAGCACCTGATCCCCAGGTCGTCCTCCACGTCGTCGATCAGCTGGAGCGGGTTCTCCCCCGCCCGGTCACACTTGTTGACGAACGTGAAGATCGGGATCCGGCGCAGCTTGCAGACCTCGAACAGCTTCCGGGTCTGCTCCTCCACGCCCCGCCGGTTGTCCAGCAGCATGATGGCGCTGTCCGCCGCCACCAGCGTCCGGTAGGTGTCCTCGCTGAAGTCCTGATGGCCGGGCGTGTCCAGCAGGTTGATCCGGTACCCCTCGTAGTCGAACTGCAGTACCGACGACGTGACGCTGATCCCCCGCTCCTTCTCCAGCTCCATCCAGTCGGACGTGGCATGCCGCTTCGCCCGACGGGCCTTCACCGAGCCGGCGAGATGGATGGCGCCGCCGTACAGCAGCAGCTTCTCCGTCAGCGTGGTCTTCCC
>JBPRGE010000161.1:0-104546 GCA_051418035.1 Candidatus Longimicrobiales bacterium M2_2A_002
AAGAAGTCCCTGGTCCTCCCGCGACTTGCATGTGTTAGGCACGCCGCCAGCGTTCGTTCTGAGCCAGGATCAAACTCTCCATAGTTTCCTAAAAAACTCGAAAAGCCTATCGGCTCGGCCATACCACCCCCGTAAGGGCAGCACAGCCCGAATTGCTGTGTACCTTTGAACCCTCACCCCAAGGACACAGTGCCCCGGGGCTCAATGGGCCCACACGAACTATCCCTCTACCTCGTTTTTCAATCAGCGACAAAGAGCGGCGCCGATGCTGCTGGCGCCGCGCAGACATGTAGAGTAGTGCTTTACCCGGACTTCGTCAACCCCTTCCGGCGCCCGGCCGGGACGGACGCCGGAAGGGCGATCAGCGTCGGGGTTCAGAGGTCGTCGTCATCCCAGTCGTCGTCCTCGTCGTCCTCCCAATCGTCGTCGTCCTCGTCCCAGTCTTCATCCTCGTCCCAGTCGTCGTCATCCCAGTCCTCGTCATCGTCCCAATCGTCATCGTCGTCCAGGTCATCGTCGTCCTCGTCGAAGCGGAGGACCGGCGTCTCCTCATCGAGCTCGGGCAAGAGCGACGCGAACAGAGCGGCCATTGTAGCGAACCTCCGTGGGGGTGGTTGATCCCGGGGGCGCGCTCGAAGCGCCCCGTCCACGGCAAATAACCGACGACGGATGGCGTGTCAAGATCCGCGTCCTGCTCACGCGGGCTTCGAGGCCTTCCTTCGCTCGTGGGCCTTGAGGTGCCGCTTGCGCAGCCGGATCGCCTCGGGAGTGATCTCGACCAGCTCGTCGGTGTCGATGAACTCGAGCGCTTCCTCGAGGCCCGGCTTCCACGGCGCCTCCAGGGCGATGGCGGCGTCGGCGCCCGCGGCCCGGATGTTCGTGAGCTTCTTCCCCCTGGTCACGTTGACCTCCAGGTCGCCGGACCGGGCGTGCTCGCCGACGATCATCCCCTCGTAGACAGCGGTGCCGGGGTCGATCATGATGGTGGCCCGGTCCTGCAGGTTGTCGAGGGCGTATGCGACGGCCTCGCCCTGGATCATGCTGACGAGGACGCCCCGCTCGCGGCGCCGGATCTCGCCGGCCCACGGGCCCCACTCCAGGAACCGGTGGTGCATCACACCCTCGCCCCGGGTCTCCGTGAGGAAGTCGCCCCGGTAGCCGAAGAGCCCCCGGGCGGGGACCTTGAAGACCAGGCGACGCAGCTCGCCCTGCCCGCCCCGCATCTCCAGCATCTCGCCCTTCCGCTTCCCGAGCCCCTCGATGACGACCCCGACGAACTCCTGGGGCACGTCGACGGTCACCTCCTCGTACGGCTCGAGCGTCCGGTCCTCGTCGTCCTGGCGGGTGATCACGCGCGGGCGAGAGACCGCGAACTCGTATCCTTCACGGCGCATCGTCTCCATCAGGATCCCCAGGTGGAGCTCACCCCGGCCGGAGACGGTGAACGTGTCCGGCGAGTCGGTGTCCTCGACCCGGAGCGCCACGTTCCGCTCCAGCTCCTTCATGAGCCGGTCCCGGATCTGGCGGCTCGTGACGTACTTCCCGTCCTGACCGGCGAACGGCGAGCTGTTGACCATGATGTCGACCGAGACCGTGGGCTCTTCCACGGCGATCCCCCGGAGCGGCTCCGGGTGCTCGGGGTCGGCGATGGTCGAGCCGATGTCGACGCCCTCGAGCCCGGCCAGCGCGACGATCTCACCGGCGGTCGCCGTCCCGGCCTCCGTCCGCTCGAGCCCCTCGAAGGTGAAGAGCTTCTGCACCTTTCCGGACCGCGCGCCCTCGGTGACGTGGTGGACGGACTCGGTGAACTCCTCACCGTCCTCCTCGGGCACGGGGTCGAGGAGCACGATGGCGTCCCCGACCCGGACCTCCCCCCGCTCGATCCGGCCGATGGCGAGCCGGCCGAGATAGGGTGAGTGGTCGATGGTGGAGACCAGGAGCTGGAACGGCGCGTCCGTCTCCGCGGGCGGCGCCGGCACCGCCTCCAGGATCGTGTCGAAGAGGGGGTGCAGGTTCGCGCGCTCGTCGTCGAGCCCGTGGACGGCCCAGCCGTTGAGCGCGGAGGCGTAGACGAAGGGTGCGTCGAGCTGCTCGTCGCTGGCCTCGAGCTCCATGAACAGCTCCAGCACCTCGTCGTGGACGCGCAGCGCGTCGGCGTTCGGCCGGTCGACCTTGTTGATCACGACGACGGGCCGGAGCCCGAGCCCCAGCGCCTTCCGGGTGACGAACCGGGTCTGGGGCATGGGTCCCTCGAACGCGTCCACCAGAAGCAGCACTCCGTCGACCATCCGCAGGATCCGCTCGACCTCGCCGCCGAAATCCGCGTGGCCCGGCGTGTCGACGATATTGATCTTGTGGTCGCCCCACCGGATCGATGCGTTCTTCGACAGGATCGTGATCCCCCGCTCCCGCTCCAGCGGGTTCGAGTCCATGACCCGATCGGCCACGTCCTGGCCCTCCCGGAACGTCCCGGCCTGCCGGAGCATGTGATCGACCAGCGTGGTCTTGCCGTGGTCGACGTGGGCGATGATGGCGACATTTCTGAGCATCAGGACCTGAGATCTGAGAGCTAGGAACTAGGAGCTAAGAGCTAAGTGGCTCGGGGCCTATTCAGCGCTCGCGGCTTTCGTGCCAGTCTTCGTCGTGAAAGCCGGCTTCCGCACCGCGCCGGTCGGCTTGCGGGCGAGTTTCCAACCTCCACCGCGGAGGCAGCCTGCCTCATACCGCGGAGAAGCCTGGGGGTTTCATCCGCTACGCGCCGCCGGATTGCTCGCGCTCGATCTCGGCTGCTGCCCACTCGCCGAATCCGAGGAGCAGGCGGCGGACGTCGTCGAGGCGGTCGTACAGGCCGGCATACTGGTCCGCGGGCACGGGTGACCCGATACACTTCCAGCGTCAGCTCGTGAGCTTTCTCCCACACCAGCAGATCCCGAAACGGCCGCATCGAAAACACCCGGGGAGGCCCGAACGGCGCCGCGGCGTGCGACGGCCACCGGCTCTGAAGCTCGATCCCACCCCGGAGCTTGGACATAGCCCGATGCGACGGACTGGCTGAAGACGGACTCCGCCGGAAAGGACGAAAGCCCGCCGGCAAGCTTGAATCCATCTCGGAGCTCGACCTGCCCGGAGGTTGAATCGCCGCCGACGAGCAGGAACCCACCGGGCTCAGATCTCAGATCTTCGATCCTAGATCTCCCCGGTCCCGCTGGCGACCACCCGATACGCCACCTCCCGCCGACGGGGGCCATCCCACTCACAGAGGAACACCTTCTGCCAGGTGCCCAGCACCAGCGTTCCGTCCTCGATCAGAAGGGTCTCGCCGGGGCCGATGAGCGCGGTCTTGATATGGGCGTCGGAGTTGCCCTCGGCGTGGCGGTAGTCGCCGTCCCGGGGGTGGACGCGGCGGAGGTTGACCACGATGTCGCGGCGGACGTCGGGGTCCGCGCCCTCGTTCACCGTGATGGCGCAGGTGGTGTGGAGCGACCAGAGGTGGATCACGCCGTCCTTCACCCCCGACTGGTCGACGGCGGACTGGACGTCGGCGGTGAAATCGACGAGCTGCTCACGCTCCCGGGTCTCGATCCGGATCCTGCTCATGATCGGGCCTCCCTTCCCCGATGGTGTAGATGCCCTGGGGCTCCACCTGCACGGTGACGTGGCTGATCCCGAACTCGTCGTGCATCCGGTCGTGGATCGACCGGAGCACCGGCTGGGTCTGCTCCACGTCCTCGACCACGGCGTGGCCACTCATGGCGAAGTAGCCGCTGGTCACGGTCCACACGTGCAGGTCGTGGACCGCCATCACACCGTCGATCTCGCTGATGGACCGACGGATCTCCTCCAGGTCGAGGTGGGTCGGGACGGCCTCCAGCAGCACGTCCACCGACTCCTTCACCAGGGTGAAGCTGCTCCAGAGGATCAGCCCCCCGACCAGCACCGAGATGATCGGGTCCGCGGGGTACCAGCCGGTGGTCAGGATCACGCCCGCGGCCGCGATGGCGCCCACGGAGCCCAGCAGGTCGCCGAGGACGTGGAGGTAGGCGCCGCGCACGTTGAGGCTCTCGCCGGCCGAGCGGTGCAGCATGAACGCGGCGACGAGGTTCACCACCAGCCCGCCCGCGGCCACGGCCAGCATCAGGCCGCCCTTCACCTCCTCGGGCGCCGTGAACCGCTGCCACGCCTCGATGAAGATGTAGATGGACACGACGATCAGGACCGCGCCGTTCAGCAGCGCGGCCAGGATCTCGGCCCGCATGTAGCCGTACGTCTTCTCGGGTGTGGCCGGCCGGCTGGCGAAGCGGATGGCGAAGAGCGAGAGGGCCAGTGCGCCCACGTCCGTCAGCATGTGCCCCGCATCGGCCAGGAGCGCCAGCGAGTTGGAGAGCAGCCCGCCCGCCACCTCCGCGACCATGAAGGTCCCGGTGAGGGCGATGACGATCAGGAGCGTCTTACGGTCCGCCTCCCGGGCGTGCCCGCCGGGGCCGTGCTGATGGCCGCCGTGGTCGTGGCCGCTCTCGACCTCGCCGTGCTCGTGACCGGTGTCCGGTTCGTCGGTGCTGCTCATGCTCCTGGTTTCTGGCGACTCAGTCGGTCTGGCGCCGAACGCGGCCGCCGACCCGCATGGCGGTCGGCGCACCGTCGTCGTGGTGGACCCGGAGCCGGAGCTCGCTGGGCCGGCCCATCGCCTCGCCCTGCCGGACCCGGAGCTCCACCGAGTCCCGGACGAGCCGCTCCCGGGCCAGGTACGCACCCAGCGAGGCAACGGCCGTGCCGGTGGCCGGATCCTCATCGATGTCCACGGCCGGGGCGAACGATCGGGCCCGGACCCGGCCGGCCTCCGGATCGAATACGAAGGGGTAGAAGACGATGATCCGGTGGTCGCGTCCGAGCGCCCGGAGGCGGTCGAAGTCCGGGCGCATGGCGTCGAGCGCCGCGATGTCGGCCACCGGCAGCAGCGCCACCCGGATCCCGACATCCTCCACGGCCGCCGCGGGCCGGGACGCCATCACCTCGTACGGCAGCCCGACGGCGCCGGCAATGGCCTCCACGTCCAGCTCCAGCGGCACGCGCTCCGCCACCGGCATATCCATCCATACGACGACGCCATCATCCTCCTCGATCACCACGCCGGTCACGGTCCCGCCGGGCGCCCGGGACGCCACCTCCGCCGGCAGCTCGCCCAGGCGGCCGGCGAGCGCCAGCGCGCCGTACGCGGCGGCCGTCGCGTGGCCGCAGAGGTCGACTTCACCGCCCGGTGCGAAGTAGCGGAGCGGGTAGACGCCATCGTCGCCCGGCGAACCGACGAAAGCGGTCTCCGACAGCGGGTTCAGCCGGACCGCGATCCCGGTCATCTCCTCCGGTGATAGCGCCGGCGGGTCCAGGACCACGCCTGCGGGGTTGCCGCCGGTGTCGGCGCCCGGCACGGGGAACGAGACCATGCGCCACTCGCGGGGCGCGTCGTCGGACGGGGTCATGATCCTCCTTGCCCGGCGGCCATGCCGGATCGCAGCAGCTCCCGCTTCGGCGTGCTCGCACCGCCCCCATCACCGGCTTCGCCGGCCCGGGTGAGCGCGACCTTCAGGAGCACCGGTCCCACCAGCAGGTGCACGATGATCACGGCGGTGGTGATGGCCACGAACTGGGAGCCCCAGGTCGGGAACTCCCGGGCCACGAGCAGCGAGAGTCCGAGGGTCACGCCGGCCTGGGAGATCAGCCCCATCCACCCGAGGCGGACCACCGGCTTCGGTGAGTCGGTCACCCGCGCACCGACGGTCGCGCCGCCCCACGTGAGGACCGCCCGGACCACGACGATGACCACGGCGAACGACCAGTACGTCAGCACCGTCCCCAGGTCGAGTGCGGCGCCGGCCAGGGCGAAGAAGATGGCGAAGACCACGAGGGAGTTCGCCTCGATCCCGTCGATGAACCGGTCGCCGGCCTCCGAGAAGTTCTCGATCACGAACCCGGCGCCCACGGCGGTCAGAAGCAGCTCCACGTGGACGGCGTGGGAGGCCAGGACGATCAGATAGGCGAAGAGGAGCGTCACCAGCACCGTTTGCTGCGGGTTCCGGACCAGGTAGACGGAGAACGCCCAGCCCAGGATCCCGCCCACCATGAACGCGCCCAGGACCTCCCATGCCACGGTCCCGATGAGCCCGGGGTCGAACGCGGCCTCGCCGGCCAGCGGCCCCGCCACCGAGAGCCCCACGGCGAAGAGCACGATGACGACCACGTCCTTGAAGATCGTCACCCCCAGGATCGTGTCCGTCACCTCGCCCTCGGCGCCCGACTCGTTGATCACGGCTATGGTGGCATCCGGCGACGAGTTCGCCGCCCAGATCGCCAGCAGCAGCGCCTCCGCGGCGGTGAGCCCCCAGCTCGTCTGCGCCAGCATCGGGACCAGCGGCTTCACGGCCAGGACCAGGACCAGGAACCCGATGACCACGAAGACCACGATCCCGAGGGACATCCCGACGATGGAGCGGAGCGATTTCCGGATCTCCTTGATCTTCAGCTCGCCGCCCGCCGTCAGCGCGATCAGCGCCAGGGCCAGCTCATCGATGGTCCGGAGCGACTCGACGAGTCCCTCCGTGAAGATGCCGAGGGCGTACGGCCCCACGATGATCCCCACCAGTACGTAGCCCGTGACCCGGGGCAGCTTGAACCCCGCCGCGGCGGCGCCCGCGATGTACGCCACCAGGAGGATGAATCCGAGGAGTACGGTCGCCGTGGTCCGGTGCTCGGCCGGCGCCTCGAGCGTCATGACCAGGTACCCGAAGGCGATCAGGGCACCCAGCGTCAGGAGCCGCTTGATGGTGACCGTGAAGTCACCCATCCGCGAGCCTCCGGATCAGCTCGGCCACCTCGTCGGGGCCCCTGAGCCACGCCACGGCCCGGGTCTCCTCCGGGACCGGGTCGCCGACCACGATCCCGCCCCCGAGCGGGGCCACCACCGCGAACGCGTCCTCATCGGTCCGGTCATCGCCGATGAAGATGGCCGGGAGCCGCGGTCCGCCCGGGGCGCCGATCGCGCCGGGCACGCCACGCGCGCCGTCGTCCTCGTCGGCCGTCAGCACGTCGAGCAGGAACTCGGTGGCCCTGCCCTTGTCCCAGTCCACGTCGGGGCGCACCTCGAAAACCTTCTTCCCCGCGGTCACCTTCAGCCCCGGTCGTCGGCAGTGGGCGGCCACCGCCTCGCGCACGCGTTCCCCCGCGCCCTCGCGCTGCGCCCGTCGGTAGTGGATGCTCAGCGTCCACGTCTTGTCCTCGATCTCGGTCCCCGGCTCGTCCGCCAGCGCGGTCTCCAGCCCCTCGATGCACGACTCCAGCTCCGGCCTCGCCCGCTCCGCCGCCGGGTGCACACGGTCCACACCCGGTCCCTCGATCTCGAAGCCGTGATTGCCGGCATAGAAGAGCCCAGGCAGCGCCACCCGCTCCCGGACGTCCGCCAGCCCCCGGCCGCTCACGATGGCCACCACCGTGTCCGACCGCTCCGTGAGACGACGGAGCGGCCCCGCCACGTCGTCGTGGAGCGCCGCATCCTCGGGTCGGTCCACGATCGGCGACAGCGTGCCATCGAAGTCCAGCGCCACGAGCATGCGCCCGGTCGCCTGCCGGAGCGCGATCAGCGACGGGACTCGGTCCAGCGCGTGTGGCAGTGGCATTCGGTCGGGTACGGGTGGCAGGTCGTCCGGCACCGTCACCGGGACCGGGCGTGCAGAGTAGCGGCCGCGGGAGCCCGAGCGCAAACGAACCGGGCGTGCACCCGGACGGTCGCACCGGCCCGCCGCGCGGCCCGCCGGCGTCCTTCCCGCGGCACCCCCTTGCCGGTAGCGGTCTCCCCGCCGTGCGGTTACCTTTCATGGTCGTAGTCGCGTCCTCCCCCATAACCCGTTGTCTCGCAATGACTTTGTTGAGGAAAGCCCTGCTTGTGGCCGTCCTGGCGACGGTCGCGTGCGACAGCACCTCGCGCCTCGCGATGGGTGAGGTCAACAGCATCATCGTGGTGGCCGAGGACAGCCTCTGGGCGCAGGTCGAGGACACCATGATGACCGCGCTCCAGCCCCGGATCTTCGCCGTCCGCGATGAGCCGACGTTCCAGCTGACGCACACCACGTACGGGAGCGAGCACTGGGGCGACCTGCGGCGGTTCCGTCAGATCCTGGCGATCGGCACGCCCGACGACCCGTGGGTGAAGCCGGTGCTGGAGGAGGCGGACACCGAGGTCACCCCGCCTGCGCTGGTGGAGGTCAACCGGGTCTGGGCCCGCAACCAGCGGGTTACGGCGCTGGTGGTGGCCGAGGACGGGAGCGTCGAGTGGCTGCGGGAGATGGCCGACAGCCTGGCATCGCTCCTGGACCGCCGCTACCGGACGTGGGCGCAGAACCGGATGTACGTGAGCGGCTACGACACAGCGCTGGTCAACACGCTGCGGACGGAGGCCGGGTTCGAGCTGGACATGCCGAACGTCTACCGCTGGCGCGAGCTCAACGACTCGACCTATGCCTTCCTGAACGACAACCCGGACGCGTCGGAGCTGGTCCGGTGGCTGACGGTCACGTGGCGGCCGATGCCGGAGTCCGACCCGACGACAGAGTCGGCGCTGGCGTGGCGGGACTCGCTGGCGTCGTCGCTCTACGACTGGGGCCAGCGGACGGACCGGGCTCGGCTCCAGACCTCGGAGATCGAGGACCAGGGCGACGGCGGGATCGAGGTCCGGGGCGTCTGGACGGGGACGGGCGACTTCCCGCAGGCCGGCCCGTTCATCGCCCGGGTGATCGACTGCCCGGCCCAGGGCCGGCGCTACCTCCTTGACGCGTGGCTGTACGCGCCCACCAGGGACAAGTATCAGTACATGATCCAGCTGGAGACGCTGCTGGACAGCTTCCGCTGCGGGCCGGCCTCCGGGGGGTGACGCCCCGGCTCCGGCCCCCGCACTCTTCGAACCCGTACACCGCACCCTGACGGCCTGAATGTCTTTCGTCCATCTCCATACCCACAGCGAGTACTCACTGCTCGACGGCGCGAACCGGCTCGGCGACCTCATCGACCGCGCCCGGGAATACGAGATGCCCGCAGTGGGCCTCACCGACCACGGCGTGCTCTACGGCGCGTGGCAGTTCCGGCAGCAGGCGAAGAAGGCGGGGATCAAGCCGGTCGTGGGGATGGAAGCGTACGTCGCGCCCGGCGACCGGAAGCAGAAGTCGGTGGCCCGGGGCCAGCGGCCGTACTATCACCTGGTCCTCCTCGCCCGTGACCGGACGGGGTTCGAGAACCTGGTCAGGCTCTCGTCCATCGGGTTCCTGGAGGGCTTCTACCACCGCCCGCGGATCGACCGCGAGGTGCTGGCCGAGTACTCCGAGGGGCTGATTGTCAGCTCGGCGTGCATGGCCAGCGAGGTGGCCCGGCACCTGATGGACGAGAACACGGAGGCCGCCCGGGAGGCGGCGGGGTGGTACGCCGAGACCTTCCGGGACCGCTACTACCTGGAGGTGCAGGCGCACGGAACGGAGGGGCAGGCCACGCTGAACGAGCGGACGTTCGCGCTGGCCGACGAGCTGTCGCTCCCGGTCATCGCCACCAACGACGCCCACTTCCTCCGGCCCGAGGACCACGACGCCCACGACGTGCTCCTCTGCATCGGGCTCGGCAAGGACTACGAGGACCCGGACCGGATGCGCTACGACCGGGGGCTGTACTTCAAGTCGGGCCGGGAGATGGCCGACGCCTTCCCGGACCGGCCGGACGTGATCGAGAACACACTGGCCATCGCCGACCGGGTCTCGCTGGACCTGCCGAAGCAGTACCACGTGCCGAAGTTCCCGCTCCCGGCCGAGTTCGACACCGAAGCGGCGCTGCTGAAGCACATGGCGGTGGCGGGCGCGAAGGAGCACTTCGGCGACCCGCTCCCGGACGAGGTGCAGGAGCGACTCGAGTACGAGCTGGGCGTGATCACGAACCCGGACGCCGACTACAGCGGCTACTTCCTGATCACCGCCGACTTCATCAACTGGGCGAAGGAGAACGGGATCCCCGTCGGCCCCGGCCGGGGCTCGGCCGCCGGCTCGCTGGTCGCGTACGCGCTGGGGATCACCGATGTCGACCCGCTCCGGTTCGACCTGCTGTTCGAGCGGTTCCTGAACCCCGACCGGGTCTCGATGCCCGACATCGACATCGACTTCTGCTACGAGCAGCGCGGCCGGGTCATCGAGTACACCCGGGAGAAGTACGGCCGGGACAGCGTCGGCCAGATCATCACGTTCGGGACGATGAAGTCGCGGGCCGTGATCCGCGACGTGGGGCGGGTCCTCGGCTTCGAGCCGTCGGAGACCGACCGGCTGGCGAAGCTGATCCCCAACGCGCCGGGCAACAGCCTGACCGTGGCGGAGGCCCGGGACCAGATCGGTGAGCTGCGGCAGCTGGCGGCGGAGAACGATCGGATCCGCCGGCTCCTCGACTACGCCGAGACGCTCGAGGGGCTGAGCCGCCACGCCAGCGTCCACGCCGCCGGCGTCGTCATCGCGCCGGGCCCGCTCCAGGAATACGTGCCCGTCTGCACCCAGTCCGGCGGTCGGGGCGCGGGCAGCAACGGTGACGAGGACGTGATCGTGACCCAGTGGGACATGATCGCGCTGGAGCAGGCCGGGATGCTGAAGATGGACTTCCTCGGCCTGAAGACGCTCACCGTCATCCACGACGCCGCCGACGCGGTCATCGCCCGCCACGGCGAGCTCACCAACCCGGACACCGGGCAGACGCACAACCGGATCGAGGACGTCCCCCTCGACGACCCGGCCGTCTACGAGATGCTGGCCCACGGCGGGACCAGCGGTGTCTTCCAGTTCGAGTCGAGTCTGGCCACGGACAAGCTGCGGGCCATGCGCGCCGACCGGTTCGAGGACCTGGTCGCCACCAACGCGCTGATCCGACCGGGACCGCTGGACAGCGGGATGACCGATGTCTACATCCGCCGGAAGCTCGGCCACGAGCCGGTCCGCTACCCCCACGAGTCGCTCGAGGAGGTCCTGTCGCCGACCTACGGCGTCATCGTCTACCAGGAGCAGGTGATGCGGATCGCCCAGGTCCTGGCGGGCTTCACGCTGGCCGAGGCCGACGTGATGCGGAAGGCCATGGGGAAGAAGGACGCCGAGCTCATCGCCCGGCAGATCGAGAAGTTCATCGGCCGCGCCGTCGAGCGGGGCGCCGAGCGGCGCACCGCCCGGGAGATCGCCGAGCAGATCGAGACCTTCGGCCGCTACGGGTTCAACCGGGCCCACTCGGTGGCCTACGCGCTGCTCAGCTACCAGACGGCGTGGCTCAAGGTCCACCACCCCGCCGAGTTCATGGCGGCACTCCTGTCCTCGGTTGTAGACAAGACCGACGACGTGGTAAAGTACATTGCCGAGTGCCGGGAGATGTCGCGGCACGTCCCCGGCCACGAGAACGGCATCGAGGTCCTGCCCCCGGACGTCAACGAGAGCGGCTGGAAGTTCACGCCGGTGAGCGACACCACCATCCGCTTCGGGATGGGTGCGTGCCGGGGAGTGGGCGAGGGTGCGGTCCGGAGCATCCTCGAGGCCCGGGAGGAGGGCGCGTTCGAGTCGCTCTTCGACCTGGCCACGAGGGTCGACCTGAAGGCCGTGGGCAAGCGGGCGCTGGAGGCGCTGATCGCGGCCGGCGCGTGCGATTCCTTCGGCCACCGGTCGCAGCTCATGGCCGGGCTGGAGCAGACGGTGGGCGAGGCGCAGCTCCGGCAGGCGGACGCGGAGAGCGGGCAGGGCTCGCTCTTCGATGTCGGCGGCGGCGCGCAGACGGTCCGGGAAGCGCCGTCGCTGCCGGACGTGCCGGAGTGGCCGGAAGCGGAGCGGCTGGCCCGGGAGAAGGAGGTCCTCGGGTTCTTCATCAGCGGCCACCCGCTGGAGAAGTTCGGCGACGAGATGGCGCTGTTCAGCGGCGTGACGTCCGCGACGCTCCCGGAGCACCGCGACCGGAACGTGGAGCTGCCGTGCGTGGTCACGGCCGTGAGCCGCCAGATCTCGAAGCGGAACGGCCAGGAGTGGGGCCGGATCACCGTGGAGGACTTCCACGGCACCGCCACGGTCCTGGCCTTCGGCGAAGTCTGGGAGAGATACAGCGAGGTGCTGCAGCAGGACGCCGCGGTGCTGATCCGGGGCCAGGTCTCCGGCCGGGATCGGGACGAGGAGGACCCGCCGATCTTCCTCGACGAGGCGATCCCGCTGGCGGACGTGCGCCAGGCCGGCTCCGTGGGGGTGGAGATCCGCCTCCGCCGCGGCGAGCCGCTGGACCGGATCGATGCGGCCACGGCAGTGCTCAAGGGGAGCCCCGGCGAGGCGCCGTTCTACGTGACACTGGTGAACGGCGACCCGCGCGACCCCGGCCACAGGTCGGGGAACGCGGGCGGGAACGGCGCCGGGAACGGCCGGAAGGGCCCGACCCGGTTCCGGTCCCGGAGCCTGAAGGTGCAGCCGTCGCCGGAGCTGATGAGTGAGCTGAAGGAGCTGTTCGGGCCGGACCGTGTCCGGCTCGTCCGGGCGCAGGGGCGGACGTAATGGCATCATCGAGTCTCGACATCGAGCGGGGCATCCAGGAGCTGGAGGAGCAGATCGACCGGCTCCGGGACATGGCCGGCAGCCACGGCCTCGATGTCTCGTCGGAGATCGCAACACTGGAGTCCAAGTTGAACGACATGAAGCAGGACGCCTACGAGTCGCTGTCCGCCATGGAGCGGGTGCAGCTGGCGCGGCACCAGGACCGACCGTTCACGCTGGACTACCTGGAGCGTGTCTTCGACGACTTCCTCGAGATGCACGGCGACCGGCTCTACCGCGACGACGAGTCCATCGTCGGCGGCTGGGCCCGCCTCGACGGTCGGAGCGTCATGGTCATCGGCCACCAGCGTGGGCGGGACATGAAGGAGAACCTGCACCGCAACTTCGGGATGCCGCACCCCGAGGGGTACCGCAAGGCGCTCCGGCTCATGCACCAGGCCGAGAAGTTCGGCCGCCCCATCATCACCCTGATCGACACCCCGGGCGCCTACCCCGGGATGGGCGCCGAGGAGCGCGGCCAGGCCGAAGCCATCGCCCGCAATCTCCGGGAGATGGCCGGGCTGAATGCGCCGACGATCTCCGTGGTCATCGGCGAGGGGGGGAGCGGCGGCGCGCTGGCGCTGGGCGTCACCGACCGGATCCTCATGTTCGAGAACGCGATCTACAGCGTCATCACCGCCGAGGGCTGCGCTGCGATCCTGTGGAAGACCGCGGACGCCAAGGACCAGGCCGCCGAGGCGCTCAAGCTGACCGCACCCGACCTGAACCAGCTCGGCGTGGTCGACGAGGTCATCGAGGAGCCCGCGGGCGGCGCCCACGCGGACTGGGAGGGCGCGGCGGCCGCGCTCAAGGACGCCCTGACCCGCCACCTCGACGAGCTCGTCGACCTGGACCCGCAGGCGCGTCGGGAGGCCCGCTGGGCGAAGTTCGAGGCCATGGGCGAGTGGCAGGAGCCGGGCGGGACGGAGACCGTCACGGACTGACGGACACGGGGAGGCCGCAGCGTGCACATCGTCGAGATCAGCTTCAAGGGCAACCGCAGGGACTATTTCGCCGCGGACGGCGAGATCGCCCCCGTGGACGCGCACGTGATCGTCGAGGCCGACCGGGGCGAGGACCTGGGCCGTGTGACGGCGGCCGGCGCCATCGCCGAGCGGAAGTGCACGGGCTGCTCCACGGGGTGCGCGGCGCCCACGCCCACGAAGCGGGTGCTGCGGACGGCCCGGGAGGAGGAGATCAACCGGGCAATGGCGCTCCGCGCCGATGAGCCCCGGGTCCGGCGCGTCACGCGGGAGAAGGTCCAGAAGCACGAGCTCAAGATGAAGGTGAGCGAGGCCGAGTGGCAGTTCGACCGGAACAAGCTGACCATCTACTTCACGGCCGACCGGCGGGTGGACTTCCGGGAGCTGGTCAAGGACCTGGCCCGGACGTTCCGGACCCGGATCGAGCTGAAGCAGATCGGTGTCCGGGACGAGGCCGCGCTGCTCGGCGGTGTGGGCCGGTGCGGTCGGGAGCTGTGCTGCTCCACCTGGCTCCGTGAGCTGAAGCCCGTGAGCCTCCAGCTGGCCAAGGACCAGCGGCTGTCGCTGAACCCTGCCCAGATCTCCGGCTGCTGCGGCCGGCTCATGTGCTGCCTGACGTACGAGCACGCGGCGTACGTGGAGGCGCGCAAGCGGTTCCCCCGCGAGGGCAAGTGGCTCAACACCGCCCGGGGCCGGGAGCGGGTCATCGTTGTTGACATCTGGCGGGAACGCGTCATGCTCAAGGGCGAGGACGGCGAGCGCCGCAACGTGCCGCTCGCCGAGCTCAAGTCCGAGGTGGAGGAGGAGTCGCCCCTCGGCAGGAAGCGGTCCGCGGACCGAAACGACACCCACGGGGGAACGGACGGCGAAGCGTGAAGGAGAAGCAGACCTTCTACATCACCACCGCCATCGACTACGCCAACGGCCAGCCCCACATGGGCCACGCCCTGGAGAAGATCGGTGGCGACGCCATGGCACGGTACCGGCGCCGGAAGGGCCAGGACGTGCATTACGTCATCGGGATGGACGAGCACGGTCAGAAGGTGCTCCAGAGCGCCGAGGAGCGGGGGATCAGCCCGCAGGCGTGGGTCGACGAGCTGGCCGACGAGTTCCGGGCCGCCTGGGACCGGCTCCATATCGCGAACGACGACTTCCTCCGGACCACCGAGGACCGACACCGGAAGGCCGCCCAGGAAATCGTCCGCCGGATCCAGGACGCCGGCGACCTCTACACCGACACCTACGCCGGCTACTACTGCGTCGGGTGCGAGGCGTACAAGACCGAGGACGAGCTCGAGGCCCGCCAGGCCGTGAGCGAGCACGTGGCCAGCGGGTCCGGCGCCCAGCGGGCTGCCGGACTCTTCTGCCCCCTGCACCCGAACCGCGAGCTCCAGTGGATGGAGGAGGAGAACTGGTTCTTCCGCCTCTCCCGCTACCAGGACCGGCTCCTCGACCTGCTCGATGAGCGACCGGAGTTCGTCCAGCCCGAGACCCGGCGCAACGAGGTCCGGCGCGTGATCGAGGGCGGCCTCGACGACATCTCCGTCTCCCGCGGCCGACTGCCGTGGGGCGTGCCCTGGCCCGACGACCCCGACCACGTCATCTACGTCTGGCTCGAGGCGCTCTCCAACTACCTCTCGGCCACCGGCTTCCCCGACGAGAGCTACGTCCGCTACTGGCCCGCCGACTACCACGTCATCGGGAAGGACATTACCCGCTTCCACTGCATCTACTGGCCCGCGTTCCTCATGAGCGCCGGGCTCGAGCTGCCCGGGACCGTCTGGGCCCACGGGTTCATCAACTTCGGCGGCGGGAAGATGTCCAAGTCGGCCGGCGTCACCGTCAGTCTCGACGAGGCCATCGAGCGCCACGGCCCGGACGCGCTCCGCTACTACCTGCTCCGCGACATCCCGTGGGACGGCGATGGCGACTTCGCCTGGGAGCGCTTCGACGACGTCTATACCGCCGAGCTCGCCAACGACCTCGGCAACCTGGCGAACCGCAGCCTCTCCATGATCGAGCGCTATCGCGACGGGATCATCCCGTCCGGCGGAACGACCTCGCTGGACGAGCGGATCCCCGACACCCTCGTCCGGTACCGCGCCGCCATGGACGCCGACCTCCTGCACCAGGGGATCGCTACCGCCATGGAGCTCACCAGCGCGGCCAACGCGTTCGTCGAGGAGCGCGCGCCCTGGGCCCAGGCCAAGGACCCCGGCCAGAGCGACGCGCTCGATGCCACCCTCGCCGCCCTCGCCCGCGGACTCGCCGCCCTCGCCACTCTGCTCCAGCCGTTCATGCCGGACAAGATGGCGCGCCTCGCCCGGTCGCTCGGGCTCGACGCCGTGCCGCTCCTCGACGAGGTGGCGGAGCTCGATCTGGCCGACCACACCGTGGATCGGGGCGACGTGCTCTTCCCGCGACCCGACCGGAAATAGCTTCCGGTCGGCAGAAGGATTTGCGACTTTCATCTCGATTCCGGCGCGGTCACGACCGCTGAAAAGTCGGCGTAAGTCGTTGGTGGTAATCAACTTGAGCCTTCTCATCGGTGTTTGGGAATGCCGCTTGCAGCCTGTTGCACGCACGCCGCGATCTTGACGGTCGCGGAATGGAGCCCCTATCGTAGCCGCTGGTCGCGAAGGCCGGTCGGCTGAGGGCGATTCACCGAACTCCGTCTCACGTATGCCAAAACGCCGTCACTGGACACTGATGGTCGTCCCGGACGACCGTGCGGGAGTCAAGCAGTACCGGCTCTCGGAGCGGCGTCTGTACATCGGTCTCGGGGCCGTAGCCGTGGTGTTCGTACTGATGGCCGCCTTCTCCGTGGGCTTCCTCCTGCAGGAGAGTCAGCGTCAGGAGGCCGAGCGGCTGGCGGAGGCCAATTCGCTGCTGGTGGAGGAGATCGGCGAGATCCGCCAGGAGATGTCGTCGCTGGAGACGACGCTGGGGGAGCTGTCGCAGAAGGATGAGCGGTACCGGCTGCTGGCCAACCTGGAGCCGCTGGACGAGGACGTGAAGCTGGCCGGTATCGGTGGTCCCGGCTCGCGGACCGTCGAAGAGGGCGAGCTCTGGGAAGTGGACCGGTCGCTGGCCGAGCTCACGTTCGGCACCACCGAGGATCTGACCACACTGATCCGTCGTGCCGAACTGCTCTCCGCGAGCTGGGCCGAGGCGACGGACGCCATGGCCGAGCAGGTGGATGTCTGGGAGCGGACGCCGTCGATCCTGCCGACCGGCGAGGAGCCGAGCTATGTCAGCAGCGGGTTCTCCCGTGACCGGCTGCACCCCATCCTGAACGTGCGGCGTCCCCACGAGGGGCTCGATATCGTGGCGCGGCGGGGCACGCCGGTCGTCGCGGCGGCCAAGGGCCGTGTGATCTATGCCGGCAACAGCGGCGGCGACTTCGGCTACATGGTGGACATCGACCACGGCGAGGGTGTCATCACCCGCTACGCCCACCTCGCGAAGGAGAGCCTAGTGGTCCGGCGGGGGCAGACGGTGGAGCGGTGGCAGAAGCTGGCCGAGGTCGGCTCGACCGGCCTGGTCACCAGCCCGAGCATCCACTACGAAGTGCTCGTGAACGGCCGCGCGACGGATCCGGACGAGTTCGTGCTGTCGGACGTGCTCCGCTTCTAGTACCGGGCTGCAGCACCCAGTGACACCGCGACGCCCCGGGAGGGATCAGGCCCCTCCCGGGGCGTCTTCCGCTCACGGCGCCGGCGCGGCACACGGCGGTGGCGCCCGCCTGCGTCCGATCCACCTCGGTTCCGCCCGTCTCGGTTCCGCCCGCCTCACGTCGGCCCTCATCGCGGCGTCCCTCTTCGTGCTCCCGCTCCCGACGACGGCGCTCGGGGCCCAGTCGCCGCTGGCCACGTCGCGCGTGGAGCCGGTCGGCGGTCCGGCGGTCCGGGTGCACTCGCAGGCGACGCCGCTGGTTGCGATCCGTCTCTCGGCACCGGTGCCGACCGGCCTCCCGGAGGGTGCGGTGGAGCTGCTGCAGGAGCTCGCGCGTCCCGCGGCAGAGGCCACGGCCCGACGGTTCGGCGCACGGCTCGAGCTCCGTCACGAGGACGGCCGAGCGGTCATCGCCGTGAGCGGCCCCGCTGCGGCCTTCGATGCCCTGGTCCTGCTGCTGCGTCGGGCCACGGGCGAGCCGGATCTCTCCCGCGTGGCCGTCTCGAGGGCCCGGGCCCGGGCCGAGGACCGGGTGCTCGCCCGACTGGAGCAGCCGGAGCCCCGGGTTCGGCGACTCCTCCAGCACGGTCTGTACGGCGGGCCCGCTCCCCGGGGCTTCGCGGCGGGGCAGCTGACCCCCGAGACCATCCGACGGCTCCGCGGACGGCTCTACGACCCGACGCGCCTCGGGGTGGTTGTGGTGGGCCCGATCCCGACCGCTGTGCTCCGCTCCGCGTTCGCCGACTGGCCGGCCGGCGACCCGGGTGCGGAGCTGCCCGCCCCCGACTCCGCCGCGGTCTCCGCACGGCCCCAGGCGCATCGGGAGTGGGGCGGGATCGCGTTCCCCGTGGAGGCCGACCCGGCCGTCCTTGCCGTGACCGCCGAGCTGGTGCACGGGCGTCTGGAGCGGTCGGCGCTCCGGCACGGCACCGTGGAGGCGTGGTACGAGCCGACACCGGCCCTGGTCCTCGTGGGCGCGGTAACCCCGGGCGACTCGGCGGTGCGCGCCGCGGCGGGGATCACCGACCTGGCCGTCCGGGACTCGAGCGAGCTCGAGACCGACGACGTCCATCGCTACCTCCGCCGTCTCGTGGCCGAGGCCGCAGCCCTGACCGGTCCCGATGCAGTGGCCGCCGCCCGGTCCGCCGTGCGCCACCGGTTCCTGCTGGAGGTCCGCACGGCGCTGGGCAAGGCGGAGGCGATCGGGCGGCTCGGCGGCCGGGCGGGTGGCGGGCGACGGGCCGGGGAGTCCGGGGCTGGCGCGGGCGTCGCCCTGCCCATCGACCCGGAGGCATACCTCCGCCGTGTGGCGGTCGTGGACGTGGCGGCCGTCCGGTCGCTCCTGGACCGGGTGCTGGGCACGCCGGCCATCGTGGCGGAAGCGCGATGAGGCCCCGGGGTCGGGTGAATACGCGGCCGGATATCGGCGCGAGGGCCGGTCCCGGCGTCGGAGTGTTGACAGCGGTCTGGGTGGGCGTCGCCGTCGCAGCGTGCGGACCGGCGCCGGCGCCTCCGCCCCCCTCCCCCGAGGCGTCGACGCGGGTGGCGGTGGTGGTCGACCCCGAAGCGACAGCGCTGGCTGCGTCGGTCGTCGTGCCCGGCAGTGCGTGGGAGCTGCCCGGGACCGAGGGGCTGACGGTCCTCAGCGCCATGACCGTGCTCGAGGCTGTACGGCCCGCGCTGGACTCGCTGGGCGCCCGTGCCGGCGTCACGTGCGGGCCGGCCGCGTTCACGTTCACGCTGCTGGCGCCCGGAGATGCCCGGGCCGCCGCGCTGGAGACGTTCCTCGACGGGCTCTTCCGGCCCGCGCCGACGCAGGGAGCGCTGCAGCGGGCGCGCGTCCGACTCGCACGGTCGCTGGCCCTCGACCAGGCCAGCCCGGCATGGCAGGCCCGGCTCGCCGTCCGACACGTGCTCTACGCCGACTCGCTGAGCTCCGGGTGGCTCGGGCCCGCGTGCGGCGTACCCGAGACACTCGCCTTCTTCGACCTGACCGACATCCGCGCGGCCGCCCGACGGTTCGCCCCCCACCTCGCCCATATCGCGGCCATCGTCCCGGCCGGCGGCCAGACCGTGGAGACGATGCTCACCGACCGGATCCCGGCCGGGCCGCGACCCCGACTCCCGGCCCCGCGGGCGGTGTCCGGCGGCCGGCGCTTCGTCGAGCGGAACACCGTAACGGCGTGGGTGGCGGTGGCGTTCCCGTTCGGCCCGGAAATGGACCTGGAGGCCGCGCGGCTCGTGGGCGCCGTGGTCACCGACGCCATCGGCCCGGGGGTGGATCGGCCGGAGTCGTTCACGGCCGGCCACGAGCTGGAGCTGCACGGCGGCGGCGGGGCGCTGGTGATCCGGGCGATCACGACCCCGGACGCCGCGCAGGCGTACGCGGATCGGATCGAGACACTCGTTGAGCGGGCCGCCCGGGGCGACGTGGCGGATGCGCTGTACGAGCGGGTGGCCCGCCGGTACCGCGGCATCAGGCTCCAGCAGCTCGCCGCGCCCGAGGCCCGGTCGGCCGCCATGGCCCTGGCGCTCGCGCTCGGTCGGACCCCGCGGCCGTGGCCCGATTCGGAGGTCGGACCGGACCGGCTCCGGAGGGCCGCCGCAGCCCTCGGCGCCCCCGCCCGGACCGTCGTAGGACCGCGGTCGGCGCGAGGCGCTGCGGAGCCTTGATCCCCGCCGGAGCAAAGCCTAGTTTGAAATCCTTCCGAGATTCACCTTGCCGAGAGAACAGATCATGAGACGAGTGGTGCTGTTGCTGGCGACCGCCGGCGCCGCCTGGAGCCTGGCGGCCTGCGGACGTGGAGACGTCACGGTCACCGCCCAGCTGGAGCAGGCGACGGGCGAGGACGCGACCGAGACCATGGCGCTGAGCTCCCTTCCCGTCCGCCTGATCCCCTTCGACCGCGATGCTGTCTTCGATTCCCTGTCCCGGGCGTTCCCGCGGCCCGAGCCGGAGATCCCCGACTCGATCTTCGACCTCCAGGAACGGGTCATCGAAGCCCAGCGGACCTGGCGGGAGGCCGAATCGCGCTGGGGTCTGCTGCGGGACAGCCTGATGGCGATCTCGAACCGCATGGAAGGGATGGACCAGAGCTCCGGCGAGTACTACACCCTCTTCCAGGACTTCAACGACATGGAGAGCGAAGTCAATGTCCTCGAGGAGCGGTCCGACTCGGCGTTCAACGAGTTCCAGACCCTCCAGCAGCGGCTGAACACCCAGTCCCGCGAGATCACGATCGCCCGGCAGAACTGGGCTGACGAGGCGTTCGCGTCCGTCGACTCCATCTTCGACGCCCGCCACGAGCAGCTGGGCCTCGAGGCGCGCTGGGACACCACCGGTGCCCAGGGCGTGGCCCGCTTCACCGGGGTCGAATCGGGCGAGTGGTGGGTCAACGCCCGCTATGAGCGGCCGTTCGATGAGCTGTACTGGAACATCCCGATCGAGGTCAACGGTGGTGAGACGGTGCAGGTCGAGCTGACCGAGGACAACGCAGAGGTTCGCCAGCAGATGTGAGGCAATCGTGCCTGAGCAGACCAGCACGACGGCCCAGGCGGCGCTGACGCTCGAGATCGAGAGCGACGGCGTCGCCTGGATCGTTTTCGACAACCCGGAGAAGAAGGTCAACATCCTCTCCACGCCGATCATGGAGCGGCTCGACGGGCTCCTGGGCGAGGTCGAAGAGGCGGCCGCGGCCGGCCGGGCCCGGGCGCTCATCGTCCGGAGCGGCAAGGACGGCACCTTCATCGCCGGCGCCGATGTCGGCGAGATCGAGGGGATCACCGACCCATCGGAGGGCGAGGCGAAGGCGGCCCAGGGACAGGCAGTGTTCCAGCGGCTCCACGCCCTGGAGATCCCGACGGTGGCCGCGGTGGACGGCAGGTGCCTGGGCGGCGGGACGGAACTGATCCTGGCGTGCGACGTGAGGATCGCATCGGACCGGGACGACACGGAGATCGGGCTGCCCGAGATCAAGCTCGGGATCCTGCCGGGCTTCGGCGGCACAACCCGGCTCCCGCGCCTCGTCGGGCTCCCGGCCGCACTGGACATCATCCTGGCCGGGAAGTCCGTGAGCCCGCGGAAGGCGTCGAAGATCGGGGTGATCCACGAGCGGATGCACCAGGGCGCGCTGTACGACCGGGCGGAGGAGATCGCACGGGAGCTGGCCGACGGGGGGTCGCCGCCGTCCCGCACGAAGCCGGGGCTGGCCCAGCGGCTGGCCGAGGCGACGCCGGCGGGCCGGGCCGTGATCTTCAGGCAGGCCCGCAAGCAGGTCATGAAGAACACGAAGGGGAAGTACCCGGCGCCGCTGAAGGCGCTGGAGGTCATGAAGGAGTCGGCGGGCACGTCGCTGGAGGAGGCGCTGGCCATCGAGGCCCGCGCGCTGGGCGCGCTCATCGTCACCGACGAGTCCAAGAACCTCATCCACGTCTACCACCTCATGGAGGGCGCCAGGAAGGGCGGCCCGGACGCGGAGCCGCGGGCGGTGAAACGGGTCGGCGTGCTGGGCGCCGGCGTCATGGGCGGCGGGATCGCGCAGCTGCTGGCGTACAGGGACTTCCAGGTCCGGCTGAAGGACATCGAGAAGGAGGCCCTCTCGGAAGGGCTCCAGCACGCGCGCTCGATGTTCGACAAGCTGGTGAGCAAGCACAAGCTCGACCGCCGGGAGGCCGACCGGTACATGGACGTCATCTCGCCGTCGCTGGACTACAGCGGGTTCGGCACGGTCGGGCTCGTCATCGAGGCCGTGGTCGAGCGGATGGACGTGAAGAAGAGCGTGCTGAAGGAGATGGAAGCCGAGGTCGGCGACGACGCCGTGCTCACCTCCAACACGTCGTCGCTCTCCATCACCGAGATGGCGAGCGGGCTGGAGCGGCCGGAGAACTTTGCCGGGATGCACTTCTTCAACCCGGTCCACAAGATGCCGCTGGTGGAGGTGATCCGGGGCGAGAAGACCAGCGACGAGGCCGCGGCCACCGTGTTCGACGTGGCGGTGGAGCTCGGCAAGAAGCCGGTCCTGGTGAACGACGGGCCGGGGTTCCTGGTCAACCGGATCCTGACGCCGTACCTGAACGAAGCGGGCTTCCTGCTGGGTGCCGGCGCGTCCATCGCCGAGGTGGACGAAGCGCTCAAGGACTTCGGCATGCCCATGGGCCCGTTCCGGCTGCTGGACGAGGTCGGGCTCGACATCGCCCGCCACGCAGGCCAGACCATGGAGGACGCGTACCCGGACCGTATGGCGTCGGCGCCCGCGCTGGTGAAGCTCGGCGACGAGTCGGACCGGCTCGGGAAGAAGAACGAGAGCGGGTTCTACGTCTACGAGGATGGCAAGGAGCAGCACCCCGACCCGACGATCTACGACGAGCTGGGGTCGGTCATCGGCGACGCCCGGACCTCGCTGCCGCAGCGGGAGGTCGTGGACCGGTGCGTCCTGCCGATGATCAACGAGGCGGCCCGAATCCTGGATGAAGGGATCGCCAGGTCGCCGGGCGACGTGGACCTGGCCATGATCACCGGTACGGGCTTCCCGCCGTTCCGGGGCGGACTCCTCCGCTACGCCGACTCGCTGGGCGTCCGGACCCTCGTGGCCAAGCTCGAGTCGTTCGAACGGGAATTCGGCGCCCGCTACGCACCGGCCGAGCTGCTCCTGCGGAAGGCCGACGCGGGCGAAGGGTTCTACGACTGACGAACCGCGTGCCGCGCCCGGTGCCGCGTCCGGTCCGGATCCGCTACCAGCGGCCGCCGGACCGGGAGGAGGTCTTCCACCAGATACTGGTGTACGAAGGCCGTGACGGGCTGGTCACACTCATGCCCGCCGCGGGGGTCGAGGGGCCCATGGTGGTGGCTGACCGTACGATCCTGGAGCCGGGCGCGCCGGTGGTCTGGTTCACCTTTCCCGGCGTACACCACGACATCGGCCGGTTCCACACCGCCGATGGCACCTTCACCGGCTGCTACGCCAACATCCTGACACCGGTGGAGCTGGAGGCCGACCCCCCGCCTCCCGGCACCCCGAACGACGCCGATCGGGCCGGGATCGAGGCCCGGGACTCGGACGTCTGGCGGACCACCGACCTCTTCCTCGACATCTTCCTGGACCCGGACGGCCGCGTCCGCGTCCTGGACCGTGACGAGCTGCGGGACGCGACCGCCCGGGAGTGGGTCGACCGGGCCACGGCCGGCCGAGCGGAGCTGGAGGCGAACCGACTCGTCGAGAGCACCCGGGCCGGTCGGTGGCCGCCCGCGATCGTCGATGCGTGGCCGCTGGCCCGGGCGCGCGCCGTCGCGGCCCGGACGGGCTGACCGCCAGCGCGGGGCGGGGCGCACGGGCGCACGCGACGGTCAGGAGGATGGCGGTCCCGGGCACACGGCACTCCCCGGGGGCCGCCGGTGTACGGGGGAGCAGCCACAGGATCGAGATCATCGAACGACCGGTACCGGAGGCACGATGCAGAAGACCCGTACGCACTCCCGCCTCGCGGCGGGCGCCGCCCTGCTCCTCGCGATAGTGACGTCGCCGGCCACGGCCCAGTCGCCGGTGACGGCCAGCGCGCTGGACCGGGCGCTGGAGAGCCGGGCCAAGGGCGGCGAGGACGCCACGGTGGTCATCTTCGAGATCGCCGACTTCCAGTGCCCCTACTGCGCCCGGTTCGCGGCCGAGATCGCGCCGGCGATCGACGAGAAGTACGTCGAGCCCGGCCGGGTCCAGTGGGTCTTCGTCAACCTGCCGCTCCCGAACCACCCGCTCGCCTGGCACGCGGCCGAGGCCGCACTGTGCGCCGGTGTGGCCGGCGATCAGTTCTGGCCCATGCACGACCGGCTCTTCGAGAAGCAGGAGGAGTGGGCCGAGTCCGACGACCCGGACGCACGCTTCGCGCAGTACGCCGCCGACCTCGGCATCCCCGATGACGCCTTCCGCAGATGCACGATGGAGGACGAGGTCGCGTCGCTGATCCTCCAGGACTTCAGCTCGGCCGTGAGCGCGGGCATCTCCGGCACCCCGACGTTCATCATCATGCGCGACCAGGAGGTCATCGACCGTGTCGTCGGCGTCGAGACCGTGGAGCAGTGGAGCGAGACGCTGGACAGCGCACTCGAAGGCGGAAGCTAGCGACTCCCGGCCCGACGGAGCCTCGAGACCTCCGGCAGCGCGAACCCGAACGCCAGCGTCGAGACCACGGCCGAGGCGATGCACCACTGGCACCAGGCGTGGATCACGAGCTCCTCCAGCACGCTCAGGTAGATCGAGAAGAGGAAGGCCAGACCGGTGAACAGCAGCAGCGTCCACGAGGTCCAGCGCCGGTCGGCGAACGACGGCCGGGTCCCCAGGAACGCACTCACGAAGATGGCGATGTAGCCGACCAGCCCCCACGCTGCCACGGGGATGCCCAGGAAGTACGCCCACGGCGAGTTCTGGACGGTTTCGCACCCGCCGGTCCCGCAGGCGATGCTCCCGAAGGCCCCGACCTTGTACAGGAAGAGGTAGGCGGCAATGAAGACGCCGATCAGCGCCAGCGCCGCCACTACCATCCGGTTCCCCCGGGTCACTGGCCGGCCGTGCCCTCGGCCGCGTTCGCCAGCTCTTCCTCGATCACCCGGGCCAGCTGGATCGGCCGCCAGTCCTGGACCCGCCGGTTGTTCACCAGGATCGTGGGCGTGCTGTTGATCCGGAGCTGGTCGCCGAGCCGACGGTTGGCCGTCACCACGTCCGCGTACCGATCGCTCTTCAGACACGCCTCGAACTCGCCGGTGTCCAGCCCCACCTGACCGGCGTAATCCACGAAGTCACCCACCACCGAGCCCTGCTTGTAGGCCCAGCTGCCCTGCTCCTGGAAGAGCTTGTCGTGGTACGTCCAGTACGCGCCGTGGGGCGCGCTGGGCAGCGCCTGCTCCCCGCCGCAGCGGGCCGCCCGGGCCGCGAGCACCGACTTGTCGTGGATACTGACCAGTGGGAAGTCGTAGAAGATCAGCTGGACCTGCCCCGCCTCGACGTACTGGTTCACGATCGTCGGCCGGACCTGCAGCGAGAAGTCACCGCACGCCGGACACTGGAAGTCGGCGAACTCCACGATCTTCACCGGCGCGTCGTCCGCGCCCAGTCGGACCGGGACCGCGCGGTCGTACAGCTCACGGACACTGGCCACGTCCATCTCCACCAGCTCCGTCGCCGCCGAGCCACTGCTCCCCATGAGCGCGTAGCCGATGCCCAGCGCACCGGCCACCACGATCACTCCCAGCACGGCGTAGAACGCGGTGTTCCCGCCCCCCTGACCGCCCGTCTTCCCTTTCCGCTGACTCTGCGCCACGTGCTCCGGCTCCTGTTCTCAGGTGTTCGGTTCCGCCGATCCGTCAATCTACGAAGGCCTTCATAGTACCTCCGCCCCGCAGAAGATGACGGCGATCGCGGGGCGGTACAAGGGCTGGGGGCGCCCGGCCCACCGCTCACCGGTCGGCGGAGGCCGTTCCGGCGGTGATGGCCCGGAGCGCGCGCTGCGTGTCGGCGAGGTCGTGGAGCACGACATCGGCGCCGGCGGCCTCGAGCTCGGGCACGGAGTGCTTGCCGGTGGCCACGGCGACCGCCCAGACGCCGAGCGCCCGGCCGCACTCCACATCGAAGGGCGTGTCCCCGATGATGACGACGTTGCGGCCGTCGAACTCCAGGCCGGTCGCCTCGCGCGCCCGGGCGACGGCGACGGCCGGGAGCTGATCGCGGCGCTCGTGGTCGCTGCCGTAGGCGCCGAAGTCGAATCGGTGCCAGAGGTCGACGGCGGAGAGCTTGAGCTCGGCCCCGGGCTCGATGTTGCCGGTGAGCAGGGCTACGAGGTCGTCCTCGGTCTCGTGGAGCGCGTCCAGGAGCTCGGGAACGCCGGGGAGCACCTCGGTGGGCGTGCCCGGTTCCTCCAGCTCCTGCTCCAGCCGCTCGAGGTAGAGCTCCCAGAGGGCGTCCATGCCGGCGTCGATCTCGTCGTCCTCGAGGCCGGCCATGCGCATGAGCTCCCGGACGATCTGGGGGTCGGTCCGACCGTGGAAGTCGTAGCTGTCGATGGGGCCCGTCCGGCCGTACACCTCGAGCAGCGCCTCCCGAACGGAGCGGGACCCGGCGCCCCGGGTGTTGACCAGCGTTCCATCGATATCGAAGAGGACGAGCCGGGTCATGGGGACACCGCCCGCTCGATGGCCTCGGCGACGGCCTCGGCGGCCAGCGCGCTGAGCGCCAGCACCTGCTCGGGCGCGCCGGGCCGGGGCTCGCCCGCGTTGGACACGGCGAAGACCACGTCGCCATCGAAGGGTGTGTGGGCGGGCGAGATGCGCCGGGCCATCCCGGTGGAGCCCGCACGGGCCAGCGCCGCCAGTCCCATCCGGTCCAGTGGCGCGTCGGTGGCCACGACACAGAGCGTGGTGTTCGTTCCCGGCGCCGGCGTGCTCCCGGCCTCCCTGGCGAGGCGGGCCGAGTCGAGGAACGCGCCATCGGGACCGCGTGTCCCGGCGATGATCCGGCCGTGGCTGTCGAGGACATCACCCAGCGCGTTGACCACGACCAGCGCGCCCACGGTCCAGCCCGAGCCGACGACGGCCGCCGTCCCCACGCCCCCGGGCATGGCCTCCCCCGGCCCCCGGCCCGTCCCGACGGTCGCGCCGGTACCGGCGCCCACGGCGCCCTCGGCCACCTCGGTCCCGGCGACCTCGCAGGCGGCCCGGCCCATGGCCGCGTCCGGCCGGCGGTCGACCCCGTTGTCGAGGTCGAAGATCACGGCGGCGGGGACGATGGGCACCCGGGCGACGCCGGTGTCGAAGCCGAACGGCTCACCCTGTTCCTCGAGCCACGCCATGACACCATCGGCCGCGGCCAGGCCGAAGGCCGAGCCGCCAGTCAGCAGGATCGCGTCGATCCGGGGGACCAGGTGGTGCGGCGACGCGGTGGCCAGCTCCCGGGTCCCGGTCGCTGCGCCCCGGGCGTCGTGGGCGGCCCGGAACGGGCCGAGGACCACGGTGCACCCGGTCCGGGCGTCGTCGTCACCGGCGTGACCGACCCGGATCCCCGGCACATCGGTGATGGCGCTCACGGTCGGGCCCCGGCGGGTCGCCACGCCCGGACCCGATCGGCGAACGCTTCCATCACCCGGATGTTCGGGTCGTCGGCAGAAGCCTCGGCCTCGTGGCGCTCCGGGTGCCACTGGACGCCCACCACCCAGTCGTGCTCGGTGGACTCGACGCCCTCGATCAGGCCGTCCTCCGCCTGGGCCGTGCACCGGAGCGTGGGCGCCAGGTCCCGGACCGCCTGGTGGTGGAAGGAGTTGATCCGGATCGGCTCGCACGCGGCGAGCGCCTCATGGAGCCGGGTCCCCTCCACGCACCGGGCCTGGTGGTGATGCTCGCCCCACGGCGCCGACTGGTAGTGGCCCACCGTTTCGTCGTACTGGGTCGGCAGGTCCTGGTACAGCGTGCCGCCGAAGTAGACGTTCAGCAGCTGCATGCCCCTGCAGATCCCGAAAATGGGGATCCCCTTCTCGAGCGCCGCATCAACAGCCCGCCACTCCATGGTGTCCCGGACGGGGTTCACGTCGTAGAGGCCCGGGATCGGCTCCTCGCCGTACCGGCGGGGCTCGATGTCCTCGCCGCCGCTGAGGACGAGTCCCGAGGACGCACCGACGAGCGCCTCGATCTCGTCGGCATCGTGGGCGGGCGTCGCCAGGACGGCGGTCAGACCCACCCGGCTCAGGCTCCGGATGTAGTTCGCGTAGACGACCACCTGGGGCTGGCGATGCCCACCGCCCTCCTGCACGAGACTGGTGGTCAGTATGACAAGCTCCGGCATATCGGCTCCGTGGTCAGTTCGCGGCCGGCCCATCTCCCCGGATCAGCTCGAGGAGGATCCGGCCCACCTCGTCGTTCTCCCGGGTCCCGCCCAGCGCGTCGGAGCCGGGCCCGCGGGCGAAGAGCGGGACCAGTCCCGCCGTGTGCCCGACCGTGGTGTAGTGGGCCCGGAAGACGCCCGTGCTGTCGTAGTGGAGCGCCAGCCCGCCGGTGTCATGGTCGGCTGTGACCACGAGGAGCGTGTTGGGCCGCCGCTCCTGGAACGCCATGGCGGCACGGACCGCGCCGTCGAGGTCGTAGAGCTCGGCGAGCAGTTCGGGCAGCGGTGCGTTCTCCTCACCGACCCAGTCCACCTGGGAAGCCTCGACCATGAGGAAGAAGCCGTCCTCATCCCGCTGCAGGATCTCCAGTGCGGTCTCCGTCATCTCCGCGAGCGTCAGCGGTCGGTCGGAGGCGCGGGCGGGGTCCTCCTCCGCAATGAACGCCACGAGCCGGTCCACCTGCGACGGGTCCAGATCCCGGAGCGCCGCCGCAGAGTCCACGACGGTGGCCTCCTCGGCCAGCGCGGCCAGCAGGTCCGCGCTGTCGGGCCGCTCCGCGGCCTCGAAGAACCGGCGACCGCCACCGATCATGACATCCGGGCCGCTGGCGGCCAGCTGCGACGCGATCGCGAAGTACATGTACCGATCGGGCACGTGGGCGGCGAACGCCGCGGGCGTGGCGTGGGTGATGGCGGACGTGACGACGAGCCCCGTTGCCATTCCCTGCCCCTCAGCCACCTCCAGCACCGTCTCCAGCCTGGCCGTGTCGGGGCCGACCCCAATGGCGTGGTTGTACGTCTTCACGCCCGTGGCGAACGCGGTCGCGCCCGCCGCGCTGTCGGTGATGTAGCTGTTCGAGGACGTGGTGCCGACCAGCCCGACCACCGGCATCTCATCGATGGCCACCGACGGGAAAGAGAGGCGGGCGGCACTCCAGTACCCGAGGCCTGTGCCATCGCCGATGACGAGGATCACGCTGTACGGCCCCGGCTCCACGTCCGGCTCGGGCAGCGGTGAGGGCGCGTCGGGCGTGGCGGGCGAGCAGGCCGCCAGAGCGGCGGCCAGCACAGTCAGCTCCAGGAGTCGTCTCATGCGTTTGTCGCGGGGTTCGGGGGCACTTCGAGGCCGGCTGCAACCCATCAGATCGGCGCCAGCAGCTCCGGAATCACCGACGGATCGATGTTGCCACCGGAGACCACGGCGGCCACCGGGCCCGGCACATCCAGTCCGGATCGGAGCGCCGCAACGGTGGCCGCACCGGAGTACTCGACCACGAGCTTGCCGCGCAGGAAGAGGCGGCGGGCCGCTTCGCGGATCGCGTGGTCGCCGACCAGGACCACGTCGTCGGCCAGCGCCCGGGTATGCGCGAAGGTCAGGTCGCCGGGCCGGACGGGAACGAGGCCATCGGCGATGCTGTCGATCCGATCGAGGGTGATGAGCTCGCCGGCATCGAGGGAGCGGCGCATGGCCGGCGCGCCTTCCGGCTCCACGCCGATCACCGTCACGTCGGGGCGCACCCGCTTCACGTACGCCGCTACACCGCTGATCATACCGCCCCCGCCGATGGGCACGACAATGCTCCCGACCTCCGGCCAGTCCTCGAGGATCTCGAGGCCTATGGTGCCCTGCCCGGCGATGATGTCCGGGTGGTCGAACGGCGGGATCATGGTCAGCCCGCGCTCCGCCTGGACCTCCTCGGCCTTCTCCCGCCGGGCCAGCGATGTCGTGCCCCGCATGATGACCTCTGCGCCCAGCCGCTTCGTCCCCTCCACCTTGATGGGCGGCGCGTTCTCGGGCATGACGATGACCGCGTCGATCCCGAACGCCCGGGCCGCGAACGCGACGGCCTGGGCGTGGTTCCCGCTGGAGTACGTCACGACGCCCCGGGCCCGCTCCTCGTCCGTGAGGCGCGCCACCATGGTGTAGGCGCCCCGGAGCTTGAACGCGCCGATGGGCTGGAACGACTCGCACTTGAGCCGGATCTCGAGCCCGGACCCAAGCTCCTCGGTCAGCCACGGCGCCGGGAGCAGTGGCGTGCGCACCGCCACGCCCTCGAGCCCGGCCGCCGCACGTCGGATGCTGTCGACGGCGACGAGCTGGTCCACGGCCGGGCCGGTCACGATCCGGGCTCGTCCGTCTCGACCTCCGCGCCCGCGGGCTGCTCGCCCGGCGTCGCCCCGGCGTCCACCGTCGTCACCTCCTCGCCGGTAAGCTCCTCGCCGGTGAGCTCGTCCAGCTCCTCGTCGGTCTCCTCCTCCGGCTGCAGCCGCGCCACGTCCATGACCTCGTCGCCCTTGTCCAGGTTGATCAGCCGGACGCCCTGGGTGTTCCGGCCGATGACGCGGATATCGGCCACCGACTGCCGGTTGACCACGCCGTTCCGGGTGATCATGACCACCTCATCGGCGGGGTTCACGCCCTTCACCGCCACGACCTTCCCGGTCTTCGCCGTGATGTTCAGGTTGATCACGCCCTTCCCGCCCCGGCCCTGGAGCCTGTAGGCGTCGATCAGGCTGCGCTTGCCCATCCCCTTCTCGCTGACCACCAGGAGCGTGGGCTCGATGGGCTCGCCCTCCTCGTCCTCGAGCGCCGGCCCGGCCCGACGGATCACCATGGCCACCACGTAGTCGTCCTTCCCCTCGGCGAGACGGATCCCCCGCACTCCGCGAGTGGCCCGGCCCATCTGCCGGACGTCCCCCTCGTGGAACCGGATCGCCATCCCCTCGTGGGTGGCCAGGACCACCTCGTCGTCGCCCGACGTGACCCGGACGTCGATCAGCTCGTCGCCTTCGTCGACGTTGATGGCGTTGACGCCGGTCACCCGGATATGCTGGTAGTCGCTCAGCGCGCTCTTCTTCACCGTGCCCTTCCGGGTGGCGAACATGAGGTTCAGGTCCTCGCTGAACTCCCGGACCGGCACCACGGACGCGACCTCCTCGTCGTGGTCGATGTTCAGCAGGTTGACGATCGGCTTGCCCCGGGCCGCCCGGCTGGCCTCCGGGATCTGGTGCACCTTCAGCCAGTAGCACTGGCCCCGGCGGGTGAAGACCATGAGGTAGTCGTGGGTGTTCGCTACGAAGAGGTGCTCGACCCAGTCGTCGTCCTTCGTCTTCATCCCCACCAGCCCCCGGCCGCCCCGGCGCTGCGTGCGGTACGTGTCCACCGGCAGCCGCTTCACGTAGCCGGTGTGGGAGAGCGTGACGACCATCGGCTCATCGGGGATCAGGTCCTCGATGCTCAGGTCGCTGGTCTCGCCCTCGATCCGGGTGCGGCGGTCATCGCCGTACTTCTCGGCCAGGGTCTCCAGCTCTTCCTTGATGATCCGGTAGCGCCGGTCCTGATCGCCGAGGATGTCCTCCAGGTCCTCGATCGTGGCCCGGACCTCCTCGATCTCCTCCTGCAGCTTCTCGATCTCGAGGCCGGTCAGCCGCGCCAGCCGCATGTCCAGGATCGCACGGGCCTGCGTCTCGCTCAGCTCGAACTCCTCCATGAGCGAGCTGCGGGCTTCCTCCGTGTCGCTCGACGCACGGATGATCTCCACGACCCGGTCGATGTTGTCGACGGCGACCTTGAGCCCCTGGAGGATGTGCTCCCGGTCCTTCGCCTTCCGCAGGTCGTACTCGCTCCGCCGGACCACCACCTCGTGCCGGTGCTCGATGAAGTGGCCGAGCATCTGCTTGAGGTTCATGACCCGGGGCACGCCCTTGTCCAGCGCCAGCATGATGACGCCGAACGTGCTCTGCATCTGGGTGTGCTTGAAGAGCTGGTTCAGCACGATGTACGGGATCGCGTCGCGCTTCAGCTCCACGACGATCCGCATCCCGTCCCGGTCGCTCTCGTCCCGCAGGTCCCGGATGTCGGTGACCTTCTTCTCCCGGACCAGCGCCGCGATCTGCTCGATCAGGCGGCTCTTGTTCACCTGGTAGGGGATCTCGGTGATGATGATCCGGTCGGCGCCGTCCTCGTGCTCCTCGACCTCGGCCTTCGCCCGCATCACCAGTCGACCGCGACCCGTCTCGTACGCCTCCCGGATCCCGTCCCGGCCGTAGATGAAGCCGGCTGTCGGGAAGTCGGGGCCCTGGACATGGGCCATGAGGTCATTGACCGTGGCCTCCGGATCATCGATCAGGTGGCGGGTGGCCGCCACGACCTCCCGGAGGTTGTGGGGCGGGATGTTCGTGGCCATCCCCACCGCGATCCCGGACGCGCCGTTGACCAGCAGGTTCGGCAGCATCGACGGCAGGACCTGGGGCTCCTGCCGCTGATTGTCGAACGTGTCGGTGAACGCGACGGTCTCCTTGTCGATGTCCGCCAGCAGCTCCTGGGCGATGGCCATGAGCCGGGCCTCGGTGTACCGGTAGGCCGCGGCGTTGTCGCCATCGATGCTCCCGAAGTTGCCCTGCCCGTCCACCAGCGGATAGCGGAGCGAGAAGTCCTGGACCATCCGGACCATGGCGTCGTAGACCGCGCTGTCGCCGTGCGGGTGGTACTTGCCGAGCACCTCGCCGACCACGTTCGCCGACTTCTTGTACGGCCGTGTCGGACCCAGCCCGAGGTCGCTCATGGCGTACAGGATCCGCCGGTGCACCGGCTTGAGCCCGTCGCGCACGTCGGGCAGCGCCCGCTGCACGATCACGCTCATGGAGTAGTCCAGGAAGGACTCCCGCATCTCCTCCTCGATCAGACGCGGCATGACCTTCGACTGCAGTTCCGGGGTCTCCGGATTGTCCATCGGGATATCGCTTTCCTGTGGGAACGGTGAGGGCCCCGGCCGAGCGGCCGATCAACCCTTGAAATTACGTGTTCGCGGGGGCGTTTGCGAGGCCCGGAACGTGGTACACCCCAAGGCGCGGAAGGGTCCGCAGGTGTGCGGGCGCGCGTGTGAGCGAGACGGAGACGACGGACGAGGCTGGAGTCGTGGCTCGGACCGGGTCTTGTTTCAGGGCGGAGCCGTATTCGGGGTCAGGGGTCAGGCACAGGCACAGGCACACGCACAGGGGGATTCAGTCCCAAACGGCCATGTGCATGCCCGCGATCCGGTGGCATGGTCGGGGTCCACCCATGCCCTGGAGGATCTGTGAACGCCCATTTCGATCACGAGCGACTGGACGTGTACCAGGCCGCCCGCCGTTTCAACCGCGCAATCGCGAGACTCCTGCAGGAGGTTCCACGCGGTCACGCCGACTCGAAAGATCAGTTGAAACGAGCGGCCAAATCGATCACCCGGAATCTGGCCGAAGGAAGTGGCAAGTGGACGGTGAAGGACAAGGCTCACTACTACCACATTGCCCGGGGATCGGCCACGGAATGCGCCGCCGTGCTCGATGAACTCGTGGACTATGGTCTGATCGACGAATCTCGTACCGCGGAGCCGAAGGAGATCCTCGGATCGGTCGTGGCAATGCTGATCGGGCTCCTGCGCTCACTGGAGGCACGCGAGTCGGAAGACATGACGGCATAGTCGTGTGCATGTGCATGTGCCTGTGCGAGACCCATAACCCCCGAGGAGGGAAGGGTCGCGGGTAGTCAGCTCGAGCACGGGCCCACGTGGACGGGATCGAGCGCTCTTCTTGACGCTTCCTTGCCCTTCCCCGACACTTGGGGTCCGGCGCGCTCCGTGCACACGGCCGGGCCGATCAACCCGACACCCAGAGACCGAGGCCGACGTCGATGAACATCCGCTTTCCGCTCCTCGCCCTGACCTTCGTCCTCCTCGCCGGGTGCGCGTCCGGCGGTGCGGTGCCCGTCGACCCCATGGTCCCGCCGGGCGGGATCGCGTACGCGGGCAATGAGCGGGAGCCGCGGCTGACGGAGCTGCGTCGCCTGACGGACGAGGGGCAGAACGCCGAGGCGTACTTCTCGCCCGACGGCGACCGGCTGATCTTCCAGGCCACGCTGCCGGGGGTCACGGAGTGCGACCAGCAGTTCATCATGGGGCTGGACGGCCAGAACCTGGAACGGGTCAGCACGGGCGAGGGTCGCACGACGTGCGGCTACTTCCATGCGGGCGGTGAGCGGATCGTGTACAGCTCGACGCACGAGGTAGCGGAGGCCTGTCCGGCCCCACCGGACTACTCCATGGGCTACGTCTGGGCGCTGTACGACTACGACATCTACACGGCCACGGACGAGGGCGAGGATCTGACGAAGATCTACGGGTCCGACGTCTACGACGCGGAGGCCACGCTGTCGCCGGATGGCGAGACCATCGTCTTCACATCGGCGGAGACCGGCGACCTGGAGATCTACACGATGGACACGGACGGGTCGAACGTGCAGCGGCTGACCCACGATACGGGCTACGACGGCGGTCCGTTCTTCAGCCCGGACGGCTCGAAGATCGTCTACCGTGCGCACCACCCGGAGGACCCGGCGGCCGTGGAGGACTATCAGCGGCTGCTGGCCCGCGGGCTGATCCGGCCGCGTCAGCTGGATATCTGGGTCATGGACGCCGACGGCTCGAACAAGGCGAGGGTGACGAACAACGGCGCGGCCAACTTCGGGCCGTTCTTCCACCCGTCGGGCGAGAAGATCATCTTCAGCTCGAACATGCACGACCCCACGGGCCGTGACTTCGACCTGTACCTGATCGGGGTGGACGGCTCCGGCCTCGAGCGGGTGACCGTGCACCCGGACTTCGACGGCTTCCCCATGTGGAGCCCGGCGGACCCGACGAGCTTCGTCTTCGCCTCGAACCGCGGCGGCGATGTAGAGGGCGAGACGAACGTCTACCTGGCCGGGTGGGTCGACGACCCGGCGCCGATGGAGCTCAGCGCGCCCGTCTTCCCGCAGGAAGGCGGGATGTCCACCGAGGCCGCCCGGGCCCACGCCGCGGCCGGTGTCGACGTCCCGGAGCCCGCGGCCGACACGGTGGCGTGCCCCGCGTTCGACCCGGACGAGGTGGGCCAGCGGCTGGCCGACTACAGCGGCCGCTACCTCTCCGACGACGGACTGGAGGGCCGGCTCGCCGGCACGGCCGGCGCCGCGTGCGCGGCCGAGTACATCGCCTACGCCTTCCAGCGGCTGGGCCTCGCCCCCGGCGGCGAGGAGGCCAGCTACTTCCAGCAGGTGCCGCTCCGGAGCGCGGTGAACCCCCACGCCCCGGGCGGGACCGGTCGGAACGTTCTCGGGATCCTGCCCGGCACGAGCCGGGATCGGGCGGGTGAGTACATCGTCATCGGCGCCCATTTCGACCACCTCGGCATGGGCGGGATGGGCTCGCTGTCGGAGGAGCCCGCCGTCCACAACGGCGCGGACGACAACGCCAGCGGCGTGGCCGCGCTGCTGGCGGTGGCGGAGCGGCTGGCGGTGGGTCCGCGTCCGGAGCGACCGGTCCTCTTCATGGCGTTCACGGGCGAGGAGAGCGGGCTGCTGGGCTCGGCCCACTGGGTGAACCACCCGACGGTGCCGGTGGAGGACGTGGTCGCCATGCTCAACATGGACATGGTCGGCCGGCTGAGTCAGAACGGGCTCGTCGTCTACGGCACGGGCACGGCGGAGGAGTGGGAGACGATCGTCCCGCCGGCGCTCGAGGCCGCCGGAATCACCGACGTCAGCTACGTCCCGGACGGCTACGGGGCCAGCGACCAGACGTCGTTCTACATGCGGGACATCCCCGTCCTCCACTTCTTCACGAACACCCATTCCGAGTACCACCGGGCCGAGGACGACTGGCACCTCATCGACGTCGAGGGGATCGAGACGGTCGCCGACGTGGTGGCCGACCTGGCCCGCGACGTGGGCACGAGGGAGCGGCTCGCCGTGATCCCGGATGTGGGCGCGCCCGAGCGGTCCGAGGACGACGAAGCGGCGACACCCGGGTACGGCGCCTACCTGGGCACGATCCCCGACTTCAGCCCCGTCGAGTTCGGCGTGCTGCTGGGAGGTGTCCGCGAGGGTTCGCCCGCCGACCAGGCCGGGCTGCAGCAGGGCGACATCATCGTCGCGCTGGGCGGGATGGAGGTGGCCGACCTCTACGGGCTCACGGACGCGCTCCGCGCCCACGAGCCCGGTGACACCGTGGTGATCGAGTGGCTCCGGGACGGCGAGGAGATGTCCGCGGAGACGACCCTCGCCTCACGGAATTAGCGGTCCGACCGACGGCGGGCTCCTCACGCCCGTCATCGGATCGCCCGAGCCGTGAACCGGGAGGGACGGCGCGCATGAGCTGGGAGCGGGTGGCCATCGGCATGGCGGTCGTCGCGGCGGTGGCCGTGCTGCTCGTGGTGCTCTGGCCCGTGGCCCGGCACCGCCTGATCTACCCGGGCGGCACACTCGCGCCCGACCGGTCGGACCCGGCGTCGCATGGGCTGCCGCACGGCGAGGAAGTCTGGCTCCAGGCCGAGGACGGGGTCCGGGTCCACGCCTGGTGGGTGCCGGCGTCGCCGGCTCGCGGCAATGCGGACGGTCGCGGGGCGATCCTGTACTGCCACGGGAACGCCGAGACCATGGCCACCCGGGCCTGGATCGCCGACCGTCTCTCCCGCCTCGGGTACCCTGCCCTGCTCTTCGACTACCGCGGCTACGGGCTCAGCGAGGGTCGGGCGTCGGAGGAGGGTCTGGCCCGGGACGCACGGGCCGCGTGGCGGTACATGGTGGAGGTGCAGGCTGTACCACCCGGGCGGATCGTCCTGATGGGACATTCCCTGGGCTCGGCCGTGGCGACCCGACTGGCGCTCGAGGTGCAGAACGACGACGCCGGCGAGAACGACGTCGACGGTGGCCCAGTCAGCCGGACCGGGTCGACCGCCGTGCCGGCGGGTCTCGTCGTCGGCGCTCCGTTCCCCGACATGCCGGCCGTCTTCGCCCACCACGCGCCGTGGCTCCCGGACCGGGCGCTCCGCTGGCGTACCGACCGGCTGGACGCCGGGTCGCGGATGGACGACGTGCGCGGCCCGGTCCTGATCGTGATCGGGGCCGGGGATGATGTGATCCCGCCGGAGTTGAGCCGGGCGGTCTATCAGGCCGCGGCGGACCGGGCGGTGGGCGGGTCGGTCGAGCGGGTCACCGTGCGCGCCGAGCATGGCGAGCTGATGGGGCACCCGGACGTGTGGACGGCGCTGGAGCGGTTCCTCGACCGGGTCCTGCCGGAGGAGTGACGCGGGCGGAGCCCGCGCTGCGCGCCTACGCCACCATCACGAAGTCCGCGAGCTCGGTGAGCCCCTGCCGCCGACACTCGGCCCGGATCTCCTCGCGGGCGCCCTCCTGGCCCACGGCGCCGAGGACCAGCGGGTGGGTCGGTCCATCGGCGCCCGGCGGCTCGTAGCGTTCGACGAGCTCGCCCACCTCGGCGGGCCGGATCACGGGCGCGCCGTGGATCTCCTGCCCGATCTTGTTCGGGTCGACGTCGACGAACGCGGCGATCCGGGTCCCGGCGTCGGCGAGCTCCCTGGCCAAGGTCTTCCCGATGGGCCCGGCGCCCCAGACCACGGCGTGGCGGTCGGGAGCCAGGAGCGTGTGCTGAAGGAAGAAGATCTTGATCCGGCGGAACTCCACATCGCCATAGCGCGCATCCGTCCGGGAGGCCCGCTCGGGGTACTCCCGCCATCGGAGCAGGACCTCGGGCACCTTCCCCAGCCGGTAGCCCGCGGCCCAGACGCGGAGAACCAGATCGTAGTCCTCGGGCCAGCCCAGCTCCCGGTACCCGCCCACGGCCAGGAGCACGTGCCGCCGGATCATGAGGGTCGGATGCGGGATCGGGCACTCGACGAAGATGCCCCGGGCGATCTCGTCGTGGGTGACGAGCCCGTTGATCCACGTCTCGTAGCGCCGGGCGCCATCGCGGACCGCGGTCTCGGGGAAGTAGATGACGCCGGTCCCGCACGCCGCGATGCGGGGATCGTCGTCCAGCAGCGCCACCTGCTTCTGGAGCCGGGTCGGCGCCGCGATGTCGTCGGCGTCCATCCGTGCGACGATCTCGCCCTGTGCGGTGGCCAGCGCCGTGGCCAGCGAGGGCACCAGCCCGCGGCCGTGGCCCTGGAGCGGCCGGACCCGGCCGTCCCGCCCGGCCCAGTCGCAGAGGCGGTCGAAGGTCCCGTCGGTCGACCCATCATCGACGGCCACCACCTCGAAGTCCGCGAACGTCTGTCCGCGGATCGAGGCGATGGCCGCATCGATGTGCTCCGCCGCATCGCGGCAGGGCATCAGGATGGAGACCCGGGGCATTCCGCCTCCGGCTCCGCTCGGCCGCCGCGACTACATCGACTTGAGGACGATGGACACCGGCTGGCCGGCGATCTCCCGCTTGACCACCATGTGCGGCGCGGACTTCGTGACCCACACGGTCATGGCCTGCTGGCCCTGCAGCTCGATCCGGTAGGTCTCGAACGACCCGGCCGGCACCTCGACGGTCTCCTCGCCCGCCACGGACGCCGTCATCGGCTGTACGGTGCCACCGGTGGTCAGGATCCGGAGCGTGAACTCGGCCACGTTCTCGTAGTCGGCCAGCGCCAGCGCCACGTCCAGCTGGCCCTCCAGGGCGGTCCCGTCAGGCAGCTCCACGTCCACGTCCTGCGGCCCCTGCTGGGCGTTGAAGCCCGTGCCGGTGGCCCGACCGTCGGCGACCTCCAGGACGAACGTGCCCATGGAGCCGGCCTCCATCGTCATCCGCACGGGATCGAACGTGAGGGCATCGAACTCCGTGGTCTGGGTCACGGCCATCCCCGGGAGCTGCTGCTCGGTCACCACGGCGAACGCCTCGCCGTCCGGGTTCCAGCGGGTGACGATGGTGCCGACCTCGTTCCCCTGGAACACGATCCCGTACTCCATCTGCTGCGGGCTGAGCTCCGACGCGTCGAAGTCCATCCCCGCGCCGGCCTCCGCCCGGGCCATGAGCGCCTCGACGTCCACCGGCTCGCCGTCCGCATCGATGACCTCGACCTCGTCGGCGAACGGCCGGACCTTCTCCAGCACCTCCGTGGCGTCGCCGACCACGACCACGAGCGCCTGGCCGGGCCGGATCAGCTCGCCGGTGACCCGGGCGATGTCCCCGGTCGTGACCTGGTCGACCTGGCCGCGGTACTCCTCGAGGTAGCTGTCGGATCGGCCGAGGAGCCGGTTGCTGGCGACCTGCCCGGCCACCTGCTGCGGCGTCTCGATCCGCAGCGGGAACGAGCCCGTCAGGTAGAGCTTCGCGTCCTCCAGGTCGTCGGCGGGGATGTCGCCGGTCCGGAGCCGCTCGGCCAGGTCGAGCATGATGATAAGCGAGCTGTCGGCCACCTCGTTGCGGAACTCGCCGGTCATCATGAAGTAGCCGGGGCCGCGGCGCTCGCTCATGCCGCTGTACGCGCCGTACGTGTAGCCCCTCTCATCGCGGAGGATCTCCATCATCCACGCGTTGAACTGCGCGGAGCCGGAGCCCAGGATCTGGTTGGCCACATCGAGAGTGACCCAGTCGGCCTCCGTGGCGCTGGGCAGAAGGTGGCCCACGCGGATCACGGCCTGCACGGAGCCGGGCTTGTGGACGAAGACCATCTTCCGGGTCGTCCGCGAGGGCGGTGCAGCCCGATCCGCGGTCGTCTCCGGCGCGCCGGTCCACCCGCCGAACGCTTCCTCGAGGCGTCCGGCGATGGCGTCGGCATCGACATCACCGGCCACGACGAAGAGGGCGCCATCCGGGCGGTAGTACCGGGCGTGGTAGTCCGCCAGCTCCTCGGCACCGATGGCCTCGATGCTCTCCACGCTCTCCGTCCGGCCGTACGGGTGGTCACCGTAGACGCCGTGCGTGAACGCCTCCGCCGCCAGCGCACCCGGCTGGGACTTCTGGAGCCGGAGCCCGCTCAGCCGCCGCTGCTTCTCGGTCTCCAGCTCCTCGGTCGGGAACGTCGGGTTCAGGACCACGTCGGCCATGAGCCCGAGCCCGTCATCGAGGAAGTCGGTGATGGTCGTCAACGATACACTGCTCCATTCACTGGACGCACCGGCGCCCAGGCGGGCGCCGATGAAGTCCACGGCCTCGGCGATCTCCCGGGCGGTCATGGACTCCGTGCCCTTGTCGATCTGTGACGCGGTCACGCTGGCCAGCCCGGCCATCCCGGCCGGATCGGCCGCGTTCCCACCGGGCAGCAGGAGCTGGATGCTCACCACCGGCTGCTCGGTGTTCCGGACCACCAGAAGACGGGCGCCGTTCGAGAGCGTCCGCTCGGTGTACTCGGGGAAGTCCACGTCCTCGACCGCCAGCGGCGCCGGCGGCTCGGCCGGGAGCTGGGCGGTCTGCGTGGCGGGCTCCGGCTGGGCCGGCGCCTGCATCGTCTCCGAACCGCCGCACGCCGCCAGGAGCAGCGCGGCGGGGAGGAGGATTCTCTGGATCTTCATGGTATGGCTCCTCAATCCCTTGGCTGCGTTCATGTCGACGGGCCGGCGGGGACCGCGATGACCACGGTCCGGTTCTCCGGCGTCAGGTACGTCTCGGCCACCCGCTGGATGTCCTCCACGGTGACCTCCATGTACTCGTCCACCGCGCGGTTGACCTCCGAGATGTCACCCCGCCGGCGGTAGCTCTGCAGCAGGCTGGCCTTCGAGTTCACCCGCTGACGGCTCAGGATCAGGCCGGCCCGTGTCTGGTTCCGGGCCTTCTCCAGCTCCCGCTCGGTCACGCCCTCCGCACGGATCCGCTCCAGCTCCTCCCAGATGAGCGCCTCGACGCGGCTCACGTCCACCCCCTGGTTCGGGACCGCGAACACGCTGACGGTGCCCGGCCCCATCCCGGCGGACGCGCCGCCGAAGATCTGGAGCGCGGCGCGCTCCTCCTTCACCAGCCGCTGGTTGATCCGGCTCGACTCGCCGGTCATGAGGATCCGGCCCATGAGCTCCAGGGCCGGCAGGTCCGCGTGTCCTTCCGCGGGGATCGTGTACGCCGAGAGGAAGAGCGGGAGCGTGGCCTTGTCGTCCTCGACGGTGACCCGCCGCTCGCCGTCGGTCCGGGGCGCCGCCGGCATCGGTGGCAGCTCCGCCGTCTCCGGGCCCCGCTCGATGGGACCGAAATGCTCCTCCGCGAGGTCCCGGATCTGGTCGACGGTCACGTCACCGGCCACCACCACGGCGGCGTTGTTGGGGACGTAGAACCGCTCGTAGAACTGGCGGGCGTCTTCGGCGGTGGCCGCGTTCAGGTCGTCCATGGACCCGATCACGGTATGGCGGTAGGGCTCCCAGTCCTGGCTCAGCGTATCGATGGTCATGATCGCCTGGCCGTACGGCTGGTTGTCCACCCGCAGACGACGCTCCTCCTTCACCACCTCCCGCTCGCGCTCGAAGTTCTCCTCGTTCACGACGAGGTTCGCCATCCGGTCGGCCTCGAGCCACAGCGCCACGTTCACGTAGTTGGAGGGCACCGTCTCGTAGTACGCCGTCCGGTCCTTGTTCGTCGTCCCGTTCAGGTTGCCGCCCGCCCGGTTGATGTACCGGTCGAACTCGCCCTGCTCGAGGTTCTCGGTGTTGATGAACATCATGTGCTCGAACAGATGAGCGAACCCGCTCCGCCCCTCCGGCTCGTGGGCGCTGCCCACGTCGTACCAGACCTCGACGTGGACGATCGGGACCGAGTGGTCCTCGTGCACGATGAACTGGAGCCCGTTGTCGAGCGTGAATGTCTCATATTCGATGGGCGGCGTGCTCTGGGCGCTCGCGCCCATGGCGACGCCGAGCCCGAGGGCGGCAGCCCAGAGGGTGCGTAGCTTCATATCGGTGATGCTCCGGTTGGATCGGCCAGGTTCCCGGCAAGTGGTGGCAGAATACCCCGGGCACTGGTGGAATTCAAGCGGTCGTCTCGAGACTCTCGGCGACCCGTTCCGAAAGCAGTGCCGGCGTGAACGGCTTGGGCAGGAACTCGGCCCCGGCATCGCCGCCCTCGTCGAGCAGTGCGTCGTCGTAGCCGGACATGAACAGGATGGGGAGTCCGGGCCTGCGACGGCTCAGGTGCCACGCCAGCTCCTCGCCGCCCATCTCGGGCATGACCATGTCCGTGAGCACCAGGTCGACGGCGCCCGCGTGGGCCTCCAACACCTCCAGCGCCCGGGCCCCGTTCTCGGCCGCCAGCACCCGGTAGCCGTCCCGCTCCAGAATGCGCACGGCGAGCCTGCGTACGGCCGACTCGTCCTCCACGACGAGAACCGTGCCCCCGGCCCCTTCCCCCTCCCTCCGCCGGGGGCGCGTCGTCGCTTCGGGGGTCGGCGCCTCGTCGACCCGTGGGAGCACGACCTCGAAGGTCGTGCCCGCACCCGTCACGCTCCGGGCCCGGACGTGCCCGCCCGACTGCTTCACGATCCCGAACACGGTGGCCAGTCCCAGTCCGGTCCCCTTCCCGGGCTCCTTCGTCGTGAAGAACGGATCGAACGCCCGCGCCAGCGTGTCCGAATCCATCCCGGTGCCGGTGTCGGAGACCCGGAGACGGACGTAGGCGCCGGGCTCCAGCTCCCAGCGCTCGAGCCGGTCGTCGCTCGCCGCGAGCCGGAGCGCGTGCGTCTCGAGCTTCAGCGTGCCGCCGTCGGGCATGGCGTCCCGGGCATTGACCACGAGGTTGATCAGGACCTGCTCGAGCTGACCCCGGTCGACGCGAACCCGGATCTCCTCGTCGGCGAGTCGCGTCTCGACCCGGATATGCTCACCGATGAGCCGCTGCAGCATCCCCCGGAGCTCCCGGATCACGGTGTTCGGATCCAGGACGCGGGGGTGCAGGACCTGGCGTCGGCTGTACGCCAGCAGCTGCTGCGTCAGCGTCGCCGCCCGGGTCCCCGCCTTCTCGATCTCGACCAGATCCTCTACCAGCTGCGAGTTGTCTTCCACCTTCTCCAGAACGAAGCGGGCGTGGCCGTTGATCACCGTCAGCAGGTTGTTGAAGTCGTGGGCGACGCCCCCCGCCAGCTTCCCGACGGCCTCCAGCTTCTGGGTATGGCGCAGCTCCTCTTCCCGTGCCTGCAGCGCGCGCTCCGTCTCCTTCCGGTCGGTGATGTCCCGATACACGCCGTAGAGCTGGGCGGGCTCGCCCGGGATCTCCAGCGTGCGGGCCAGCACCGAGACCTCCACGACCGAGCCGTCCTTGCAGCGCCGCAGAGTCTCGGTACGGACCCGGCCGCCGGTGCGAGCGCGATCGTTCAGCTGCTCCGCCTCTTCCAGCTGCTCCTCCGGCACGATCAGGTCGCTGAGCCGGGCGCCCACCGCCTCCTCCGCGGTGTAGCCGAAGAGCCGGGTGAACTCCTGGTTGACCCGGAGCACCCGGTCCGTGTCCGCCTCGACCAGAACGAGCCCTTCGGGCGAGCTGGCGAAGAGGTCGGCGAAGTACCGGCGCTGGATCTCGAGCTCCCGCTCGGTCCGCAGTCGCTGACGGAGGTCGCGGGCCACGATCACCGCGCCGCCGGCCCGGCTGCCGAACCGGATCGGCTCCACCGATGCACTGACGCGGATCGGATCGCCGGACGAGGCGCGGAGATCCAGCTCCTCGGTCCCGGAGCCCCCGAGCGGCCTCCACGGCCGCCACCGGCCGTTCTCCCAGATCCCCACGAACCACCCCACGGGCTTCCCGGTCAGGTCCTGCTCGGATCGATCCAGCAGCCGCAAGGCCGCAGGGTTCGAGGCCCGGATCGTTCCCACGCCGTCGCATACCAGCACGGCATCGGACATGGCCCGGAGCACCTCGTCGGTGGCGATGGCGTGGGCGGGCGCGAAGACCCGGTACCGGAGCGCCGCGAACGTGATCACGGCCGTACCGCCGAGGATGGCGAGCGGCGTGAGGAGCCCGGCCCGGAACGGGTCGTCCGCCAGGCCGTAGTCGAGGAACGACAGGGAACCGAGCAGCGCCGCGACCGCCATGGCCACTTTCTCGCGGCGCTCCTGGCCGGAGAAGGCGCCCCGACGCGATCGCAGCAGGAGCCGGAAGGTCAGCGCCACGCCGACAGCCTCCAGCCCCAGGTAGACCGGCGCGATCCAGCCGTGACCCGGGGCCAGCCGGCCGTCCGCGGCAAGGGTGTGGAGCCCGTCCACCAGCCACGGGGTCGCGGCGTTCAGCACCGTGAAGGCGCCGCCCACCACCCAGAGGAGCCACGCGGAGGGGCGGGGTCGCGTCGCCGTCATGGCGCCGGCCAGCCAGTAGAGCCCCGGCACTGTGAGCGGGATGGCCAGGTACGCCAGCCGGAGCCAGACCCGCTGGCCGTCGACGGTACCGGCGCCGTGACTCAGACCGAGCATAACGAGCCAGACGGCACCGATGCCCGTGAGGAACAGGAACCGGCGGCTGGCGGTGGAGAACCGTTCGAAGAGGAGGACGCCCCACCCCTGGCCAACGACGAGGATCGCCGTCGCCAGGTACAGCAGGACCATGGGGTTGGTGGCGTATGAAGGATCCAGCGCTGGCACGTCGCTGCCTCGACCCGGGATTAAGGTAGGGCAGAATAACGCGCCCCGTGGTCGGATTACAAGCCGATCGGCGCCTTACCGGGCCATGGCGGCCGCGACCCGCTCCGCCAGCTTCGCCGGCGTGAACGGCTTGGCCAGGAAATCGGGTCCGGTGCCGTCCTCGTCGACCATGGCGTCGTCGTAGCCGGACATGAACAGGACCGGCAGGTCGGGACGCCGCCGCTGGAGCTCTTCGGCCAGCTCCCGTCCCCCCATCTCCGGCATGACCAGATCGGTGACCACCAGGTGGATCTCCCCGTCGTGGGCATCGACCAGGTCGAGCGCGCGGACCCCGTCCGGAGCGGACAGGACCGTGCACCCCACCCGCTCCAGCGCCTTCACCGCCAGCTTCCGCACGGCCTCCTCGTCCTCCACGACCAGGACGGTCCCGCCGGGACACCGCTCGCGCACGGCCACAGGGTCCGCGTCCCGGTCGGCCTGCGTCGCACCGGAACGGGGGAGGAACACGTCGACGGTCGTCCCACGGCCGGGCTCGCTCCGGGCCACCACGTGCCCGTCGGACTGCTTCACGATCCCGAACACGGTGGACAGCCCGAGCCCCGTGCCCTTCCCCTGCTCCTTCGTGGTGAAGAACGGCTCGAACGCGTGCTCCAGCGTCTCCGGGTTCATCCCGCCGCCGTCATCGCCGACCCGGAGCCGGACGTATTCGCCGGGCTCGATCTCCCACGGGCCGAGCCGGTGGTCGCGGGCCGTGAGGTCCGTGAGATCGGTCGTCAGCGTAAGCGTGCCGCCGTCGGGCATGGCGTCCCGCGCGTTCACGACCAGGTTGATGACCACCTGCTCGAGCTGGCCCCGGTCCGCGCGCACCCGGACGTCCTCGTCGGTGAGCCGCGTCTCGATCTGGATGTGCTCCCCGATCAGCCGGCGGAGCATCCCCTGGAGGTCCCGGACCACGGCGTTCAGCTCCAGGACACGGGGATGGAGCCGCTGCCGACGGCTGTAGGCCAGCAGCTGCTGCGTGAGCGCCGCCGCCCGCGAGCCGGCCCGCTCGATCTCCCGGAGCTCGGACCGGACCGGGGAGTCGCCGGGCACGGTGTCGAGGGCGAACCGGGCCTGGCCGTTGATCACCGTGAGGAGATTGTTGAAGTCGTGGGCGATCCCGCCGGCCAGCTTCCCCACGGCCTCGAGGCGCTGGGCGTGCCGGAGCTCCTCCTCCCGGGCCGTGAGCGCCCGCTCCGTCTCCTTCCGATGGGTGATGTCCCGATAGACGCCGTACAGCTGCCGCGGCTCGCCCGGGATCCGGAGCTCGCGGGCCAGCACCGAGACGTCCACGGCGCTCCCATCCTTCCGCCGTCGCACCGTCTCCACCCGGATCCGACCCTCCGACCGGGCCTGCCGGTTCAGCGCCGGCCCCTCCCCGGTCCGATCCTCCGGGACGATCAGGTCGGTCAGCCTCCGGCCGAGCGCCTCCCGGCTCGTGTAGCCGAACATCCGGGTGAATTCTTCGTTCACGCGGAGGACCACATCCGTGTCCGGGTCGACCAGCACGATCCCCTCGGGCGAGCTGTTGAAGAGGTCGGCGAAGTAGCGGCGCTGGACCTCCAGCTCGTGCTTGATCCGGCTCTCCTCGGTCACGTCCAGCGCCACGCCGAACACACCCACCACGTCCGGTCCCTCGAAGATGGGGATCGTGACGCCGCGGATCCGGCGGCGCTCGCCGCGGGCCGTTCGCACCGTCACCTCGTACTCCCGGGCCTCCCCGGCCAGCACCGCGGACGCCAGCTTCTTCATGTCCGCCTGGTCCTCGTCGGAGACGAACTCGTTGAACGGACGCCCCCGGACCTCCGCCCCTCTGATGCCGAGCATCTCCTCCAGCGCCGGGTTGACCGCCACCACTCGCCCGTCCAGGTCGAACTCGTACAGCAGCGCCGGATTGTGCCAGAAGAGCGAGGCATAGCGCCGCTGGCTCGCCTCCAGCTCCCGCTGCGCCTTCAGCCGGCTCCGGATGTCCCGGGCCACGATCACCGCGCCCGCGGCACGACCCGCGGCCCGGATCGCCTCGATCGAGACACTGACCGTCATGGCCGTGCCGTCCGCGGCCCGCAGCGTCATCTCGAGGTCCCGTACCGGGGTCTGCTCCGACCGCTCCAGCACATCCGACGCGTCGTCCAGCCACCGGTCGATCGAGGAGCCCCACAGCGCGGAGCGACCGGTGCCGAGCATCCGCCGGGCTGCCGCGTTCGAGACGCGGATGTTCCCCGTCGCGTCGCACACCAGCACCGCGTCGCCGATGGCCCGGAGCACCTCGTCGGTACCGAACCGCGTCGAGAGGGAGAAAGCCCGGAGCCGGGCGCCGCCCAGCGCCATGATCACCAGCGAGCCGGTGAGGGCGAACGGCGTCAGTCCCACCGGCGCGTTGGAAACGAAGAAATCCGCGAAGCCCAGTCCGGCCACCAGCACCGCGAAGATCATGGTCAGGTGCCGGCGCTGCTCGAGTGTGGAGTCGGCCGACCGGAACGCGGTCACGAACTCGAAAACCACCCCTGCGAGCGCCATCGCCAGGAAGAGCACGTAGATCCAGCCGAGCACCGCCGCGCCCGACAGGTAGTCGCCTGCCAGGAGTCGCGAGAGGGCGCTCAGGAGCGGACCGGCGGCCGTCAGCGCCAGCGCGACCGCGCCGATCCAGAGCCCGGTCAGCAGCCGACGCCGACGCCGGCCCGTCATCTCCAGCGCGAGCCCGTAGACCAGCGGCACGGTCAGCGGGATCATCGCCAGGACCAGGTCGAACCACGCCACCGCGAGAGACCGCTCCACCGCCAGGTGGACCATCCCCAGCATGAGCAGCCACGCCGTCACCACCAGCGCCACCCCGAAGAGCCACTGGCTCGCCCGCGTGAAGCGCTCGTAGAGGATGAACCCGGCACCGACACCGAACGCGATCATGGCGGCCACCATGAACGGGACCGCCGCCACATCGAACGCGTAGCCAGTCAGGTCGAGCACGAGAATCGATTCCGGGTGATTGTCGGCGTGCCTCTCTCAGAGTATCGACCGGCGGACGGCCGCGCTTGACCGGGGGCAGGGTAGGGAAGAGGCCGCCGAAAGGAAAGACCGGCCGGTGAGAGTCGGACCCGGTCCGGAGCGACCCGTGCGGCTACTCCTCCACCGCCGCCTTCGCGGCCGTCCCGCCCTCCAGCACCGCCCGCAGGTACCGGCCGGTATGGCCGGTCTGCACCCCGGCGACATCCCGCGGTCGGCCCGCGGCCACGATCGTGCCGCCCCCGGGACCCGCTTCCGGGCCCAGGTCGATGATCCAGTCGGCCGCACGGACCATGTCCAGGTTGTGCTCGATGACCACCACCGTGTGCCCCGCGTCCACGAGCTTCTGCAGCACGTTCACCAGCTTGTGGACCTCGGGCCCCGACAGGCCGGTGGTCGGCTCGTCCAGGATATAGAGCCGCTTCCCCTTCCGCTTCCCCGCCCGGGCCAGCTCACGGGCGATCTTCATCCGCTGCGCCTCGCCCCCCGAGAGCGTCGGGGCGGCCTGCCCCAGCCGGAGGTAGCCGAGTCCGACCTGCTGGAGCTGCCAGAGCGTGCGGCCCAGGCGGTCCTCCCGGATGAAGAACTTGATCGCCTCGTCCACCGTCATGTCCAGCACGTCGCGGATGGTCTTGCCCTTGACCTTCACCTCCAGCGTCTCCGGCGAGTAGCGGGCGCCGCCGCACGCGTCGCACGGCACGTAGACGTCGGCCATGAAGACCATCTCCACCTCCACCACGCCATCGCCCCTGCACTCCTCGCACCGCCCGCCCTTGGTGTTGAACGAGAACCGGCCCTTGTCGTACCCCCGCTCCTTCGACAGCGGCTGGTCGGCGAAGATCTTCCGGACGTAGTCGAACGCCTTCGTGTACGTGGCCGGGTTCGAGCGCGGCGTCCGGCCGATCGGGCTCTGGTCGACCAGCGCCACGGCGTCGATGAACCCGACGCCCTCGATCCGCTCGTACGACCCGACCGCTTCGCCCAGGTGCTCCTTCGCCGAGTGCTCGCCCTCCAGCTCCCGCTCCAGCGCGCGGAAGAGGACATCGTGCACGAGCGTCGACTTGCCACTGCCGGAGACGCCCGTGACAACGGTCAGTGTGTTGAGCGGGATCGTTACGTCGACGCCATCGAGGTTGTGGAGCCGCGCGCCCTCGATCCGGAGCGCTCTTCCGTCCACCGGCCGCTCCCGGGATTCCGGCGGCTCCAGCTCTCCGGCGAGGTAGCGGGCCGTCGCGGTTGGCGACGGGTTGGCAGTGGGGGTGGGGCTGGCATCGGGGTCGGTGGAGTCCTGCTCGCCGGCGCGTTCTCTCTTCGCGGCGTCGTCGGTATTCGCGGCGCCGCCGTCCGGTGCGTCGGCATCTTCGGCGAGGGCCAGAAGCTCGTCGACCGTGCCCTGGAAGACGACGTGGCCGCCCTTCTCGCCGCTGGCGGGGCCGAGCTCCACGACCTGGTCGGCGCGCTGGATCACGGCCGGGTCGTGCTCCACGACGAGCACGGTGTTGCCGGCGTCCCGGAGCTTCTCCAGCAGCGTGATCAGCCGGTCGTTGTCCCGTGCGTGGAGGCCGATGGTGGGCTCGTCGAGGACGTAGAGGGTGTCCATGAGCGATGCGCCGAGCGAGTTCGCCAGCGTGATCCGCTGGGTCTCGCCGCCCGAGAGCGTCCGGGTCTGGCGGTCCAGGGTCAGATAGCCGAGCCCAACGTCGTCCAGGAACTCGAGGCGATCGTTGATCTCCTCCAGGATCGGGCCGGCGACCGACGGGTCGGATTGCCGGAGGTGGTGGGACGCCGTTGGCTTGGTAGTGGCAGTGGTACTGGTAGTCGGGCCGGCTCCGGGATCGTCCCGGGTTGTGCCGGCGTCGCGGAGGCCCTGGAACCACTCCCGGGCTTCCTCGATGCGCAGGACACCGATCTCGCCGATGTGGCGGCCGCCGATGCGGACGCACAGCGCTTCGGGGCGGAGCCGGTACCCGTCGCACTCCGGGCACGTGCGGGCCATCTGGTATTTCCGCAGGAAGACCCGGATGTACGCCTTGTACTTCTTCTTCTCCCGACTCCTCAGGAACGGGATGACGCCCTGGAAGCTCCGGCCCTTCTCCTTCCGCTTCACGCCGTGGATCACGTGGCGCCGGAACCGCTCGGGCAGCTCGTTCCAGGGCACGTCCAAGCCCACGCCCCGCTGCCTGGCGAAGTCGAGGAGCTTCGTCCGGTATCGCTTCCGGTACCGCTTCACCTCCCACGGCTCGACGGCGCCCTCGCGGAGCGACCGCTCCTTCACCGGCACGATCAGGTCCTCGTCGTACTCCAGGACCGCGCCGAACCCCTTGCACTCCTCGCAGCTGCCGTACGGGTTGTTGAAGCTGAAGAGCCGCGGCGTCGGCTCCAGGAAATGCACGTCCGGATGCGTCTCGCAGCGAAACCGCTCCGAGAATCGGAGCGCCGGTCGGCCGGCCACCTCCGAGATCCGGGATTCGAGGTTCGAGACTCGAGCGGGATCGTCGTAAATCACGACCACGCACTCGCCCTCCCCCTCCGCGAAGGCGGTGCCGATCGAGTCGGCCAGCCGCTCCTGGCCGTCCGGATCGACCTTCAGCCGATCGACCACCACCAGCACGGACTCCTCGTCGGACAGGTCGTGGCCGAGCGCCCCTGGATCGGAGGCGGAGGGCTCATCGAGCATGAGCGTCTCATCGCCGGCCAGCACCCGGACGAAGCCCATCTCCCGGAGGTTCTCGACCACCCGCTCGTGGCTGGCCCGCGCCGACAGCGGGAGCGGGAACGCGACGACGATGCGGGTCCCCTCCTCCAGCGCAAGCACCTCGTCCGTGGCGCTTTGCACGGTGTCCGGCTCCACGGTCTCGCCGCACTCCGGACAGATTGTGACGCCGGCACGGGCCCAGAGGAGCCGGAGGTAGTCGTGGACCTCCGTGGCCGTCCCGACGGTCGACCGGCTGGTCTTGGTCGGGTTCTTCTGCTCGATGGCGACGGCCGGGGCGATCCCCTCGACCCGGTCCACCGCCGGCTTCTCCATCCGCTCCAGGAACTGCTTCGCGTACGTAGAGAGGCTCTCCACGTAGCGACGCTGACCCTCGGCGTAGATGGTGTCGAACGCCAGCGAGCTCTTCCCGCTCCCGCTGGGGCCCGTGACCACGATGAGCTTCCGGTGGGGCAGGTCGAGGTCAATACCCTTCAGGTTGTGCTGACGGGCGTTGCGGACGACGATGGATTTCAAGAGTCGAGAAGCGAGAGTCGAGAGTCCAGGGGCCGGGCGAGGCGGCGGTCGGGGCGTTGCCGAAGGCACCCGGTGCGGCTGCCGTCACCTGGCTGGCGGAATGGTGATGCTACACCGGAGCGGTGGGAAGGGTCGGACGCGGCGGCTCCCGTCGATGCAACGACCTCCACCTCTCACGGCTGACGGTCGGGACGGGGCCATTCGGTGGAGTCCGCGAGGGCGAACTTCATGGCGACCCAGACCGACAAAGGGCGACGGTCTATGAGCGCCGGTTGGAACCTGGCGGTGCGGGCGACCCGGACAAAAGCCGTGTCCAGGGCCTCCCCCGCTGACTCCTCCACCATCGCCTTTTCCACCCGGCCGGCGGTGTCTACGAACATCCAGATCTCGGCCGTCCCCTCCTTCCGGATCCGCTGGCCGACCTGGTCGAGCCTCCATCTCAGGACTCGCGCGTTCGTCAACCGGGGCCGACACCCCTGGTACGCCGCCAACCGCAGATCGACCAGCCCGCCGTCGCGGACCCGGGCCAGGAACCGACCGTGCGCGGGCCCTCCCGGGCCATCCTCCATCGCTCCGGTCATCAGATCCTCCAGCTGTTCCGCGTCCGCCGGAGGAAGCGACGTTTCGATGCGGTGCAGCCGCTGCACCGCCGCCGAGTCCACCAGCACGGACAGAAGCAGACTCCCGTCGGCCAGGCCCAGGCCGGCAATCCGATGGGCCAGCGCTGCCGAGTCCACGAGCGCATGGATATCACCCTCCGGCTCGCGGGTCTCGCACGGCTGGAGGGCGGGCGCACGCCATTCGCTCAGCTCGACCAGCTCGGGCGATGCGGCGCACGCGGCCGCGAGAGCGAGCACGACCGCCGCAGCGGCGCGGATGGCGGAACGGCGGGTTGGACGGACCTCTGGCGGGTCGGTGGACAAGAGACTCCTCCTGGCTGCAGTCGACCGGAAGCCGGGACGCCGCGGGTCAGGGGCTCGAACGGTTGAGTGGCCGGCTCGCCCGGTTGCGGATGCTACGGAACAAAGTATCGAGCGCCCGGGGGTTTCGTGCCAGTCCGCCGCGGGTGCGGAGGACGTGCCGTCCGCGGCCGTGGCCGCCGCGCGGATGGGGGCTCCGCCCACCCGTGCGACGAGATGGTTGCGCACCACCGACCGACGATGGCGTATTGTCGGTACCTGCCCGCCCGATCTCTCCGGAGGATCGTCGGCCGTCCGGAGTCCGCCCCGGCGGCTGGAGGTTCCCACCTGTACCGGGAGGCACCCCATGATCGGCGCGTGGATCGCCCGACGGAAGCTGCGGCGCGGGTTCGCGGCGCTGGAGGCCCACGACTTCGACACGTTCATGCAGAACTTCGACGACGATGTCGTCTTCATCTACCCCGGCGACATCGATGGCGTCAGCGGCGCGCACCGGGGGCGGGAGGCCGTGCGGGATTTTTTCGACCGCTGGGCCGAGCAGTTCCCGATCGTCCACTTCGACGTGAAGGAGGTCATGCTCGCCCGCTCGTTCGCCCTCGCCGGTACCAACACCATGGCCGTCGAGAGCGCCATCGAGGTCACCAACAAGCAGGGTGACGAGGGCAGCGCGGAGCTCGTCACCGTGATCGAGCTCCGGCGGGGCCGCGTGGTCCGGATCCAGGACTACGTGTTCGACACGGGCGACGTGATGAGCAGGGCGTGGAGCCGGGTGGCGGAGGGGCAGGCCACCTGACCGGCGGCGCAGAGCGGGGCTCGACACCGGGGAGCGGCGACCAGTGCGTGACGGCTCCGCACCGACCCCGGAGTCGTCGCCCTGCTGGAGCGTCACGATGACCGGACAGGCTCTTCGTACCACCGTCACGTGTTCGGCTCCCGTCAGAGCGACTCGAACCGACCCTGGAAGAAGCGGAGCTTCTGCGGCTCGTAAACGAACCGCAGACCCTTGATGGCGTCGCGGCGCTCCCAGACCCGGACGACAGCGTCGGCCACGGCCCGCATGTGGTCGTTGGTGTACGCCCGCCGCGGGATCGTGAGGCGCACCAGCTCCAGCTGCGGCCGGTAGTTCTCGCCGGTCCCGGGGTTCCGCCCCTTGGACACGTTGCCCCGCTCCATGGTCCGCACGCCCGACTCGATGTAGATCTCGGCGGCCAGCCGCTGGGCCGGGAACTCGTCCTGGTCCAGGTGGGGCAGGAACCGCTTCGCATCGAGGAAGATGGCGTGGGACCCCGGGGGCGTAACGATGGGGATCCCGGCCTCGAGCAAAAGCCGGCCCAGGAGCTGGGTCTGCTGCACCCGGCCCCGGATGTGCCGGTCGTCGGTCATCTCCGCCACGCCCCGCGCGATGGCCGCCAGGTCGGCGGTGGCCAGTCCGCCGTCGCTCACATGGCCCTCGTAGACCCGGATCATCTCCTCGGCCTCGGCGGCCCACTCGGCGTTGTCGCGGAAGGCCAGGCAACCGCCGATGTTGATGAGGAAGTCCTTCTTCCCGCTCACCGTGCAGCCGTCGCCATAGAGCATCATCTCCCGGAGGATGTCCTTCACCGGCGTGTCGGCGTAGGCCGGGTCCTTCCACTGGATCATGTACGCGTTCTCGACGGTCCGGGTGGCGTCGAAGAAGACGGGGATGCCCCGGGTGGAGCAGTACTCGTAGACCTCCTTCATGTTGTCCATGGACACGGGCTGCCCGCCAGCCATGTTCACCGCGTGCTCGAAGGAGATGTAGGCCACCCGGTCGGCGCCGTGCTCCTGTACCAGCGCGTCCAGCTTCTCCAGGTCGATGTTCCCCTTCCACGGGAAATCGCTCTCGGGGTCGTGGGCCTCGTCCACGATGACGTCGGCGAACACGCCACCGGCCATCTCCTGGTGCAGCTTGGTGGTGGTGAAGTACATGTTGCCCGGCACGAGCTGCCCGGGCTGGATCCGGGTCTGGCTCAGGATGTGCTCCGCGGCCCGGCCCTGGTGCGTGGGGATGATGTACTCGTACCCGAACGCGTCCTGGAGCGCGTCCACCATGTCGAAGTACTCGTCGGACATGACGGCGCCGGCCCGGACGCCCTCGTACGCCGCCCACTGGTCGGAGCTCATGGCCGTCGTGCCCGAGTCGGTGAGGAGGTCGATGGCCACGTCGGCGGAGCGGAGCAGAAAGGTGTTGTACCCCGCCGTTCGCATGGCCTGCTCCCGGGCTTCCCGGCTCAGCACGCCCACCCGTTCGATGGTGTGGATCTCGTACGGCAGCGTGTCCAGCTCGAAGGGGTCGAGCGACGGGAAGACCCAGCGGTACGCCATCTGGTCGCGCCACCGCCCGTTCTCCACGGTCTGGAGGCCGTGGATCCCGTCGGCCTGGCCGTGGAGGTGGATGATGGCGTCGGCCACCTGCTCCAGCTGGTCGTTGGTCATGGACAGGCGCGGCACCTGCACGGGCAGCAGCGCGTTGCCCTCCACCAGCCCCTGCGCCACCGCCCGCGCTCCGGACACCAGGTAGAGAGCCGCCGCCAGCGTGTCCACGTGGTTCTCTTCGACGTGCGGCAGGAAGCGATCGGCCTGGAGGTAGGCGCCGTCGCAGCCCCGCTCCAGGGGCACGCCGGCGTCTTTCAGGCGCTGCGTGAACGCCTCGTTCTGGGCCATGACCCAGTGGGCCTCGTCCTCGTCCACCATCTCCCGGATGCCCCGACCCAGCACCTCCATGGTGCGGCCCGCCATGCCGCCGTACGTGTGGAGCCCTTCATAGACGACGACTTCGTTCATGAACTTCTCGAAGTCCCCGGGATTGTCGGTGGTGATCAGACCCCCGGTGTTGCTCTTGGCATCCTGGCCACCGTCGAAGAGGAAGACGTGGGCCGTCTTGGCGATCTCCTTCACGATGGCGGCGATGGACCGGTCGGCCTGCCCCGTCTCATAGCGCTGGATGTACCACGCGTTCTCTACGATCCGGGAGCCGTCCACCACCAGGCGCACGCCGGCGCGGTCGGCCATCCCGCGCAGCTCCTTGAGCCGGGCCAGCGAGAACGGGTGCTGCCCGTCGGCGAAGGCCTGGACCAGGAGGAAGGGCACCGCGCCATCGGCGATGGCCGCCTCCACCTGCGCCACATCCGGGTTGCCCGTAAACACGTCCTCGCTCGTGTCCCGGACGTAGGGTGCGTCCAGTCCCCGTGGCGCGAGGATGTCGATGAGCTCCCGGGCGTTGGTGGGCACCGTGGAGCCCTCCGGCGCCATCGTGGAAACCACCAGCTTCACCGAGCCCAGGATATTGTGGGTCGGACAGAGGTAGCCGTGGCCGAACACCTCCCGTACGGCGTCCTGCAGCCCCTCGAAGTTCCGGGCCCCGGCGTACGCCTCGTCGCCGATGAACTGCCCGGACAGCTGCTCCTGGCTCATGGCGCCCGTGGCGTACGAGCACATGTCGAATGTCAGCTGCGACGGGGTCAGGTGGAACGTGTTGAAGCCCGCGTCCGTCAGGTACTTCTTCCGCTCCTCGAGGTCCGGGAACGAGAGCAGCCGGACGGTCTTGATCTTGTGGGGCTCGTGACTGGCCACGGAGGTCCTCCCTGTTCTATACGTTCATCGTAGAGCTCCGACCCGATGGCGTCCGGGACGGAGCGCTTCGCCGTGGCGATAACGTACCGGGAAAGCCGGGTGGATGCAGGAGGGGAATCCCGGATTCAGCGCTACGTATGCGACGCGGGGTGCAGTCGCACCGCGGCCCGGGTAGAGCATGATGGCCGCCTGGTCCTGGATGCTGCCGCTGTCGAAGGGGCCGCCGGGTCCAGCGCCCGGACCTCTTCCAGGAGTGTCGGGACGTATCGAGGGACGGCCTTCGTCGTTCTACGTGGACTCGAAACCGTGGGCGCGCGTACTCCAGTCGTACCGCCTCGAAACCCACGGCGATGCCCCGTCCATCCCGCCCTGGCACTATTGGGCGGCCCTCTTCCCGTTCCTGACGGCGGTCGACCGATGGGGCCGGAAGGCGGCAGAGGAAGAGTGGACGGACTACGTCGCGAGCAGCAAGGCCCGGGACCTCTACGACAAACGTGGCGGCCGACGGCGCCTGGCAGCGCCGGCGCCAGCCCGAACAGCACCCCGCCCTGGAGCTACCTGCGCTTGGCTGGACAACGCCGGGCATCTGCCGCAGAGTAGAGTATGAGCGTCGGCCGAAACGACCCGTGCCCTTGCGGCAGCGGGAGCAAGTACAAGAACTGTCACGGTGCCCCGAGCCGGCAGGTTCCGGCCCCCGAGGAGCTCGTGTGGCGCAGACTGAGGGCGGCCCTGGACGGGTTCCCGACCACTATGATGCGGTTCGTCCGCGAGGTCTATGGACCGGATGTGCTCGACGAGGCGTGGACGGAGTTCGTTCTCTGGGAGGACGCGGACCCCGGGTTCGATCCGGATTCGGTCCACTTACCGGTCTTCATGCCCTGGTTCTTCCATCGTTGGACGCCCGACCCGGCGGATACGCGCGTGGCGGACGCGTCGCTCCATGGCCGCAGTCCCACGAGCGTGCTGCTCGAGCGACGGGGCACGAAGCTGGATCCCCTCCTGCGACGGTACCTCCAGGCCTGCGTCACGTCACCGTTCAGCTTCTATGAGGTGGTGCACAGCCGCCCGGGGCACGGGTTTCGCGCCCGGGACATCTTCACGGGCGAGGAGCACGACGTGCTCGAGCGCTCCGCATCTCGCACGTTCGGCCGGGGCAACATCTTCTTCGGCCAGGTCGCCACGTGCGACGGTGTGACCCTCCTGGAAGCGTGTCCGGGCGTGGTGATCCCGCCAGGCGAGAAGCTGGGGGTCATCGACCTTCGGGACCTCATCGAGGACGGGCCGATCCCCCTCACCCGCGAGACGCTTTCGGAGTGGGGCATCGAGCTGCGAGAAGAGTACCTCGCCTGTGTGGACGCCATCATGAACCCGGCGGCCCCGCGCTTGCAGAACACTGACGGGGAACCGCTCGAGTTCCACCGGCTCCACTTCGAGATCCCGTCGGCCCGGGAAGCGTTCGACGCCCTCGGGCACCTCGCCCTGCCCGGCCCCGATACCGGGGAGGACGCCCGAGCCGAGCTGCTGGAGTCAGCCGAATTCGACGACGACGGCCGACTCCGCCGCGTGTCGTTCACATGGCAGGCTGCCGGGAACCCCGTTCACGACCACTGGGACAACACGATCCTCGGCCACCTCGAGATCCGCGACGGCCGGCTGGTCGCGGACGTCAACAGCGCGGGCCGCGCGGCGCGGCTCAGGGAGATCGTCGAGTCGGCGTGCAGGGGGGCGAGGCATACGGGCACCGACGTGGAAACCGTCGACGATGCCCTGGCCAGGACCAGGGAGTCCGGCAGCCCCCCGGAGGTCGCCAGTGCCCCTGACCCTGCCGACGACCCTGAAGTGCGGGCCCGGCTCCGGGAGATCACGGCGCGCCACTACGAGGCCTGGATCCACGAACCGATCCCCGCCCTCGGGGGACGCTCGCCCATCGAGGCGGTGCAGGACCGCAGCGGTCGCGAGAAGGTCGAGGCGTTGATCACGTCTATCGAGCGCGACGGCCGGAACATGGACCCGCCCCTCGATCAGGCCGTGATCCGCCAGATGCGCGAGCGCCTCGGCCTGGTTGGCTGAGCCCACGGAGCCTTCCCGCTCGGCCCCACCGGGCCAGCTCTTCCCGCACGACCCGTCGCAGCGTGGCCTCGGATTCGTGAAGCGCCGGTGATCGTCCCTCGGTGCGGTGCTTCCAGTAGCCGGGATGGTGCCGCTGATGCATCACGGCCACGACTTCGACCTATTCCTCCAGCTCGTGGTAGTTCACTTCACGAGTTCGGCGAGGACCTCTTCCAGCTCCAACCGGCGACATGCTCGGTCCGGAGGCCGACAACCGGCAGGCCCAACCGTTCCCTCAAATCGCGCACCAGCGCGACCAGGTCCGCGAGCGGACTGCAGCGGGATGGCTCACGAATCCCGTCACCGCAAGCTCACTCCAACCCGGAAACGCGGAACGCTCTCCGCCCGCTCCGCGTTCCGTTCCGCGCTTCCGCGTTGAACCCCGCGGCAGCCCGATCAGCCCCCCACCAGCCCGTTGAACACCACCTTGAACGTTCCCCAGGTCTGGCCGCGGTGCTGGGGCCGGAACCCGATGAGGATGACCTGGCCGTCGCCGTGCTCGACGGCCACCATGGCGGCCTTCTCGGAGATCACTTCCTCGCCGATGAGCCAGCCGCTCTGCAGGATCTCCTCCTGGTCGGCGCCCTCGCCGGCCCGGGGGAACGTGATCACGCGGTGGACCCGCTCGTTGTGGTCGGTGGGGACCACCTCGTAGACGGGGCCGCCCCAGTACAGGGCATAGGCCCGTGACGGCATCCCGAAGCCCAGCGGGTGGCCGGTGTCCACGTCCACCTTCAGCGTGGACCCGGGCGACCAGTACTCGGTGGAGCTCAGGCCATCGACGATGTTGCGGACCGGCAGGTCGAACTCCTCGATGGCCAGCTGCCCGGCCTCGCCGAAGGTGATGAGCGTGCCGCCGTCGCGCACGAACGTCTCCAGGGCGGCGACGCCCTCGTTCCCGAACCCGCTGCGGTACTCCGGCGGCGTGCCCTCGACCGCGCGGGCCATGTAGCCGCCGAGCTGCGAGCCATCGCCCGGCCCCTTCATCAGGAGGGGGCTGTCCTCCGGGAGGATGATGACGTCATAGTCGTCGATCAGATCGCCCTCGCGGATCCGGTCGTCCTCGAGGCGGTCGTACGGGAACCCGAACCGCTCCAGCACCAGCCGGGTCCACCCCTCGTCGATGTTGCCGCCGTAATAGCGACGGTACATCCCGGTCCGCTTCCGCTCGACCGGCACCGTGGCGGCCGGCTCGGTGTCGATTGGCTCGAACGACACCCCCGCAGCCGCCGCAACCCGACGCAGCAGCTCCGCATCGGCATCGCCGGGAACGAGGAAATCACCGGCCCGCACCAGGCTGTCCCCGCGTTCTCCGCTCCCTCCGCGTCCCCGGTTGTTGGACGTCGCCTCCACCGCGGACGCGGACGCCACGCGACGGATCCCGCTCACGCCGTCGTCCCAGAGCCGGTTCACGGCCCTGAACGCGGCGTTCTGCCGGCCGTCGATCCGGTACCCGTACGCCCCCGCCTCCACGCTGACCTCGGGCTCGATTCCGGACGTGACGTACGGGATCCGCTCGATGACCTCCACGCTGAAGTCGGCGGTCACCGCGGTCCCGGCGGCGTCCACGGCGGTGGCCACCGGCACGGCCTCGACGCCCATGAACTCGGCCAGGACGTGGCCGGACAGGTCGTACGGCCGGATGGGCGAGCCGTCGCGGTATCGGGTGTAGGTGTTGTCGGGGTAGAACGTGCGGCCCAGGAGCCAGCGGATGAGCCCGCGCTTGGGCTGCGCCATGGTCACGATCCAGGAGCCGGCGCCATAGACGCGGCCCTCGTGGACGAAGTCGGCGGCGGCCCGCCGGACGTCGATCCCCTGCATGAGCAGCTTCTCGATGAGCTCGATCGTCGCCGACGTGTCGTGCTGATCGGCGGGGATGATGAACGCGGCCAGCGGGCCGTTGGGCCCGTCGTGGACGGGCTCGGCGCGCTGGCCCCGCGCGGTCTGGCGACTGGCCTTGAGGTACTGGTTCCGGAGCACCGTCGTCCGGTTCCTGGCGGCCAGGTCGAGCGCCGAGATGGACGCGATCTTCTGCTGCTCCACGATGTCGCGTACGGTCCACCAGCCGCCGGGCCACGGGTTCGGGAACGTGACCTGGGCCTCGTACGCCGGCAGCCCGCGCCCGGGCCGACCCTCGAGCTGGTCCGGGTGCACGTAGAGCGGCCACGCCATGCTGGCGCTGGCCGACTCGGTCAGCATCCCGGCGATATTGTGGAAGGGGGTGATCCAGTGGAACCCGAAGTGCCCCCAGCCGCTGTAGATGCTGGCCCCCGCCACGCCAGCACGGCCGGCGGCCTCGAGATCGTACGCCATGTGGCCGCCCCACCACGCCATCTCACGCCAGACCAGCGGGTCGCCGTCCGGCCGGATCGGCTCGGCGTACGGCGGCACGTAGAGCCGCGGGCCGTACGAGCCCATCTGGTGGTGGTCGATGAACGCCTGCGGCACCCACTCCCGGAACAGGATCTGGCCGGTCCACACGCTCTCGGCCGTGTTCTGCATGAACGCGTCCCGGTTGTTGTCGTGCCCGATGTAGTGGTGGTACAGCCACGGGAGCGACGCCCCCTGGTACTCCGTCCCACGGGTCTCGTCGACCCAGTCGGCCACCATGGTGGTGCCATCAGGGTTCAGCGACGGGAACAGGATCGCCACGGTCTCGTCCAGGATCCGGACCATCTCCGGGTCCGTGCGCGTGGCCAACTCCCACACCAGCTCGGCCGCCGCCTGGCTCGCCGCCACCTCCGTGGAGTGGAGCGCGTAGCTCTGTGCGACGACGGCCCGCCCCTCGCGGATCGCCCGCTCGACCTCCGCGTCGGTGTGACCCCGCGGGTCGGCCAGCACGGCGTTCAGCTCCCGGAGCTCGTCCAGCCGTGCCAGGTTATCGGGACTGGAAACGAAGATCACGTAGAACGGGTTGCCCAGCGTGCTGGAGCCCAGCTCCCGGACCATGACCCGGTCGCTGCGCCCGTCGACGAGCCGGTAGTACGCCGCCAGCTCCGACCAGTCGGCAAGCCGGCCCTCGGCGCCCATCGCGTGGCCGAAATGCTCCTCGGGGCTCGGGATGGCCGCGTCACGGGCGGCCGCGTCCTGGGCGGCCGCCCGGGCCGGGGCCATCGACGTCGCAGCCAGGGCCAGGACCATGGCCACGGCGAGGGCACGAGCCAGCGAACGGATCGCGGACATGGGGTCACGGCGAACGGCGGAACGGTGGCGGCGCATCAGGTGCTCCTGTAGGTCGGGCGACCCGGGTTCGTCAGGGCCGCGGGAAGGCGTTGGGGGCAGGATAGGACCGCGGGGTGGCCGGGTCAACGCGGGTGGGGGTAGGCCCCTGGATACGGCCGTCGGTCGCACTCTGACTGAACGGGCCATCCGACCCTCCCGAAACAGAGCCTGGGAACATCCGTTGGGCCCTGTTCATCATGTGCCCCGACCTCATGCCCGTCACGCCCACTTCGAGGCCGTTGTGGACGGCGCCCTCATCCACCAGGTGCCGGAGATCGAGAGCCCGGCGGAGGCGGCCCCATCTCAAGACCCTTCCCTGACCGATCGGTCACTACATATCCTGGGGACGGCCCCTGCCGCAGCTTCCTCTCGATCGCCTGGGCTCACGGCCCGGGCAGGAGGAGTCGCCATGGCAAGCGCGTCCTATCGGTACCCGGCCCCGACGGACGGACGGCCGCCCCCGGGAGCCCGACGACGGCTGGCCTCCCTCGCGGCCTGCGCCATCGGTCTCGCCGCTCTCGGGGCCACCGGCGTCGTGGTGGGCGGCGGTGACCCGACGACCCCGTACCTCACGGGGTTCGGCAACCCCTGCCGGATGGCGTTCGACGGGGGTGGTGCGCTGTACATCAACGATATCGACACGGACACCTTCTACCGGGTGCCGCCCGGCGGTGCACCGACCGTGTTCACGGACGCGGTGCCCGGCGCGGCGGGCTTCACGATTGACGCGTTCGGGGACATCCTGGCGGCCAGCCCCGCGGACTCGGCGGTGCTCCGGATCTCGCCCCAGGCCGAGGTCACGGTCTTCGCGCACGTGTTCAATGCCCGGGCCGTGGCCATCGGACCGGACGGGGGCGTGTGGGTGTCGGCCGTCGACTCGGTGCACCACTTCGATCCCGTGGGTCGACTGCTGGAGTCGGTCGATGTCCGGAGCCAGGGGGCCGCGGCGTTCGGGGTGGGGTTCGGCCCGTCGGGCGAGCTCCATTTCTCGAACTCCGCCGGGCTCTGGAAGCTGTCGTCCGGCGTACCGGTCCCGATCCTGACCGAGCAGCCGGTCTTCAACCGCGGCTTCGCCATCGACGCGGACGGCCGGATCTACTGGGGGCGGGACGCCGGGGAGGGGGACACGGACCGGGTCATCCTCTACGACGGCGCCGGAACGGTGATCGACGACACCATGATCGCCGGCGTGGTGGACCCCTGCCTGGTCCTCTTCGTCCGCGATACCGACGGGACCACCACACGGCGGGTCCTGATCAGCCAGCTCGATGGCGCCATCGTGGAGGCGAACACCGAGGGCATCCCCGCGGCCGGCTGGCCGGCCACCCCGATCTCGCTGGCCGGGATCCCGGAGCTCGACTGCGCGAGCCAGGCCGCAGGCGCCGACGTCCTGTCCAACGACGTGATCCGGTTCCTCGACGCCATCGGCAACGCGAACGGCGGCTACGACGTGGGCGACTTCCGCGCCTACCTGCTCGCCACTGGCGCTGTGGCCGCGGACCTCCGGGCGGGAGGTGCGCCATGAGCGGGCGGACCCACCGGTACGGCGGGCTGGCCCTGGCGGCCGCGTCGATCCTGGTCCTGGGGACGGCGTGTGACGGCGACGACCCGGTGGGGCCCGAGCCGGGCACCCTCGAGGTCCGGCTCGCGACCCCGTTCGCCGACGACGCGGCGCTGCTGGTCCGGGTCACAGGTCCCGATCTCGGGCTGTACGACGGCGGGTTCCACACGCAGCTGGCCGTGGATCCCGGGCTGTACTTCCACCCGGTCTGGCACACTGGTGGCGTCACGGTGGTGCTGGTCGGCGACCTGGCGGCCGGCCCGCTGATCCGGTTCCCGGTGTCCAACGTGGACAGGGTCGCCAGCTACACGGCCACCGTGCTCCAGGCGGCGGACCGGTCCAATGCGCTCCGGGAGTCGGTCGGGGGCTACGCCCTCACGGTCGTCCGGGTCGACGGGTCGTAACACCGGGTCGGGAAGGGCAGGCCCGGACTCCGGCGAGTGGTCCGGGTCCATCCGTCCTCCGCGTCCTACCGGTACCCCGCCGCCTGCAGCGTGAACAGCTCGGCGTAGGTCCCGCCGCGCTCCAGGAGCTCCTCGTGGCTCCCCTCCTCGAGGACGGTCCCGTCGCCGAGGACCAGGATCCGGTCGGCCATCCGGACGGTGGAGAACCGGTGGGAGATGAGGACCGCCATGCGGCCGGCCGTGAGCTCGCTGAACCGCTGGAAGACCTGGAACTCTGCGCGTGCATCGAGGGCGGCGGTCGGCTCGTCGAGGATGAGCACCTGGGCGTCGCGCATGTAGGCCCGGCCGAGCGCGATCTTCTGCCACTCCCCGCCGCTCAGGTCCGCGCCGCCCTCGAACCGCCGGCCGAGCATGTGATCGTAGCCGCGCTCGAGCTGGGCGACCACGTCCTCGGCCAGCGACTTCCTGGCCGCCTCTCGTACCCGGGCCTCGTCGTCCAGCGCCGTGATCTTCCCGACGGCGATATTCTCACGGGCCCTCATGTCGTAGCGGACGAAGTCCTGGAAGATGACGCCGATGGTGTGGCGGATGTCCTCGATCCGGTACTCCCGCAGGTCGCGCCCGTCGAGGGTGATCGTTCCTTCGGTCGGGTCGTAGAGCCGGGCGAGCAGCTTGACCAGTGTGGTCTTCCCCGCCCCGTTCTCGCCCACCAGCGCCAGCCGCTCGCCGGGGGCCAGCCGGAAGCTGACGTGGCGGAGCGCCCAGCGGTCCGCGTCGGGGTACTTGAACCCGACGTCGTCGAACAGGAACCCGTCCTCGATGGGGTCGGGGACGGGGACCGCATCGGGCCCGGACGTGACCCGTGGCTCCATCTCGAGGAACGTGAACAGATCGCTGATGAAGAGCGCCCGCTCGAAGACGTCGGCGCTGCCCAGCAGGATCCGCTCGATCAGGTCCCGGCTCCGCTGGAAGCTGCCGGCGAGGAACGTCAGCGAGCCGATGGTGATCACGCCGAGCACGGTCTCCCAGATCATGAAGCCGTACGCGCCGTAGTAGACGACGGTGCTGATGGCGACGAGCACCGCCCCGACGCCCGCCCGTCGTACGGCCAGGTCCCGGTTCGCCCTGTAGTAGTCATCGGCCAGCTCGGCGTACCGGGCGATGAAATGGTCGCTGAGGTCGAAGAGCTTGACCTCCTTCGCCGTCCGGTCGCTGGAGGCGACATAGCGGAGGTAGTCCAGCTCCCGTCGCTCGGGCGTCCACTTGTGGAGGAGCGAGTAGGAGAGCCCGGCGAAGTGGGTCTCGCCCAGGAAGCTCGGGAGCACCGCGACGATCAGCAGCACCAGCAGCCACGCGTTGAACGCCAGCAGCGCGGTCATCAGCGACAGCAGCGTGAGCGTGCTCTGGCCCATCTGGAGCAGGAGCGAGATCAGCCGGAGCCGGCCGACCGTCTGGCGACGGGCCCGCTCCAGGTGGTCGTAGAACTCGGGGTCCTCGAAGTGCTCCAGGTCGAGGGTCGCCGCGTGCTCCATGAGCCGCACGCTCATCTCGTTGCTGAACAGGTCGCCGAGGAGCGACTCCAGCAGCGCGGACGCCCGGGACATGACGTCGAGCACCAGCGCGATGCCGAGCTCGAGGACCACCAGCCCGCCGAGGTAGCGCCAGTCGGGGCTCTCGGCGCCGATGTTGGCCACCACGCCGTCGATGATGAGCTTGCCGACCCAGAGCAGCGCCACGGGGCCGAACGACTGGAGGACCCGGAGCGCCAGGATCCCCGCCACCGCCGACGGTTTCGTCCGCCAGACCATGCGGAGGAACGGCGGCAGCTGGCGGAGCGCGCTCAGTCGCTCCCTGAGCGATGGGAGCTCCTTCGGCTTGCGTCCGTGATAGCCGGCCATGGAGTCGTGCAGGGCCGTCAGCGGCTGGAGGGCCGGTCCTCGGGGTCGTCCTCTTCCAGGTGACCGGACCCGGTCGGCGATGCGTGGTCCTCCGCCGGCTCCTCGCCCTCCGCCGGCTCGCCGCCGGGGAGCGCCTGCAGTTCGGTCTCGCCACCAGCCCCATCATCGGCTTCATCGTCGGGCTGCGGAAGACCGATCCGCTCGAAGAAGTACGGCTTGCCCGGGGGTCGGTCGAGCTCGGGACCGGACGGGTGCTTCCGGTCCCGGAGCCGGAAGGCGAGGTACCCCACCACGGCCAGCGCGATCGTCCCCACGATGGTGATGACGATGACGAAGACAGTGATGGTCAGGATCTGACTGGAGTCCATAATCTATGTTTCCTGCACCGATCCGGTGCGCTCGAGCTTCCCCCAGGTCATCTCCAACTTAAGGAACTCCTCGAGGGAGGCGAACAGCTTGACCACGTCCACGACGAACATGTAGAAGAACCGGTAGACCACGGCCATGGGCACGAGCGCCAGCGACTCCTCCTCGACGGCCACCGACAGGAGCGCTACGGCGATCTCGAGCACGGTGATCAGCAGCCACCAGGCGACGACCGTGGCGGGCATCCCGTAGCCGAGCGCCACGAACGCGAACCCGAGGTGTCCCAGGATGTTGAACGCGGGCCAGACCAGGATCTCGAAGAGCAGATTGATGATGGAGAACCGGCTGGCCGGGTCGGTATCCCGATCCTTGATGAGCCCCCGGTGCTTGTCCAGCGCCTGCAGGATGCCCCGGGTCCACCGGTAGCGCTGGCGGATCAGCGCCTCCAGCGTCTCGGGCGCCTCGGTCAGCGCGACGGCCCGCTCCTCGTAGACCACCCTCCAGCCGGCGGAGAGGATCTTGAGCGTCAGGTCCGTGTCCTCGGCGAACGTGTCCGAGTCGTACCCGCCGACCTCCAGGAGCACGCTCCGCCGGAAGATCCCGATCGGGCCGGGCACGATGTTCACGGCCCGCATCACGGCCTGCGCGCGTCGCGGGATGTTGAGCCCCTCGATGTACTCCAGCGCCTGGAGCCGGGTCAGCAGGTTCTTCCGGTTCCCGACCTTCACGTTGCCGGCCACCGCCCCCACATCGTCCCGCAGGAAGTGGTGCATGGAGTCCCGGAGCGCGTTCGGCTCGAGCAGCGAGTCGCCGTCCATGGTCACGACGAACGGGTAGTCGGCCATCCGGAGCCCCATGTTCAGCGCCGAGGCCTTCCCTCCGTTCAGCTTGCTGTAGACCCGGACGCGGACGGTGTCGAACTGGCCCTCGAAGGCCGAGGCCAGCTTCGCCGTCTCATCGGTGCTGCCATCATCGATGACGATGACCTCGTAGCGGGGGTAGTCGAGCCGGAGCAGCGACCGGATCGCCGCCTCGATCACCCGGCCCTCGTTGTACGCCGGGAGCACGATGGAGACCGGCGGGAGGTAGGTCCCGTGGCCGTCGCGCTGGCGCTGGGACCGGACCGTCTGCTCCGCAGTGTGCAGGTACGCCAGCCAGATCAGGCTGCCGTAGCGGAGGAGGAGGATCGCCAGGAAAACGAGCATGACCACGGCGATCGTCCTGGTCGCTACCGACCGGAGCTCCAGCGGCGCCTCGATGATGACGACCACACCGACCACGAGCACCGCGCCGAGGGCCAGCGCGGCCAGCACCCCGATGGCGAACAGGATCGGGTAGTGCGGCCTCCGCCTCATGGCGCCTCCGCGAGCCGGGTGAAGCGGATCCGGAGTCCCCGGGCCCGGTAGCCATCCGGGAGCGTGCCGCCCCAGTCGCCGGACACGCTGAACGACCACGGCCCGATCCGGTAGCCGACCGTGGCGCCGGCCTCCAGCACGGCGGTCTCCGAGGCCCGATAGCGGGTCAGACCGGCCCGCTCCTCGATGAAGGCGTAGCCGGGGCTGGCCCGCAGCGCGACCGACCATCCATCAGGGAGCTCCGGCGAATAGCCGAGGGTCATGGCGGGCGCGACGTAGTACGTGGGCGCCCAGACCACCGGGCCCCACACGGGATCGACGGGCGAGCGGTCGGCGGCGAAGATCCCGCGGACCATGGCGCCCACGGTGAGGCCCGCGACGCCCGCGGGCCGATCGGCGCGGAGCGTGCCGGCGTACCGGGCCACGGAGCCGGCGGACCCGCTGAAGGCCTGGAGCTGGAGGTTGCCCGCAGCCTGCCACCGCCCCACGGGGAGCAGGGCCTCCAGCGTGACGCGGTCGACGACCGCCTCCGCCTCGAGCGCCGCCAGGGTGGCCGCGTCCCGGACCGCGGGCAGGCGGTCGTAGCGTAGCTCGACCCGGCCCACGGAGTCGGCGTGCTCGACACCGGCGCCCCAGGTGACGAACGGGCCGACACCGGCGTACGAGGTCACCCCGGTCTCCACCGATGCCTCGAGACCCCACCGGATCCGGTACGTGCCCGTGATCGCGGCGCCGAGACCCGCCGACGACCCGGAGAGCCCGCCGGTCGACGTCCCCGCGGCGTACCGCTGCCGGAGCGCCAGCCCGCCGATCCAGCGGCCGCGCTTCCAGCTCCTGTGGAGGTCGAACGCCACCCAGTCGAAGTCCTCGGAGTCATTGAAGACGTCGAGATCGCCGGCCCATGCCACGTACGTCGCGTCCCGGCGGGCGGCGGCCTCCGCGATCATGGCGTTGGCCAGCCGGATCCCCGTGGCGAGCCCCTCGGTGTCGGGGTCGACCGCACGGGCGCGGCGGTAATAGGCCAGCGCGGCTCCGGGGTGGCCGCGCCAGCGCTCCAGGTCACCCAGCAGCTTCAACGCCGGGCCGCGGTCCGGGTCGGCGACGACGACCCGCTCCAGCTCCGCGGTGGCCTCGTCCCACGCCGCGCTGTCCTGGAGCGCCAGCTGCTGTGCCCGGGCGAAGCGGGCATCGACATCCGTCGGGTGGCGGGCCAGGTACCGGGCGTAGATGTCCGCCGCCACGTCCGGTCGCCCGGCCCAGCCGTGCAGTCGTGCGAGCCGCAGGACCAGCGCCCGGTCGTCCGCGTCGGCCAGGTAGGCGTCCAGGAACGCCGTGGCGGCATCCAGCGAATCGGCGGCCTCCGCCACGTCCACGGCCTCCACCACCAGCGCCCGGCCGGTCGTGTCCGCCAGCGCGGCCCGGTACTCCGTCACGGCCTCGCCGTACCGCTCCCGCTCGACCAGGAGCCGGGCGAGACGGAGCCGGTTCCGCGGCGTGTCATCCAGGGCGACCCACCGCCGGGCCAGCGTCTCCTCCGGGTCGATCCCTTCCCGGATCCGCTCCCGGAGCTCGCGGAGCTCGGCGAGGTCGGGACGGGCACCGATCAGGGCGGTGAGCTCGGCGTCGGCCTCCTCGAGGCGGCCGCTCCACCAGAGCAGACGCGCTCGCCGGAGCCGCAGCTCGTGGTCGTCCGGGCGGCGCTCCAGGACTGCGGCCAGGACGTCCGCCGCCTCGCCGTACCGGTCCATGAGGGCCAGGAGGTCCGCCTTCAGCTCGAGAAGCGCGGGGTCGGGGTCGGTCTCGATGACCCGGTCGAGCTCACGGACCGCGGCGGCGTACTCCTCGGCCCGGGCCAGCACATCCACCAGCTCGCGGCGGAGCTCCCGCGACCGACGCACGGACAGCACGCGGCGGTACTCGGCGATCGCGTCCTCCCAGCGGCCGGCGTCCGCCAGCATGCGGGCCAGCTCCAGCCGTATCTCGGGGCTCTCGATGGCGGCCAGCGCCTCGCGGTACTGGGCCTCGGCCTCCGCCCAGCGCGCGCTCCAGGCGAGGGTCCGGGCGAGCCGCAGCCGGACCTCGCGGTCGTATGGATCGACCTCGTCCAGGTAACGGCGGAAATGCTCGGCGGCGAAGGCCAGTGCGTCCACTCCGAGAGCCACGCCGGCGGCTTCCAGGAGCACGTCCGGGCTCACCGCGCCCTCGCCGGCCAGCGCACGCCGGTAGTGGGGGAGCGCGTCCGCGGGGCGACCCGCCTCCACGAGCGCCCGGGCCAGCCACAGCCGGGTCCGGGCGTCATCAGGGCGCTCGGCGACCCACCGCTCGGCGACATCCACGCTCGGGTCGATGCCCGGGCGGATCTCATCCTGCAGCGCCAGCGCCTCCTCCAGACCCGGCTCCCGCTCCAGCAGCGTGCTGAGCAGCGAGTCGGCTTCCAGCGGCCGGGATCCCCACCAGAGGTAGCGCGCCCGCTCCAGCACCGCCTCCGTGTCCGCCGTGTCGGTGGCCTCGGCCAGCGCAGCGGCGGCCTCCTCCCACCGCTCCGCCCACGCCAGGACCCGGGCACGCTCTTCCCGGAGCTCCGACTCGTCCGGACGGACGGCGATCACGCTGTCCAGCGCGGCCAGCGCCTTATCGTAGTCGCCGGCCCACGCGGCGCGACGGCCCCGGTCCAGCGTCTCCTGGCGCGGCGGCTGGGGATTCGTCCCGAAGACGCCGAACCCGAAGCCGCTGATCGACCCGCCCGCACCCAGGAAGAGAGAGAGCGCCGCGATCCCCATGACGAGGAGCACGAGGATCACGAGGGCGACCGAGTATCGGCCGCGGCCCCCCTGATCGGAGCGGCTCATCGATCAACCGTCGTGACGGAGCCCCGTGGCGTTCCGGCCGACCGCGAGTCCGAAGCGGGAGGCCAGCCGGTCCTGATCGCCCGGATAGCTGAGAAGCTCGACACCGCCGCCATTGGCCTCGGCGATCCGCTCGACCAGGGTCTCGGCCGTGCGGGAATCGACGTGGCTCAGGTAGACCGCGAGCCGGTCCTCCTCCTCCCGGGCCACCAGGTCGCCGTCCTCCAGCCGTACCCGGTCCCGCAGCATGTCCCACGCGGGCTCCGATCCCGACGACGGCTTCAGCGTGATGACCCCGAAGAGCGGCGGCGTCGGCTGGGCGACGATCCGGCCCAGCGCCTCACGGAACTCGGCGGGCTCCATCAGCCGCGGCACGCCGTCGGCGTCCGTGGGCTGCGTCGGCTGCCGCATGCTCAGCTGGCGGCCCGATCGGTGACCGCGGCCCGACGCGCTGCCGATCCGCTCCAGGACCTCCACCGGGCCCGAATCCAGCGTGATGAAGTCGTCGGCGCCCGCCCGCAGCGCCCGGGCCCGCGTGCTGCTCCGGAGCCCCTCGCGCGGCGCGATGAAGATGATCGGCGCGCCGTTGCCCGACTGGCGGATCGAATGCGCCAGGTCGAGCATGGCGTTGGGGCGGTACGGATCGAGGGCCAGGATCAGCGCGCCATAGCTCGCCGACGCGATCGCGTTGAACCCCCGCTCCACCGACCGGAACCGCTCGACCTCGAAGCTCTCGGCGAGGTCCTCGAGGAACTGCTGCGACACCGAGCCGTGGGGGTCCACGACCAGGATACGACGCAGGACCTCCGGGTCCGACGGGGGCAGCGCGCCCACCGACTCGTCGACGACAATGCCCTTGCCGGGCCGGACCACGAACACGAACGGCTCGGTGTGGTTCGCCCGCTGGCGCAGCTTCGTGATCGAGAGCTCACGCCGGGCGCCCCGGACCCGCTCGAGCCGGAACACGCCCGCCGCCGAGTTGATCACACGGTCGTACAGCTGGCGCTGCGTCCGCTCGCCGATCTCCTCCGGAAGCGTCAGGTACGTCGTCCCCTCCCACGCCGACAGGAAGTCGCCCAGCCCGTCGATCAGGTCATTGGAGACGTGCCCGCCCTCGAGGAACGGCGCGATCGAGTCGATCACCAGCCGGGCCGGCGTCGCACCCTCCTGGACCAGCAGCTCCCGCATCTCGTTGAAGACCAGCCCCGGGTCCATCGTCCGGGAGTACCGACGCAGGAAGTCCATCCGGAACTGGAGCAGCACCAGCTGGCCGCTCCGGACCGCGCCACGGAAATCATGCCCGATATGGTCCCCGTGGAGGAAGATGTCCTCCGGGTTGTCCCGGGTGACCAGCGCGCAACGGTCCCCCGCGTCGAGGCCCGCCCCGATGAACTGGAGCGACGCCGTGGTCTTCCCCGCCCCGGGCTGACCCTGAAGCAGGTAATGACGCCCCGGCACGAGGGTGCCGAGACGGGCGTCCAGCGCGGGGATGCCCGTGCTGACCGTCGACGTCTGTTCGGTTGGGTCCTTCGGCTCCATAGCCACAGCCACTCTCGTGTGCTCTCCCTCAGTCGTACTGATCATAACACCACCACCAGCTGTGTTGTCGCAAGATGCGTCCTGCTCCGCGGACAACCGGGGAGAGCCGGCTTCGGAGGTCTTCCTGGAGTTGCAACTCACGTGCGCGGTTCTAGCCACCGCGGCAGCAACAGGCCAAGTCATTGGCAGACAGAGGGTTACGGGCCCGTCCACAAACGGGATGCTCCGGTACGGAGACGTAGGAGTGTTTCATCCGCGCAACACCCCGGGAACCCGTGCGGCAGTCGTGCATCGCCGCAGCCCGCTGGCGGCCGTCAGCCGCCGCTCTCCTCCGTCTGCAGGGTGCCCTCGATGAACGGCCGCAGCCGGTCGAAGAGGAAGTGTCCCCACACGCGCCGGACGGTCTCGGGCCACCCGTCGGCGATCTCGCCGACCATTCGGGTGGTCAGGGTCAGGCGGGTGTCGTCCCCGTCCGGCTCGAGGCGGTAGGTGTACACGCCATGCACGGCGTAGCCGGTGAGTCCCAGAGGGCCCTCGAAGCGGAGGATCTCGGGGCGCTTCGCGAGGGTGACGGTGGCGTGGAGCACGCCGTCGTCGGATCCCTCCTCGAACACCTCCAGAAACCGGCCGCCGGGCCATGGCTCGATGAGGAAGCGGGCCGGGTCGCCGGAGAAATTGTGGTCCCACCAGCCGGACAGGTCGCCGGTGATGGCGTCGTAGACCACGTCGGGAGCAGCCGGAAGAGTGAGGGTGTGCTCGAAGGCGAACGCGCCCGGCTCGAGACGTTCGACAGCGGGTGGCTCCGTCCGGGCGGCCTCCTGCCCGGCGGCCGGGACCGCCGCGGCGGCGGTGAGGATGAATGCAGCCGTGAGTGCAGATCGCATGGTGTCCCTTCCCATCAGAGTCGCAGCAGCAGCCCGAGCAGCAGCAGGGCGTCGTATTCCAGTCCGTGCTCGGCCCCGGAGCGGTACCGGACCACCGGTGCCCAGCGCTCGTCGATGAACCACGCCAGGGCCGCCTCGGCGAGCCATTCGGTCGCGCGGCCGGTATCGAACGTGGAGACGGCCTCGCCGTAGAAACGGAGCCCACAACGACGCGGCGGCGGTCCGACATCGCCGAACGGATCGTCCTCCCCGGCCGACCCGGCCGGCTCGATCTCCGTGCAGAGCAAGGGGATCGGGAGCTCGAGCTGTGCCCGGGCCTGCCAGACATCGAGGGCCAGGTCGGCGGGCAGCGTCGCAGTCGGGAGCGAGCTCTCCGCCACGTCGTACCAGGTGATGGAGAGCCGGGGCGCCTCGGGGACCGACGCCAGCCGCCACCGACCGGCGAGCCAGAGCGGGACCGGCGCGGCCCGGAGCTCGAGGCCTCCGCCCACGAGCAGCTGCGAGAGGAATGCCGGGGCGTCCCCATCCGAGGCGCCCTCCTGGCGAGCGGGCACGGCGCGGTACCGTGCGTCGGCGTACGCGTGCAGCCAGCCGCCGGACGTTCGGGGCGCGCCGTCGTCGCCGCGGGCGATGGCCTGGACGGCGAGGCCGGGGCGCAGCGAGATGGCGAAGCTCGGCGTCTGGTCCACGTCGCTGGTCCACATCCCGTCCGCCCGGACCGCGGCGTAGAGGAGGAGTCCCCCGCCCCAGTCCCGGAGCGGCAGCGCCGAGTCGGCGTCCAGCTCCACGGCGAGGGCGCCGTCCTGGAGTCCGACGCGAAGGTCGAAGGGCCCGGCGGCCACGGCCCCGTCGTCGTCGCCCGTCTGTCCGACGACGACGACCGGGACCGTCAGGATCGCGACGAGCACCGCTGCGAGCCGCCTCACGACTCGCCCCCTTCCTCGAGGATGTCATCGGGCACGTCCGGGTGGTCCAGCGGTGCCAGGTGGCGGAAGCAGACCGTGCCGAAGTCCCGGACCGTGTCCACGTCCGCGAGGTCGCCGGTGGTGAGCACGATCCAGCCCCAACCCCGCTCCCGGAGCCACGCGGCCACCGGGCCGTTGTAGAACGCCACCAGCTGGAGCCGCTCGAAGTCCTCGTCGAGGGTGGTGGTGATGTCGGTATCCGGATGCACGGCGGGGTACCGGAGCCGCACGATGTGGCGGGCCACGGCCTTCCGGTCGCCGGTGTCCAGGTCGCCGGGGGGCATAACGACCTCCTCGTTGTCAGGGTCCTCCCGCGGCCGGCCCCTCAGCCGGCCAGGGTCTCGCGCACCCGGTCCAGGAGACGGCCGGGGTGAAAGGCTTCGGCAGGAACGCGGCCTCGGGCGGCAGCCCGGCGGAGTGCCCGGGCGAGTCGGCCGCGTATCCGGACATGACCAGGAACGGCCGCGCCGGCTCGGAGTCCGTCAGCTTCGGGAGAGAACAGGACTGGTTCTGGCTCGATTCCGACATGACCGTCCCCGGCAGGGTTGGACGGGATCAGCCCGGCACGACACCGGAGAGTCCGCGGTCGGGGGTTCGTCGTCCAAAAGTGGCACCCGTCCGGCGACGGTACAAGACCGATCGACCTATTCCGGAGCCGTGGGGCCGAACACCGCGTCCTCGTACCCGGCGGCCCGGAGGAACTGACGCACCACGAGGACCGGGATCGCGTGGCCGTACGACGTGGTCTCCGCCCGCAGCTCCCAGCCCCCGCGATTCACGCCGAGCACCCGGCCGTCCCGCGTGAAGGTCGGACCGCCACTGACCCCGGGGAAGAGGAACAGGTCGAGCTCCAGGACATTGGTGGACGGATCGCCCTGCGTCAGGGTGCGATAGGCGCTGGCGTACCCCGCCGTGAACCGCCGGGCTACCGTGTAGCGCGTCGTCACCTGTGCGTCCGCCGTGTCCACGATCCCGCCCTCCGGCATCCCGTATCCGATCGTCGCCACCGGCGTGCCCATGGGGACGCGGTCCGTGCGCCACCGGAGCGGGACCGCGGTCGTGTCCCCGATCCGAAGGAGCGCCAGATCCCGCTGCCGATCCAGCGCCACGACCTCCGGCATGAACAGGATCGATCCCGTGTCGGTCTGCACCAGCACCGACAGCCGGCGCAGCGGCTCACCGGCCGTATCCGCCACCACGTGTGCATTGGTGAGGACCGACGCGCCCATGCTGTCCACCGACACCGTGAAGCCCGTTCCCACCGGTGCGAACGCCGTCAGCCCCTCCAGCGCCGGGCGGCTCGCCCAGATGGAGTGGACCGATGGACGCACCGCAGCGGCACCCACGACCCAGTCATCCGCCGCTGGCGCGTCCGCCTCGGGAGCACAGGAAGCCCCGGCGACCACCACGGCTGCTGCTGCGAACAGCAGCATCACCGGTTGCACCCCGCCGGACGCCGCTCCAGCCCGCTCCCCGCGCCTCCCGATCCGTCGACCCACCCGCCACGCTCCTCCGGTTTCCGGGGATCCACCGTCGCCTCCGGCCAACGATAACCGGCAGGGTCCCCCGATCACAACGGCCACCGACCGGCAAGAAAAAAGCGGGCCGGCCCGAAGACCGACCCGCTTCCGTTTATCCGGCTTGAGGCACAGGAGGCGAGGGCGACGCCCGGCCGACGCAAGGAATGCGTCCAGGAAGCCGGAATCCCCCCCAGATGACTTTCGTCACGCCGCCACTCAACCTCCTGGCACTCAAAGCCAGAAGTGGCGCTGAGGCCACATTGACCGTATGGTCAACGATCGGAGTCTAACAGCGTCTGATCGATCGGTCAATGGGGGGGTCCGTGCCGGGTGAGAAGCTGCCGGAGAACGAGCGTCGCGAGGCGATCCTGGAGGGGGCGTTCCGGGTGGCCGGCCGGGAGACGCTCGGGGGGCTCAGCATGCGGGAGGTGGCGGAGGAGGCGGGGGTCAGCAAGGGGTTGGTCTTCTTCCATTTCAGCGACAAGGAGTCGCTGCTCCTGGCGCTGCTGGACTGGATGCTGGACCGGGGACCCCGTGTCGAGGTGCCGCCGGAGCTGGCGTCTGCGGTGAACATGCACCCGGCCCGTCGGCTGATCGAGCTGGTCGGCCATCAGGTGGCGCTGCTGGAGGAGCGCCGGGCGCGGGTCGAGCTCTTCCTGGATTTCTGGGTCATGGGCACGGGCGTGCCGGAGATCCAGGAGCGGATCCACGACGCGTTCGAGCGGTACCGTCAGGAGTTCGAGCCGTACACCGAGGCGGTGGTGGAGGCGCTGCCGAACCGCTTCGCCGAGGGCGACGCGGCCGGGCTGGCCGGGGTGGTGGTCAGCTTCATCGAGGGGTGTGCGCTGCAGATCACGGCGGAGGCCGAGCGGTTCGACGTCCGGCGCTACATGAGCGCGGTCCAGGGGCTGGTGCTGGGCGACTAGCAGATCCCGGCGACCGGTCTCGATGGCCTCCGCCGGACCGACGCCCTGATCGAGTCGGTCATGGTCGAGCTCGCTGCCCCGGAGGCTGCGGGCACCAGGTACACGGCGAGCATGACGATCGTCACGATGGCGACGACGCTGCGGCCGGCCCGCTCCCGGGTCCGTGTCTTCCGGCGGCGCGGGCGGCGCCGGGAGACATGACACGCTCCGGTCCGGCGTCTATGTTCGCGCCATGATCGTAGAGTCCGTGCCCCCGATCCCGTCCTTCCGCCCGGCGCCGGGACTCGGCAATCCCCACGTCCAGACCATCGCCGGCAAGCTGCTCCGGCCGGAGCTGGGGCTCCCGCTCCACCGGGAGCGGATCGAGACGCTCGACGGCGACTTCCTCGACCTGGACTTCGCGTTCGACCCGGAGGGCGGCCCGGATCCCGGCGCGCCCGTCGTCGTGCTCCTCCACGGGCTGGAAGGGTCCGCCAGGCGGCGGTACATGCAGCACACCTATGGGGCGCTCCTGGAGCAGGGACTCCGGCCGGTGGGGCTGAACTTCCGGGGGTGCAGCGGAGAGCCGAACCGCGCGGCGCGTGCGTACCACTCGGGAGAGACGGGCGATCTCCGGCTCGTGCTCGACACGCTGGCCGGGCGGTACCCGGCCGCGGAGATGGCCGTGGTCGGGTATTCGCTGGGCGGGAACGTGGCGCTGAAGTATCTGGGGGAGACTCGGGGCTCGGGGCTCGAGGCTCGGGGCCCGGGGACGGAGGTCTCCGCCGGCGCGGCCGTTTCGGTGCCGTTCGATCTGGCGGCCGGGGCGCGGGCGCTGGAGAGGAGCTGGCTGGGGCGCACGGCCTACACTCCCTACTTCATGCGGACCCTGGTGCCGAAGACGCTGGAGAAATCGGCGGCGCTGGCCGAGCGGGTCGACCTGGACGCGGTGCGTCGGGCCCGCACCATCCAGGAGTTCGACGACGCGCTGACCGCACCGCTCCACGGGTTCCGGGACGCCGCCGACTACTACGCGCGCTCCAGCTCGGCCCGCTTCATCGCGGGGATCCGGATCCCGACTCTGGTAGTCCACTCCCGGGACGACCCGTTCCTGCCGGCCGCGGCGATCCCCGAGGCCGCACTCGAGGCGAACCCCGCCATCACCGCCGTCATCACCGAGAAGGGCGGCCACCAGGGGTACGTCGCCGGCTCGATCCTGTGGCCGGAATTCTGGGTGGAACGGGTGGTGGCGGAGTGGCTGGCGGCCCGGCTGCGAGATTGAACATGCTACGGCGGACGACGGATGCCCCGACGCGGGGGGTCCGACGGACGCGGGGGCCCCGACGGACGCGGGGGCCCCGACGGACGCCGGGGTCCCGACGGACGGGGTCCCGACGGACGCCGTTTCAATCGCCAGTTTTGACCGGTTTCGATATACGTACCCTTTGTCGGGACGGGGCGTACGGGGCGCCTGGAGGGCCGGAACCAGGGACCCCGGCATGGTCTATCGGGACAGAACTGGCGATTGGTGCGCCGTCCGCAGGTATACGCCCCCTCCAACCTTGACGCACCCCCGCCCCCCCGGTTACCGTCCGTCCACCATGACGAACACGCGGCGGCACCATCGTTCCCATCATCACGGCCCGGACGGGCTGCGGTGGTGGCGTGCGTTCGTGATGTAGCAGCGGAAGAACAACGCGCCGGCCAACGCGGCCCGTCCCGATCGGGGGCGGGCTTTTTTTGTGGCCTCCTCCCCCGGCGGGCGAAGGCGCTCGACGCGAGACCCGAGACCGACGAGACCATGAACGACGACAACAACCGATTGCGGATCGCGCTCCCGAACAAGGGACGCCTGGCCGATGACGCGCTGGAGCTGCTCGAGCGAGCGGGGCTGGAGCCCGCCATGGCGAGTGATCGCTCGCTCCGGGCCGACCTGGGCGACGACTTCACCGCGCTCTTCGTCCGGGCCAGGGACATCCCCGAGTTCGTGGCGGATGGCGCCGCCGACCTGGGGATCACGGGCGGCGACCTGGTGACGGAGGCGGGCCGGCCGCTGGACACGCTGCTGGAGCTCGGGTTCGGGCGCTGCCGGCTGGCCATCGCCGCCCGGGACGAGAGCGAGTGGACCCGGGTCGAGGACCTGCCGGACGGCGCCCGGATCGCCACCTCGTTCCCCAGGACCACGGAGCGGTGGTTCGCGGAGCGGGGCAAGGCGGTCGCGCTGGTCCCCGTGAGCGGCGCAGCGGAGATCGCCCCGCATATCGGCGTCGCCGACGTCATCGTCGACCTGGTCAGCACGGGCTCCACGCTGAGGATGAACGGGCTGCGGGAGGTGGCCACGGTCCTGGAGTCGGAGGCGGTCCTGGTCGCCCGGGAGGGCTACGTCGACGGCGAGGCGGCGGGTCGGGTCGCCGAGCTGATGGCGGCACTGGAGTCGGTGCTCCGGGCCCGGGGTCGGCGCTACCTGATGGCGAACGTGCCGAAGGACGCGCTGGAGCGGGTGAAGGAGGTCCTCCCGGGGATCAACGGCCCGACCATCATCGACGTCATGGACTCGGGGCGGCACGTGGCGGCCCACGCGGTGGTGGCCAAGTCGGAGGTCTACCGCACCATCGCGGCGTTGAAGGAGCTGGGCGCGGAGGGGATCCTGGTCACGAAGATCGAGAGGCTGATGCCGTGATCCCCGTCCAGCGACTGAGCGAGCTCGACGGCCCCGCGCTCGACCGGCTCCTGGTCCGCGGCCGACTCGGGGACCCCGAGGTGGTGGACGCCGTCGCGGCGCTCGTGGCCGAGGTACGGACCGAGGGCGATGCGGCGCTCCGGGCCCAGACGGCGCGGTTCGACGGCGTGGAGCTCGACGCCCTCGAGGTGCCCCGTCCGGCGTGGGACGGCGCGCTGGCGGCGGTGGACGCGACAGTCGTCGAAGCGCTGGAGCAGGCCGCCGACGCCATCCGGCGGTTTCATGCCGCACAGCTGCCGGAGCCGCTGGAGCGGGAGGTGGCGCCGGGGCTGGTCCTGGGCCGTCGCCCCGACCCGCTGCAGCGCGTGGGCGTCTACGCGCCCGGCGGGCGGGCCGCCTACCCGAGCAGCGTGCTCATGGGCGTGGTCCCCGCCCGCGTCGCCGGGGTGGACGAAGTGGTGGTCTGCTCACCCCCGGGCAAAGGGGGCCGTCCCCCGGATCTCGTTATGGCCGCGTGCGCGGTTGCGGGCGCCGACCGGCTCTTCGCGCTGGGCGGCGCCGGGGCCGTTGCGGCCATGGCGTACGGCACGGACAGCGTGCCGCGGGTCGACCGGATCGTGGGCCCGGGGAACGCGTACGTGACGGAGGCGAAGCGCCAAGTCACGACGGCCGTGGCCATCGACTCGCCCGCCGGGCCGTCGGAGATCCTGATCCTGGCCGACGGGACGGCCGACCCCGAGACCGTGGCCATCGAGCTCATCGCGCAGGCGGAGCACGACCCGGATGCCGGTGTGGTGCTGGTGACGTGGGCCGCGCCGGTCGCCGAGGCCACGGCCGAGGCCCTCGCCCGGCTCGTTCCGCAGACGCCCCGGCGCGAGATCGTGGAGGCGGCGCTGGAGACCGCCGGGGGGCTGCTGGTGGCGGACGACGCGGCGGACGCCGTCGCCTTCGCCGAGCGGTACGCCCCCGAGCACATGCTGATCCTGACCGCCGACCCCCGTGCGACGCTCCGGGACGTCCGGGCTGCGGGGACGGTGTTCCTCGGGCCCCGGAGCTCGAACGCGTACGGCGACTACGCGACCGGCGCGAACCACGTGCTCCCCACCGGCGGGCTGGCCCGCTCGTACTCCGGCCTCTCCATCGACGACTTCTTCCGCTGGACCACGTGGCAGGAGGTCCGGAGCGACGAAGCCGCGCGGGCACTGGCGGACATCGCCGTCCCGCTGGCCGAGGCGGAAGGGCTGCCCGGCCATGCCGCCGCGGCCCGGTACGCCGCGGGCTCGACGCCGGGCGGTGGTGATGGTTCCGGCGACGAGGCGCGCGACGGATCGGACGGCTCCGGCCGGGCTGGCGGTACCGTCTCCCCCGCGCCGCGCCGCCCGTACCGGGCGATGCAGCACTACGATCCGAAGCGGCCGGAGCTGGCCCTCGACCTGAGCGCGAACACGAACCTGTGGGGTCCCTGCCCGGCGGCACTGGACGCGCTGGACGCGTATGACTCCGCCACGGACTACCCCACGGTCTACGGCTCGCGGCTCAAGGCGGCGGTGGCCGCGGCCTGGTCCGTAGACGGGTCGCGGGTGGTCACCGGGTGTGGCTCCGACGACGTCCTCGATTCGGCGATCCGGGCGTTCTGCGACCCCGGCGCCGTCGTCGCGTTCCCGGCGCCGACGTTCCCCATGGCCGACGTGTTCGCCCGGATGAACGGCGCGCGCCCGGGACCGGTCCGCATGGCGCCCGACGGCACGCTTGAGGACGGGGCCCTCGACGTGCTCGCGGCCGCGGACGTCGTCTACCTCTGCCGGCCGAACAACCCGACGGGCGCGATGATCGACCGGGACGTGGTGCTGGAGCTGCTGGACCGGGCCCGGGGCATCGTCCTGATCGATGAGGCGTACGGCGAGTTCGCCGGTGCGGGCCAGGCCGGGCCGGAGCCGGGCTCCGGCCGCTCCGGCGGCGGACCGGTCGGCTCGTCGCTTCCGGCCGGCGTATCGCTCCTGGAGCCGGCGCTGGCGTCGGGGCGCGGCGTGGTTACGCGCACGCTGTCGAAGGCGTACGGTCTCGCCGGGCTGCGGGTCGGCTATGCGATCGGGCCGACGTCCATCATCCGGGCCATCGAGCTGTCCCGTGGGCCGTACAAGGTGAGCGGGCCGGCCGAAGCGGCGGCCGCGGCGGCGGTCACCCATGGCCGGGACTGGGTCCGGGGGATCGTCGACGGGACGGTGGCCGGCCGACAGCGACTGGCCGGGGCGCTCCGGACCCGGGGGTTCGGCGTGGTGGAGGGCGAGGCCAACTTCGTGCTGGCGGCCACGGGGCCGGGCAACGCCGTGACCATCAAGGCGGGGCTGGCGGACCGGGGCATCGGCGTCCGGGCATTCGAGGGGCTGGACGGCGTGGGCGACGCGATCCGGGTGACCGTGGGCCCGCCGGAGTCCATGGACCGATTCCTGAATGCGCTGGACGACGTGCTCGCAGCCGGGGTCCGGCTCTCCGTCCCCGACGACCTGGAGGTTTGGCCATGAGGCTCGTGCTGTTCGATTACGGGACCGGCAACCTGCACAGCCTCCGCAAGGCGCTGGAGCGGCAGGGTGCGGAGGTGACCGTGGGCGCCGACCTGGCGGACGCCGACGGCCTCGTGCTGCCGGGCGTGGGCGCGTTCGGCGCGGCCGCCGAGCGGCTGGCACCCCACGCCGCCGGGATCCGACGGGCCGCGGCCGAGGGGCTGCCCGTCCTCGGCATCTGCCTGGGGATGCAGCTCCTGCTCGACGCCTCCGACGAGGGCGACGGTGCCGGGCTCGGGCTCGTGCCCGGTCGGGTCCGCCGGCTCCGGGCGGAGCGCGTGCCCCACATGGGCTGGAACGTGGTCGAGTCCGGGAACGCCCTGTTCGACGGCGTGGCGGACGAGCGGTTCTACTTCGCCAACAGCTACGTCGCCGACCCGGAGTCGGAGCTCGACGTGATCGCCTGGGCCCGTCACGAGGACGACCGCTTCCCGGCCGCCGTCCGCCGCGGCTCCGTCATGGGCACCCAGTTCCATCCCGAGAAGTCCGGCGCGGCGGGGCTGCGGCTGCTGTGCAATTTCGTCGCGCTGGCCGGCACGCCCGCGGGGTCGGGCGAGGACCGGGCGGGTCCGGAAAGCCGGGTGGAGGCATGAGGGTCTGGGCGGCGATCGACCTCCGGGGCGGCGAAGCGGTCCAGCTGGTGGGCGGCGACCCGTCCAACGAGCCGGTTCGGCTCCCGGACCCGGCGGCCGTGGCGGAGCGGTGGCTCGACGCGGGGTTCCGCCACCTCCACGTGGTCGACCTGGACGCCGCGCTGGGCGACGGCCGGAACGACGGGGCGGTGGCGGCGATCGCGACCGTCGTACGGGCCCGGCGCGACCCCGGCCGCGGGTCCGGCCCGGACACCGGCGCGGGTCCGGTGCTCCAGGTCGGTGGCGGGCTCCGGGACGAGGACACCGTGGCCCGAGTCCTCGGGGCGGGCGCCGATCGCGCCATGGTGGGCACCCGGGCCGTGGAGGACCGGCCCTGGCTGGAGGCCGCGGCCGGGCGGTGGCCCGACCGGCTCGTGGTCGCCGCCGATGTCCGGCGCCGTGAGGTCGTGACCCGTGGCTGGAGCGAGGGCACCGGCCAGGACGCCAGCGGGTTCGTCACGCTGCTGGACGACCTGCCACTGGGCGGTGTGCTGGTGACCGACGTGGGCCGGGAGGGCCGGCAGGAGGGGGTCGACATCGTCGTCTTCCGGGACCTGGTGGAGGCGACCCGGCACCCCGTCGTGGCGGCCGGCGGCGTCACGACCCGGGGCGACCTCGAGGCCCTCGCCGATGCCGGCGCCGCTGGCGCCGTGCTGGGGATGGCACTGTACACGGGCCGGCTCGAGCCGGCCGACGCACTGGAGGTGGAGAGCCGATGAGCAGTCTGACGCGGGAGACGGGGGAGACGGCGGTGACGGTCACCCTGGCGGATGGGCGGCAGGGCGCCTCAGCCGGGTCGATCGTCACTGACGACGAGTTCCTGACGCACATGCTGATCACGCTGGCCAGATACTCCGGGCTGCCGCTGTCGGTGGAAGCCACCGGCGATCTCCAGCACCATCTCATCGAGGATGTGGCCATCACGCTGGGCGCCGTGCTCGGGCGCGACACGCCCGCCACGTGCGTCCGATACGGCGTCGCCACGATCCCCATGGACGACGCGCTCGTCCAGGTCGCGCTGGATGCCGGCGGCCGGCCCCACTTCGGGGGTGAGCTGCCCAGCGACCTGTACGAGCACTTCTTCCGGTCACTGGCGCTGAACGCCCACTGGACCGTCCATGTCCGCGTGATCCGGGGCCGGGACCGGCACCACATCGTCGAGGCCGCGTTCAAGGCGCTGGGGATGGCCATGGCCCGGGCCCTCTCCGACGATGGCGCCGTCTTCAGCACCAAGGGCTCGGTGGCCATGGAGTGGACGGGCCACCTGGACGAAGCGGCCGAGCTGGGGGACGGCTGATGCTGGCCAGGCGCGTGGTCGTCTGCCTCGACGTGGACGCCGGCCGGGTGGTGAAGGGCGTCCGGTTCCGGGAGCTCCGGGACGTCGGCGACCCCGCCGAGCTGGCCGCCCGCTACGAGGACGAGGGCGCCGATGAGGTCGTGTTCCTGGACATTACCGCGTCCGTCGAGGACCGGGCGACCACGCTCGACACCGTGCGACGCACCGCAGAGCAGCTCTTCGTTCCCCTCACCGTGGGCGGCGGGATCGGGTCGGTGGCCGATGCCCAGGACGTGCTCCGGGCGGGCGCCGACAAGGTAGCCGTGAACACGGCCGCCGTGAACCGGCCGGCGCTGCTGACCGAGGCCGCCGACCGGTTCGGCGCGCAGTGCGTGGTGGCCAGCATCGACGCCGGCCGCGACGACGCGATGCCGTCCGGCTACCGGGTCTTCACCCACGGGGCGCGGACGCCCACGGAGCTGGACGCGGTGGAGTGGGCCGCCCGCTGCGCCGAGCTGGGCGCCGGCGAGATCCTGCTGACGGCCATCGAGCAGGATGGCGCCCGGAGCGGCTACGACCTCGCGGTCACCCGGGCCGTGGCCGACGCCGTCACGGTCCCGGTCATCGCGTCGGGCGGCGCCGGCGGGCCGGAGCACTTCGCCCCCGCTTTCCGCGACGGCCGGGCCGGGGCCGCGCTGGCGGCGGGGATCTTCCACGACGGGCTGGTCAGTGTCGGGGAGGTCAAGGAAGCGGTCCGCGAGGCCGGCGTCGTCGTGCGGTGAGACCAGAGTTCAGAGACCAGGGTTCAGAGTCCGGGGGCGTGAATGGCTGAGGAATGGCGGGAGGAGCTGACGGAGGCGGTGGAGGTCGCGGAGGCCGCGGGCGCGGTGACGCTCCAGTGGTTCGGTGCCGGACCGGCCGTGGAGCGGAAGGCCGACCGGTCGCCGGTCACGATCGCCGACCGGGAGGCGGAGCGGGTCATGCGCGAGGTGCTCCGGGAGCGGTTCCCGGACGACGGCGTCCTGGGCGAGGAGGGCGGTGAGGAGACGGGCGTATCGGGTCGCCGGTGGATCCTGGACCCCATCGACGGGACCCGGTCGTTCATCCACGGCGTGCCGCTCTACGGCATCATGGTCGGGCTCGAGGTCGACGCCGAGGTCGTGGTGGGCGTGCTCCACTTCCCCGCCCTGGAGGAGACGGTCTACGCCGGCCGGGGGATGGGCTGCTGGTTCGGCGATGACGCGTGCCGGGTCTCGGACCGCGCCGACCTCGAGACCGCGCTGGTCGTCACCAGCGGCGACGCCCCGGGCCTCGCCGACGACCCGGGGCTGGCCGCCCGCCTCGACGCCCTCGGCCGGCTCGCTGAACGGGCGGGCACGTTCCGGACGTGGGGCGACTGCTACGGCTACGCGCTGGTGGCGACGGGCCGGGCCGATGCCATGCTCGACCCCGTCCTCAACATCTGGGACGCCGCCGCCGTCCGACCGATCATCGAGGAGGCCGGCGGCGTGTTCACCGACTGGGCCGGGAAGCCCAGCCACACGGACGGCCACGTCATTGCCACGAACCGCGCGCTGGCCGACGAGGTCCGGCGGATCGTCGACGTCGCCGATTACGCGGATTGACGACACGGAAGGCCGCAGAGCCGATGGGAGCGGACGCGATGAGCCAGGAGCACGCAGGCATGCCCACCCCCGAAACCAGCCTCGACCCCGGGACCCTCGACTTCGACAAGGGCGACGGTCTCATCCCCGTCATCGCCCAGCACTGGCTGACCGGCGAGGTGCTGATGCTCGGCTACGCGACGCGGGAGGCGCTCGACGCATCGCTCGAGACGGGCCGGCTCACCTTCCACTCCCGGTCCCGGGACGCCCTCTGGACCAAGGGCGAGACGAGCGGGAACACGCTCCGGATCGTCTCCCTCCACGGCGACTGCGACGGCGACGCCATCCTCGCCCGCGTCCACCCCGCCGGCCCGACCTGCCACACGGGCGAGCGCAGCTGCTTCGGCGCGCCGCCCACGCTCCGGGGCCTGGCCGACGTGCTCGCGGCGCGGAAGACGGCGGCGGACGCGGCCGGGAGCGCAGCGGGCGACAGCGGGGGCGCGCCGTCGTCGAGCTGGACCGTACGACTCCTCGGCGACCGGAACCTGCGGCTCAAGAAGCTGGGCGAGGAAGCGAGCGAGCTGGTGCTGGCGTGTGCGGACGAGGACCGGGGGCGGGTGAAGGAGGAGGCCGCGGACGTCGTCTATCACACGCTGGTGGCGGCGCTGGCCGCCGGGGTCGAGATCGACGACATTCTGGAGGCGCTGGAGTCCCGCCGCAGCCAGGGGGGCGCCGGCCCGAACACAATCCCGGCAGCGGGGTAGCACGCGCCTCGGACGACCAATCGATCGGAGCCCATGCCCGCAACCGACATCCAGCCCGCGCACGAGGAAGAAGCCCTCGGGAAGGCGTACGACGCCCGTCTGATGCAGCGCCTCCTCCACTACCTGGAGCCGTACCGCTGGAAGGTCGTCCTGGGTGTGGTGATCCTCCTGATCATCGCCGGGCTCGAGCTGCTCGGACCGTACTTCACGAAGGTGGCGCTGGACCGGGCGATCCCCGACGGCGACATGGAGCTCCTCGGGCTCCTGGGACTCTTCTACCTCGGCGCGCTCCTCATCACGTTCGCACTGGGGTACGCCCAGCAGATCCTGACGACGTGGCTGGGCCAGCGGATCATGTACGACCTCCGGCGCCAGATCTTCGGCCACCTCCAGAAGCAGAGTCTCCGCTACTTCGACCGGAACCCCGTCGGCCGGCTCATGACCCGCGTGACCAACGACGTCGAGGTGCTGAACCAGCTCTTCAGCTCCGGGATCGTGACCGTGTTCGGCGATGTGTTCACGCTGATCTTCATCGTGGGCGTAATGCTCTGGCTGGACTGGAAGCTGGCGCTGGTGGCGTTCGCCGTGATGCCGTTCGTGGTGGCCGTCGCGTTCGTGTTCCGGGCCAGGGTCAGGGAGGCGTACCGGGACATCCGGGTACGGCTCGCCCGGATCAACAGCTTCCTCCAGGAGCGGATCACCGGCGTGAGCGTGGTCCAGATCTTCGGCCGGGAGGACGAGACCGGGGAGAAGTTCGGCGAGATCAACGACAGTCACCTCCGGGCCCACCTCCGGTCCATCACCTACTACGCCCTCTTCTTCCCCGCCATCGAGATCCTGACGACGGTGGCGCTGGCGGCGATCCTCGTCTACGGCGGGAGCCGACTGATCGAGGGGACCATCTCCATCGGCGTAGTGACCGCGTTCCTGATGTACAGCCGGCGGTTCTTCCGGCCGATCCAGGACCTGTCGGAGAAGTACAACATGCTCCAGGGCGCCATGGCGTCGAGCGAGCGGATCTTCAAGCTGCTGGACAGCGAGCCGGACGTCACCGACCCCGCGGAGCCGGCCCACCTCCCGGAGCCCGGCCGGGGCGAGATCGAGTTCCGGAACGTCTGGTTCGCCTACGGGAAGGACGAGACCGGCGAGGACTGGGACTGGGTGCTCGAGGACGTCAGCTTCCGGGCCCGGCCCGGCGAGCGGCTCGCGATCGTCGGCCATACCGGCGCCGGGAAGACCACGCTGATCAACCTCCTCATGCGGTTCTACGAGCCGCAGAAGGGCGAGATCCTCTTCGACGGCGTCCCGCTCCGCGACGTCCCGCAGAAGGAGCTGCGCCGGAAGATCGGACTCGTGCTCCAGGACGTGTTCCTGTTCAGCCGCAGCGTCGAGTACAACATCCGTCTCGGCCGCGACGACATCAGCGACGAGCGGGTCCGGCAGGCCGCCGCCCGCGTCGGCGCCGACCGCCACATCGAGCGACTCCCCGGCCAGTACGAGGAGGCGCTGGGCGAGCGGGGCACGAGCCTGAGCGTCGGACAGCGGCAGCTGCTGAGCTTCGCCCGCGCCCTCGCCTTCGACCCGCTGGTCCTGATCCTCGATGAGGCGACGTCATCGGTGGACAGCGAGCTCGAGCACCAGATCCAGCAGGCTCTGGAAACGCTCCTCGAGGGCCGGACGAGCCTGGTGATCGCGCACCGGCTGTCGACCGTCCAGAGCGCCGACCGGATCCTGGTCTTCCATCACGGCGAGCTGCGGGAGGAGGGGTCGCACGGTGCGCTGCTGGAGCAGGGCGGGCTGTACGCGAAATTGTACGAGCTGCAGTTCGCCGCGGCGTAGCGCTGCCTCGGGGCAGCGCGGCTCGCTGACGCTCGAAAGTCGCACCGCCGGCGGCGGTGCAAGTCGCCCCTCTTCGGGGCAAGTCGCGAGCCTTTTCGACTCGCAATTGGCTCACTTCGTTCGCAATAGGCCCCTTCGGGGCAGTGCGCTCGCTGATGCTCGCAGACGCGCCGCTGAGGCGGCGCAGATCGGTCGCTACGCGACCAGTGGCTCGGTCTCCGACCTCGCAAGACGCCGGCTGGCCGAGCAACGTTGGAACGGGCTATCGTTTCGTCCAGTCGATGAGGCGAATGAGGTCCCAACGGATATCGTTCAGCAGACGGAGACCTTCCGTGGCTTCTTCCGCCGTCAGGATCCCGGCGGACTGATAGCCCTTCACGAGCTTTTGGGCCTCGCCCGCAGAAGCGAGGCCGTATCCGAAGTAGCGGCGCTTCTGCGGCAGGGTCACCGAATCGAGAGCTTCCCCCACGTTGGAGATCACCGACGCGGAAGCTCGCTCGAGCTGCTCCCAATGCCCCGGCCACCGGGCAAAGCGCGATTCCAGCCGTCCACACCATGCCTCGAATCGTCTGGCCAGGACCAGCACCCTCGGTTCCCGTTCGCCGCCCATGTCGAGACCATACCGGACGGAACGGGGCACCAGAATAGCAGGACGCGCCCGTCTTGCGAGGCCAACGGCCGAGCCTCTGCTAGCCCAGCGAGCGGCCTGCGAGCCGCTGGTGAGCGCTGTGCGAGGGCCGGGCCCGAGCGGTCTTGGGCGGCCCCGGCCGCCCGATTGGCGCCGAAGGCGCGCCCTGCAAGCATAGCGATCCTGTTGCGAACGAAGTGAACGCTTTGCGAGCCTTGGGCGAGCGACTTGCCCCGAAGAGGGCGACTTGCGCCGCCGCCAGGCGGTGCGATTTGCGCGCGAAGCGCGCGCCTTACGCCAGCCCCACCAGCCTCACCAGCTTCAACGCATTCGTCGACGTCGCCACCCCGTCCCGCAGCCGATAATCGAACGTCATCGCCGGCTCGTGCCCCTCGGGGTGCACGGTCTCCCGGAAGTGCACGGGCACGACCGCGCTCGCCAGCGGCTCGGCATCGGCCAGCGCCAGGTCATGGGTCGAGATGGCGCCGATGGCCCGGCGGTCCAGCAGATGGCCCAGCACCTCCCGGATCGCGACCTGCCGCTCGGCGGAGTTCGTGCCGTGGAGCACCTCGTCGAGGAGGTACAGGAGGAGCCGGCCGGTGTCTCCGGCCCCGGCGTCCGGGGCGGCGGATCCCAGCGCGTCCGCGGCGTCCACCACCCGCTTCAGCTGCTGGAGCTCGGCCATGAACAGCGACACGCCCCGCTGCAGCGAGTCTTCGACGCGCATGCTGGTCCTCAGGTCCAGTGGCGGGAACCGGAGCGACGCCGCGCAGACGGGGCCGCCGGCCTCGGCCAGGACGGCGTTCACGCCGATGGCCCGGAGCAGCGTGCTCTTCCCGGACATGTTGGAGCCGGTGACCATCAGGAACGTCCCCGGCGGCCCGACCTCCACGTCGTTGGCCACGCGCTCCTCCGGGCCGAGCAGCGGGTGGGCGAGGTCCCGGGCGGTGAAGCGGTCACCATGGACGATCTCGGGGAACGACCACCCCGGCTCGTCGTGGACGGGGCCGGCCAGCGCGCAGAGCGCGTCCATGCGGGCGATGTCGTCGGCCCATTGCCGGACGTGGCGGCCCGCCCGTCGCTTCCAGCGCTCCAGCGCCCAGAGCACGTGGAAGTCCCAGAGCGTCGGGATCGCGACCAGGACGTAGAAGATCCCGCCGTGCCGGAGCTCCGCCAGCTCGGTGAGCCAGCCCAGCTTCTCCAGCTCGCCACGCGCGTCGCATTCAACGGTCAGCCCATCGCGGATCCGCCGCAGCGTCCCGGACTCGAAGTCCTCGGTCTGGATCCGGCCGACCAGCCCGGCGTAGTGCCGCATCCCGGCCTCGCCGATGCTGGCGCCGGCCATCTCCCGGTGGACGCGCTTCGCGAAGCCGCCCAGCAGCGCCGTGGACGCCACAAGTGTCAGGATCCACCACGGCCGGACCAGGGTGCCCTCGATCTGCAGCGCGGCCAGGACGAGGGTGGCCAGCGGGAGAAGCCGGGCCGTCCAGAGCAGCACCGCCCGACGCAGGAGCCACGGCCCCGACTCGGCCCACTCCAGGAACGCGTCGATGGCGCCCGGCTCCGGGTCGCCGGCCAGACGTCCGGAGACCTGGATCGTCTGCCGGTACTCCAGGGCCGGGACCAGCTCCCGCACCGCCTCCTGCCGGGTCCGGACCTCGTCCGCGGGGGCGGGGGCCAGAAGCCAGTCGTGGAGCCGGTCCCGGCCGACGCCCGTACCCGTGGTGGCCAGGAACCGGGCCAGCGAGCCGTGGCCGAAGATATCCAGGTCGTGGGCGAAGGGATGGTCGCGCGGACCGGAGACCGGGACCTCCGGCAGCCGGTCCCAGTCCCGGGCGAGCCGGGCCCGCGCCTCGTCGTTCACGGCCGCCATCTCCGCCGCCCACCGCTCCCGCTGCTTCAGCCTGCCGTGCACCACGACCAGGGCGATGAACGCGAGGACGGTCCCGGCGAAGAGCGCCAGCGCCAGCCCGCCGCGCTCGGGCTGGAGCTCGGTCCAGACCAGTGCGCCGATCCCCAGGCCGAACGCGGCCAGGCGGAGGTTGGACACGCGGGAGGCGCGCCGGGCGAGGTCGTCGCGCTCGGCGGCCGCGTGGTCGTGTCGATGTCGAAACCGCTGTGCGGGATCCATACGGGAGTATGGGAACCCGGGCGGATTCTGGCCATGGCGCCCGGCCCGCGGCCGTCAGGCGTACGGCTCGCCTTCGGCCAGCAGCCGGTCGATCTGCTGCTCCAGGTCTTCCAGCCCGATGGGCTTCACCAGATAGACGTCGGCGCCCGCGTCCTTCCCTTCCCGTCGGGCGTCCTCGCCGTCGCGGGCGGTCAGCATCACGATCCCGGTATCGGCGTGCATCGGGTGCCGGCGGATGCGCCGGGCCACGTCCCACCCGCTCATGCCGGGCATCATGACGTCCAGGATCACGACGTCGGGGTGCAGCTCATCCAGCCGCGCCAGGGCCTGCTCTCCGCCGGCCACGCCGTGGGCATCGTGCCCGCGCGAGCGGAGGAAGGTCTCCAGGATGGAGAGGGCGTCCGGGTCGTCGTCGACGATCAGGATGGTGGCCATGGCAGGAGTCTGGAGGGGCAAGAGCCGGGCCAGGGTCAGCCGCCCGAAGCCCCAACCCGCTCGGCCATCCACGATCCACGACCCACGACCCACGACCCACGATCCACGATCCACGATCCGCTCCCCGCTACCCCCCACCCCCCTCGCTGGTATCGACGGCCTCCTCCGTACCGGCCCCGGCGGGCGGGTCCGGCTCGTAGAGTGCCTCCCCCATTCCGGCGAACCACGGCTCGATCCCGTTCGCGTCGGTGAACGCCTCGATCGGGTAGCGGCCGGCCGGGTGCCAGAGGATCCACTCGTCGAGCCCGGCGTCGTACGTCGCGTCGATCTGGGCGCGGATATGCATGGGGCCGTACTCCGGCTCCCCGAGGCTGAAGGCCTGGAGCCACGGCCGGATGGCCGCCGCGCCCGGGATGGTATCGGACCGGGCCACGCCGTCCTCGAGCGCCCGTTTCACGACCTGGTACGGCGCCTCGTTCGGGTTCTCGTACCCCCACGAGCCCGCCGGGTAGTGGCTCGGGTAGACCATGGGCAGGAGCACATCGACCTGGTCGGACATCGCCCCCCAGAGCTGACCGACCCCGATGTCCCGGTCGGTGGACGTGGTGATCCCGAACACGTCGGCCGTGAGCGGGACCCCGAGCCCGGAGAGTCGGTCCGCCGAATAGGCCAGGAACTCCCGGATCGCCTGCGTCTTCGTCCGTCCCCGCCGGGCCGGGTAGACGGCCTCCCGCGCGTACGAGATCGGCACGTCGGGGAACCGGACGTAGTCCCACTGGATCTCGCTGAAGCCCAGCGCCACCGCCTCCCGGGCCAGCTCGATGTTGTAGTCCCACACGTGCCGGTCGAACGGGTCGACCCAGCGGACGCCGTTGTCATCCTCCCACGACTCGCCGTCCGCGCGCTGGACGCTCCACTCCGGACGGGCCACCGCCAGGAGCGGGTCCTTGAACGCCACGATCCGGGCGATCGGATAGACCCCGTGGACCCGCAGACTGTCCACCAGCGACGTGAGGCTCGGAATCCGCACGCGGCGGTCCGCCTCCACCTGCACCGCCAGCGGCACCCGGGTCCTGTGGCTGACCTCGCCGGTCACGTCCTTGATGTCGACGACGAACGCGTTGATCTCCGTGGCGTCCGCCAGCTCCAGCAGCGAGGCCAGGCGACGACGGCTGCCCGCGCTCCACGAGCCCACATAGATCCCCCGGACCGCGTCGGGCTTCGGGACCCGGAGGCTGTCGGGCAGCGGGTCCAGCGCCGCAGGGCTCGGCTCGGACGGGTCGGCCCACCCGTCGGGGGGCGTCGGCGGGACGTAGACCGAGGCGGGCGCCGATGCTTCGCCATCGGCCTCATCGCTCACGGAATCCGCAGCGGCGCCGGGTGGGGCTGCCGAGGCCCCCGTATCCGCCGTCAGGTCGAGGGCCGGACCGGGCGGCGCGTCGTACAGCGTCGGCAGCGGCCGGTCGCCATCGCCGCCCAGGCGGACGACCAGGGCACCGACGACGATGGCGACGAGCAGGACCAGGCCGAGGGCCCGGAGGACGCCGACCCCGGACGGACGGGCCATGGCGTCGTCTAGTAGCGGGGCGTGCTGGGGTCGACCTCATCGCCCCAGGCCAGGATCCCGCCCGTCAGGTTCCGGACGTTGTCCCACCCCCGCTCCCGGAGGTAGCGGACCACATCGCCGCTCCGGGCGCCGGACCGGCAGTAGAAGACGGTCTCGCGCTCCCGGTCCAGATCGTCGAGCCGGGCCTGCAGCTGATGCAGCGGGATCAGCTCGGCGCCGTAGTCCCCGAGATTGAACACCTTCCACTCGTACGGCTCCCGTACATCGATCAGCTCCAGCTCGGCGCCCGCCTCGAGCCGCTCGTGGAGCTCCGTGGCGCTGATCTCATCGGGGACCCCGCCGGGAACCGCGTCGGGTGCTCCTTCCGCGCCTTCTTCCGCGCGCTCCGCCCCTTCCGCGCCTTCCGCGACCCCACAGAAGGCCTCGTAGTCGATGAGCTCGGTGACGGTCGGGTCGTCGCCGCAGGCCGGGCACTCCGGGTTCTTCCGGAGCTTCAGCTCCCGCCACTTCATCTTCGCGCCATCGAAGAGGAGGAGCCGGCCGACGAGCGGCTCGCCGACACCGGTGATCAGCTTCACGGTCTCCAGCGCCTGGAGCGACCCGATCACACCGGGGAGCACGCCCAGCACGCCGCCCTCCGCGCAGCTCGGGACGAGGCCCGGTGGCGGCGGCTGGCGGAAGAGACACCGGTAGCACGGCGCGTCGTCGCCGCCGAACACGCTGACCTGACCCTCGAACTTCAGGATCGAGCCATAGACGTTCCGCTTGCCGAGCAGGACGCACGCGTCGTTCACCAGGTAGCGGGTCGGGAAGTTGTCCGTCCCGTCGACGACGATGTCGTAGTCGCGGATGATGTCGAGGGCGTTGTCGCTGGTGAGTCGGACGGGGTGCGTCCGGATCTCGACGTGGGGGTTCAGGTCCCGGAGCCGGGCCTGTGCGGCCTGGAGCTTCGGCGTCCCGATCTGGCTCTCGCCGTACAGGACCTGACGCTGGAGGTTGCTGGCGTCCACGTCGTCGAAATCGACCAGCCCGAGCGTGCCGACGCCGGCGGCGGCCAGGTAGAGCGAGGCCGGGGAGCCGAGCCCGCCGGCCCCGACGATCAGCACCTTCGCCGCCTTCAGGCGACGCTGTCCCTCCTCGCCCACGTCGTCCAGCACCATGTGCCGGGCGTACCGCAGCGCTTCCGCCGAGGTGATCTCCGGCAGGTATCGGTCGCTCATTCCGCTCCGCCCCTCATCCGCCCGCAATGCTCGGTACGATGGTGATCGCGTCCTCGGGACCCACCGCCGTGGACACACCGTCGAGAGCCCGGATGTCGTCCGCGTCGACGAAGACGTTCACGTAGTCCCGGATCCCGCCGGTGTCGGTCAGCAGATGACGCCGCAGCCCGGGGTACTGGACGACCAGCCGCTCCAGCACCTCGGCGACGGTGGTGCCCCCCACCTTCACCTCGCCGGCTCCATCCGTCAGCGCTCGCAGCGGCCCCGGCACGCGCACGACGACCCCCGGCCCGCCCGGCGCGCCCGGCGCGCTCGGCACGCTCGGCGCGTCGGCTTCGCTCGGGGAGGAAGGTCTGCTGGTGTCTGGACTCGGATTCATAACGGCGTGCAGGGGGCTGGTGACTGGTGGTTCGGTACACTCGACCATGCGGATCGTGCCCCGGGATACCGACAGGGACTCACCCCAGTCGCTGGAGGATGACCTCGGCGTTCCGTCGGGCGGCCCCGGTCTCGGACTCGACGTACGCCCGGGCGCTGCGGCCCACGGCACGGATCCGGATCGGCTCGTCCATCAGGTCCCGGAGCCGGTCCTCGAGCCCGCCGGGGCCCTCCACCACGAACCCGCCGCCGGCCGCGGCCAGAGCGCCGGCCTCCCGGGCGTTGCCGTGGTTCGGGCCGAAGAGGACCGGGATGCCGATCGCCGCCGGCTCCACCACCGAGTGGAGCCCATCGCGGCCGAAGCCGCCGCCGACGTACGCGGCATGGCCCAGGGCGTAGAGGTCGGCCAGGATCCCCAGCCTGTCGACGACGACCACCTCGGGGGCCGGGCCGGGCCCACCCGACCCCGCCGCCCCGGCCGCGGCCAGCGCACTCAGACGTGCGTGTCGCAGCGACTGGCGGTCCAGCCGCCGCTCGAGCGCCTCCAGGTGCGGTGCCGTCGGCTCGTGGGGCGCGATGACCAGCCGGAACGGACGGGTCCGCTTGAGCACGCCGACAGCCGGGAGCAGGGCCTTCTCGTCGGCCGGCCACGTGGAGCCGGCCACGAGGGTGAACGTCTCCGGGTCGTCGAGCGCCTCCCAGTACGGCCGGAGCTCGTCGGGGACCCGGTCGACCGCGTCGGGCTCGGCCCGGAGCCGGGCCAGGCCCCGGTCCTCGATTCTCTCCCAGACCTGGTCGAAGCGGGCGTCGCCCGTCACGCTGATCCGGCCGGGCGGCACGCCCAGCAGCTCGTACCGCTCCGCGTGGGACTGGCTCACGGCGCCCACGTGATCCAGCCGACGGTATGCCGCCTCGAGAAAGCTCCGGCCCAGCCACCTCAGCCGCCCCGACCCCTCCGACAGCACGGCATTGACCAGCACCATCGGGGACCCGGCCTGCGCGGCCTCCCGGGTCACCACCGGCCAGACCTCGGTCCGGACGAACGCGATCACGTCCGGCTCGAGGGCGGCCAGCGTGCGGCGGACCGGCGTCCGCGTGTCATAGGGCATGTAGCCCCACACGTCGGCACCCACCGTGCCGGCGATCCGCTCGGCCGAGGGCGAGAAGTGCGTGAAGACGACCTGCACGTCGGGCCGGACCGCCTTCAACGATCCGATGATCGCCTGCGCCATGAGAGCCTCGCCCACGCTGGGCGCGTGGAACCAGACCACCGGCCGGCCGGAGTCACGCTCCTCCGCGCCCCACGCCTCGAACCGCGACCGGCTCTGCTTCCGCCCCCGCACCGCCTTCTTCGCCCCGGGATGTACGAGCCCCGCGGCCCGGAAGGCCGGCCGGCACACCGCGAGCGCCGCTTCGTATGCTCGTTCAGGAAGGGACATCGAAGTCAGGAGTCAGGAGTCAGGAGTCAGGAGCCAGGACCCGGGAGTCGGGATGGATGCGCCCCCACTCCTGCGCTCTTGCACTCTTGCACTCTTGCACTCTTGCACTCTTGCACTCTTGCACTCTTGCATTCTTGCATTCTTCACTCCGGCGCGTACTCCCGCTCGTCGGGGTCGGTCTGACGCCGGATCTCCACCAGCTCGGCGGTCTCCGCTACTTCGTCGGCGACCCGCTCGGCGGCGGCCTCGAGGGCCGCCCGGAGGTCTTCGGCCTCGATGTCCAGCATCTCGTACTGGGGCCGCGAGCCGCCGTAGCGGAACGTGGCGCGGTAGCTCGGCATCCGCCTGCGTGCTCCGTGGTTCGATGGACACTGTCCGGGGAATAGCCGTATATTCGCTTCCGTGCGATACATAGGCAACAAGACGAAGCTGCTCGGCTTCATCGAGAAGAAGCTGGAGGCCCGGGAGATCGTCGGCGACGGCCTCACGGCCGTGGATCCGTTCAGCGGGACCGCGTCCGTGGGGCAGCACCTGAAGTCGCTGGGGTTCCGGGTCACGGCGTCGGACATCATGGCGTACGGGTACGTCTTCGCCCGGGCGTACGTCGAGGTCACGTCGCTGCCCTCTGCGCCGGGACTGGCGGACGAGGTGCTGGCGGTGGACGGGCGCGACGCGCCGAGCGCCCGCGACGTCGTCGACTACCTGAACGGGCTGGAGCCGGTGCCCGGGTTCATCCATCGCTCGTACGCGCCCACGGGCGCGGTCGGCAAGGAGCACGGGCGGATGTACTTCACGCCGGAGAACGCCGCGCGGATCGACCACGTCCGGAACCGGGTGGAGGAGTGGTACCGGGACGGGCGGATCGACGACGACCTCTATCACGTCCTCGTCGCCGCCGTCATCGAGGCCGCGGACCGCGTGGCCAACACCACCGGCGTGTACGCAGCGTTCGTGAAGAGCTGGCAGCCGAACGCGAAGCGGCGGCTTACGCTCGGGCTGCCGGAGATCGTGGAGGGCAACGGGTGCCGCGCCGCGCAGGCGGACGCCCTCGAGCTCGTCGCCGACATGCAGCCGTTCGACCTGCTCTACCTCGACCCGCCGTACAACAACCGGCAGTACCCCGGCTACTACCATATCCCGGAGCTCCTGGCCATGGGGTGGTTCGACGGGAAGCCGGAGCTGCGCGGCAAGACCGGGCTGGTCCCCGACAGGGACAAGCGGAGCGACTGGTCCAGGGTCCGGAAGTGCGAGGCGGCGTTCGAGGCGCTCATCGCCACTGCGCCGTGGAAGCACGTGGTCATGAGCTACAACGACGAGGGGATCATCCCCGAGCCCACCATCGAGCGGGTCCTGAAGGAGCACGGCCGGACCGCGACCTATCAGCGGTACTCGCGGACCTACAAGCGGTACCGGTCCGACGCCGACCGGAAGAACCGGCAGTACAAGGGCGACAGGGTGAAGGAATACCTGTACTGCGTCAGTCGGTAGCCCAGCCGGCGGCCCTGTCCCGGCCGGCTATCGCTCTGCCCCGGTGCGCCCTGCACCGTGCGTCGTGGGATGGCGGCGGAACAGGAAGCGGAATAGCGCCGGGGAAGCGGTCGGGCTGAAGGCATCTTCGGCGAGATTCCCGCTGGTGGCGGCGAAACAGCCAGCCGGAGGCCGCCCGCGAGGCTGCTCCAATTGGTTCTCCCGCTGACAGCGGCACATTCCGGCGGGACACCAGCGACCGCGCCGCCTCTCGACACCTTTTCCTTTCGATAGGAGGCGCCATGGACCAGGGCCGGATCGAGCGGACGATCGCCGCCAGGGCCGCTCGCCAGCACGGAGTGGTCACCCGTAGCCAGCTTCTCACCGCCGGTCTGTCCTCGCACCATGTCGAGCACCGTCTCGGTACGGGGCAGCTGGTGCGCCTGCATCGGGGCGTCTACCGGGTAGGTCCGGTCGAGGCGTCCCGGTATCGGGAGATGGCGGCGGTGCTCGCATGCGGAGGGGCCACCGTACCGGACGGAGGCCCTGGGTCGGACCGGGGCGCGGCGGTGGACCGGGGCGCGGCTTCGGACCGGGGTGCGGCTTCGGACCGGGGCGCGGCTTCGGACCGGAGCGCGGCGCTGGACCGGGGCGCGGCAGTGGACGGGGGCGCGGCGCTGAGCCACGTGAGTGCGGCCCGGCTCCTCGGCCTCGAGCAGGGCGCGCCGTGGTCGAAGCCGATCCACGTCGGCCGGGCGGACGGGTACCGTCGTCGCCCGGGTCTGCGGGTGCACCACCTTCCGACGCTCCGGCGCACTGACGTGACCCGGGTCGACGGCGTACCCGTGACAACGCCGGCACGAACGCTCTGGGACCTGGCGAGAACGAAAGGGCATCGCGATCTGGAGCGGCTGGCCGCCGTGGCGACCGACCGCGGCCTGCTGCGCCCCATCGAGCTCCGCCGGCTGCTGTCGAGACATCCGCGGGCGCCCGGTTCCGGCAGAGTACGCCGGCTCCTCGAGAGCGATCCCCCGCTGACGCGGTCGGGGGCGGAACAGCGCTTCCTATCGCTCCTGAGGACGGCGGAGCTCCCCGAGCCGAGGACGAACACGCGCGTGGAGGGGCTGGAGGTCGATTTCTACTGGCCGGATCGTGGGTTGGTCGTCGAAGTCGACGGTTTCGCGTACCATCGCTCCGCCAGGGCATTCGGGCGGGATCGGAGTCGGGACAGTCGGCTGGTCGCTTCCGGGCGGGCGGTGGTCCGGTTCACGTGGCAGCAGCTCGACGGAGAGCCGCTGGTCGTGGTAGCCCGGGTCGCACAGGCGCTTGCCGGGCGCGAGAAACGCTGACGGGAGGCCCACCCGTCCGGGTCGATGACAGCCTGTGGACGCGGCCGGCACGGGGCCCGGCTGCGCTCTGCCGCCTCGTGCTGCAGCCCCGTCCGGGGAACACCGTCCTGTCCGCCGGACACGATCCTGCCGGCGCACGCCACCTCCGTCCCCGCCGGCGTCAGCCTCCCCGCACCGCCACCCACGCCAGGAGCGCCCAGCCCGCCAGGAACGACAGCCCGCCGATCGGCGTGATCGCCCCGAGCCAGCGGGGCGCGCCGAGCCCGAGGGCGTAGACCGTCCCGCAGAAGATCACCGTGCCGGCCACGAACAGCCAGCCGGCCGTGTGGGTCACGCCCCCCGGCCACCGGGTCGTGGCCCACGCCACCGCCAGCAGCGCCAGCGCGTGGTACATCTGGTAGCGCGCCCCGAGCTCGAACGTCTCGAGTCGGTCGGCCGTCAGCCGTGCCTCGAGGGCGTGCGCACCGAACGCGCCGGCGGCCACGGCGAGGAACGCGGAGATGGCGCCGAGAGCAAAGAATATCCGTGTCATGTACCGACCCCGTCGGTCCGGACTGCGATTCGGGATTCAAGATTCACGATGCAAGATGCACGAATGCACGAATGCAGGACACCACCCTCCTGCCTCCACCCTCCTGCCCCCCACCCCGCGCCCGCGCCGCCGCCCCCGCCCGCAACCCCTGACCCCTGACCCCTGACCCCTGCACTCCTGCACTCCTGCACTCTTGCACTCTTCCGTCATGCAGTCGTGCATCGCGCACATCCCGGTGCTTCCCGGAACCCGGGCACCGAACAGGTGTCTCACTCCCCATGACCTGGACGAAGCGACGGACCTTCGCGCTCCTCGGTGTCGCGGCCCTTGCAGGCGCCGCCATGTTCTGCTCGCCCGGCTACGTCATCCGCGCCGGCTACGAGGAGGCGAAGATCCTGGCCGGGCGACAGCCGATCCCGGAGGTCATCGCCGCAGCGGAGACCGACTCGCTGACCCGGGCGAAGCTGGAGCTGGTGACGAACGTCCGGACGTACGCGATCCGGCAGCTGGGCCTGGATGTGGGCGACAGCTACACCATGTACACCGAGGTCGAGTCGGACACGCTGCTGCTGGTGGTCACGGCGTCGGAGAAGACGGCGTTCGTGCCATACACCTGGTGGTTCCCGATCGTTGGCCGGGTCCCGTACAAGGGGTTCTTCGACCACGGCGACGCGCTGGCCCAGGCCCGGGAGCTCGACCGGAAGGGGTACGACACGCACGTGCGCCCGTCGGCGGCGTTCAGCACGCTCGGCTGGTTCAACGACCCGCTGCTCAGCACGGTTATCGACCGCAACGACGTCTCGCTCGCGGCCACCGTCATCCACGAAGCGACGCACAATACGCTGTTCATCCCCGGGCAGGTGGCGTTCAACGAGAGCCTGGCCTCGTTCGTCGGCGACGTGGGCGCGGCCGAGTACTTCTGCGGGATCGAGGGCGGGGATGGCGACCGGTGCCGGTATGCCCGGGCCCGGTGGCAGGACCGGATCGTGTTCGGCGAGGCGATCCATCGGCTGATTTCGGCGCTGGAGAACGTGTATGGCGCCGAGGAGCTCTCCCGCGCGGAGAAGCTCGCGGCCCGGGACACGGTCATCGACCGGTGGCGGAAGGGGTACGAGCGGGAGGTCGTGCCCCGGCTCCGGGTCCTGTACCGGCGCTACCACGAGAGCGAGCTGAACAACGCGACGCTGATCGGGCTCCGGCTCTACGCCCGCGACCTCGACCTCTTCGACCGGGTCTGGCGGGAGTCGGACGCGCCGCTGGACGCGACGATCCGTCGGATCCTGGACGCGGCGGAGTCGTCGCCCGACGCGCCGTTCGAGGCGCTCCGGCGGTTGGCCGAGTCCTGATCCCTTTCTATACTTCATGATTCTGCCGGTGCCGGACCCACGACGGTGCCGCGCCGGCGCGCACTGCACACGATCGGAAACGCTGGAAGCTGATGGCTGACTACCGCCCGTCCGAGATCGAGAAGAAGTGGCAGGCCCGCTGGGCCGAGCAGGGGACGAACGTCCTGAGCGAGGAGACGCTCCGGGCCGTCGAGGACCCGTTCTTCAACCTCATGATGTTCCCGTACCCCTCGGCCGAGGGGCTGCACGTGGGGAACATCTACGCGTTCACGGGTGCGGACGTCTACGGTCGGTTCATGCGCCTCCGCGGTCACACCGTCTTCGAGCCCATCGGCTTCGACGCGTTCGGGATCCACAGCGAGAACTTCGCGCTGAAGGTGGGGACCCACCCCATGGAGCTGATCCCGAGCAACGTCGCCAACTTCACGCGGCAGCTGAAGCGGACGGGCGCCCAGTACGACTGGGACCACGCGGTCAACACCACCGACCCGGCGTACTACAAGTGGACCCAGTGGATCTTCCTGCAGCTCTACGAGGCGGGGCTGGCGGAGAAGAAGGAGGCGCCGGTCAACTGGTGCCCGAGCTGCAACACCGTGCTGGCCAATGAGCAGGTCATCGCCGGCGCGTGCGAGCGGTGCGGGACGCCGGTCGAGCAGCGGAACCTCTCCCAGTGGTTCTTCAAGATCACCGACTACGCCGAGCGGCTCCTGGACAACCTGGAGTGGATCGACTGGTCGGAGACCACGAAGAAGGCGCAGAAGAACTGGATCGGGAAGAGCGAGGGCGCCATGGTCTCGTTCCCGATCTCGCGGCCGAAGATCGCGCCGGACCAGCACGAGAAGGTCCAGGTGCGGGCCGACAAGCCCGTTATCGAGGTCTATACGACCCGGCCCGACACCCTCTACGGCGCCACGTTCATGGTCCTGGCCCCGGAGCATCCGGCCGTGGAGCTGCTGACGACGGAGGAGAACCGGGACGCGGTCGAGGAGTACCGTCGCCAGGCCGCCGCCATGGACCTGGTCAGCCGGAAGAAGACCGACAAGGAGAAAACGGGCGTGGCCACGGGCGGGTACTGCACCAACCCCGCCACGGGCGAGGAGATCCCGGTCTGGATCGCCGACTACGTGCTCATGGAGTACGGGACCGGCGCCATCATGGCCGTGCCGGGGCACGACCAGCGCGACTTCGAGTTCGCCGAGAAGTTCGACCTCCCGATCGTGAGGGTCGTGGCCGGCGAGGACCAGGACGCGGACACGGCGCTGGAGGAGGCCTTCGTCGCCGATGAGGGCACGCTGGTGAACTCCGGCGAGTTCGACGGGATGCGCTGGAAGGAGGCGAAGACCGCCATCACCGACTGGCTCGCCGAGCAGGGGCTGGCCGAGCCGAAGACCCATTTCCGGCTCCACGACTGGTGCATCTCCCGACAGCGGTACTGGGGCCCGCCGATCCCGATCATCTACTGCGACGACTGCGGCACGGTGCCGGTCCCCGAGGAGGACCTCCCGGTCGAGCTGCCCCACGTCGAGGACTACAAGCCCGACACCTCCGGGATCAGTCCGCTGGCCCGGGACGAGAGCTGGTTCGCCGTCGCGTGCCCCGAGTGCGGCGGCGGTGCCCGGCGCGAGACCGACGTGAGCGACACGTTCCTCGACAGCTCCTGGTACTTCCTCCGCTACCCGTCCACCGCGTTCCACGACCGGGCGTTCGACGACGAGCGGACGCAGAAGTGGCTGCCGGTCGACATGTACATCGGCGGCGAGGAGCACAGCGTGCTGCACCTCCTCTACGCCCGCTTCATCACCATGGTCCTCCACGACCGGGGGCTGCTGGAGTTCGAGGAGCCGTTCGAGCAGTTCCGCAAGCACGGGCTCATCATCAAGGAGGGCTCGAAGATGTCGAAGTCCCGGGGCAACGTCGTGGTCCCCGACGACTACATCGAGGAGTGGGGCGCCGACACGTTCCGGACGTACCTGATGTTCCTGGGCCCGTACCAGGAGGGCGGCGACTTCCGCGACCAGGGCCTCAGCGGGCCCCACGGCTTCTACTCCCGGCTCTGGGACAGCATCGCCCGTGAGGAGCTCGGCGACGCGCCACTCGAGGGCGACCTCGAGCGGAAGCTCCACGCCACCATCCAGAAGGTGACCGAGGACATCCAGGCGCTGAGCTACAACACCGCCATCGCGGCGATGATGGAGTACCTGAACGCCGTCCGGGAGGGTGGCCGCCAGGTCAACCGCCCCGAGATCGAGCCTCTGGTCCTGCTGGTCGCGCCGTTCGGACCCCACATCGCCGAGGAGCTCTGGACGACGCTCGGCCACGACGAGCCGATCTTCCGGACCCAGACCGCCGACGGAAACCCGGTCCTCTGGCCCGAGTTCGACCCTGAAAAGGCCACCGCCGACAGCGTCGAGATCGCGATCCAGGTCAACGGAAAGCTCCGCGCCCAGGTCGAGCTGCCCCGGGGCGTCGACGAGGACACCGCCAAGGAGGCCGCGCTGGCCCAGGAGAACGTCCAGCGCCACATGGACGGCAAGGAGGTCAGGAAGGTCATCTTCGTGCCGGACCGGCTCCTGAACCTGGTCGTGGGATAGGGGTAGGAGTACGAGAATGCAAGAATGCAAGAATGCAAGAATGCAAGAGTGCATGATGCAGGACGGCAGAAATGGACGGCGGCTGGACCGGCGGATCGGGGTGCGCACGGCGTCTCGAATGGCAGCCCGATGCGGGGTTGACATCCATACAATGCCCGTCTAGCTTAGAGTTCTCGCTGACGCGGGGTGGAGCAGTCTGGTAGCTCGCCGGGCTCATAACCCGGAGGTCGCGGGTTCAAATCCCGCCCCCGCTATTGGCAGAAGGCCGAGAGGCCCGCCCGCCCAAGTCGGAAATACTGGGCGGGCTTTTCGTCGCAAAGGCGGCCTCGGAGGCCCCGAAGGGCGCGCCCGAAGCGGTCGGTCGGGTGACAGGAACTGGCGGGAAACGGCCAGGTAGCTCAGCTGGTAGAGCACGCGACTGAAAATCGCGGTGTCGACAGTTCGACTCTGTCCCTGGCCACTGGCGTAGGTCCGTAGCTCAACTGGCAGAGCACCGGTCTCCAAAACCGGCGGTTGGGGGTTCGAGTCCCTCCGGGCCTGCTGGCGGCTGATTGACAGACGAGGTACGGCGCGGGTCGCGAGCGCGCGCGGCCCGAGTGATCGTGCAGCGTTGGAAGTGCTTACGCCCCCATCGTCTAGTGGCCAAGGATACCTGGTTCTCAGCCAGGAGACCGGGGTTCGATTCCCCGTGGGGGTACTGGGAAGAGGCAGGAGTGCACGATGCAAGAGTGCACGAAGGCGGGTTCGGGCCCTGAGGGCCGGCGATCCGGAGACGACGCCCTCATCGTCTAACGGCTAGGACGCCAGCCTTTCAAGCTGGTAATCGGGGTTCGATTCCCCGTGGGGGCATATGCGGGAAGCGCGGGCGTAGCTCAGTTGGTAGAGCGTCTGCTTGCCATGCAGAAGGTCGCCGGTTCGAGTCCGGTCGCCCGCTCTGGGAATGCGGAGTAGGAGTCAGGAGTCAGGAGTCAGGAGACGCACGAGCTGGCGGGACCTTGCATCCTGCATCTTGAATCCTGTCTCCGCAGTACGGGGGCTGTAGCTCAGTCGGTTAGAGTGCCGGTCTGTCACACCGGAGGCCGCGGGTTCGAGTCCCGTCAGCCCCGCTGGAACAGCAGGGACGGTGTTTGAAAACGAGGGTGCGGTTGCGTGGGAAGGTGCAGGAATGCACGAATATCCTGCATCCGCGGTACCGGGGCTGTAGCTCAGCTGGGAGAGCGCCTGAATGGCATTCAGGAGGTCAGGGGTTCGACTCCCCTCAGCTCCACTCACGCTCGGATGGCGGAACTGGTAGACGCGCATGGTTCAGGACCATGTGGGGGCAACCCCGTGGAGGTTCGACTCCTCTTCCGAGCACTCGAGGTAGCCCACGTGCTGGAATTGGTAGACAGGCCGGTTTGAGGGACCGGTGCCGGCAACGGCGTACAGGTTCGAGTCCTGTCGTGGGCATGGCGGAAGCCGGTGGGGTACCGAAGTGGCTAAACGGGGCAGACTGTAAATCTGCTGGGCCTCGCCCTACGAAGGTTCGAATCCTTCCCCCACCATTGATGGCGTCCGGGCCAACCGGGCGGCACGCGGCACGAAGGGCGCGCGAAGTGCGAGATCGAGGGCGCGTAGCTCAGTTGGTTAGAGCGCTACGTTGACATCGTAGAGGCCAGAGGTTCGAGTCCTCTCGCGCCCATGGAGGATTCAGGAATGCAAGAATGCAGGATGCAGGGTTGAGCGGGTCCGTGCCTCCTGCACTCCTGACTCCTGCATCCGCAGTACGGGGCTGTAGCTCAGCTGGGAGAGCGCCTGGATCGCACCCAGGAGGTCAGGGGTTCGAATCCCCTCAGCTCCATAGCCGCCCGCGAGGGCGTGCCCGCAGTTCGCCACCATAGCTCAGCTGGTAGAGCACGTCATTCGTAATGACGGGGTCCGCGGTTCGAGTCCGCGTGGTGGCTCTGGATTCGAGAGCCGAGATGCCAGATTCGAGCTCGAGTGGCTCGCGGCAGCGACGAACGACTCGAATCTCGATTCTCGATTCTCAGATCTGCTGTTTGCGGGCGTAGCTCAGTTGGTAGAGCATCAGCTTCCCAAGCTGAGGGTCGCCGGTTCGAGCCCGGTCGCCCGCTCTGGCTCCCGGAGGAGCCTGTGATGGATGCCCCTTGGTGTAACTGGCAACACGTCTGACTCTGGATCAGAAGAGTCCTGGTTCGAGCCCAGGAGGGGCAATTGAGACAAGGAGTTGACGGTGGCCGTAGCGCGCGGCCGGCGGCACGCGACGAGCACCGCCTCGCCGCGAGCCACTCAGATCCCGGATCCCGGATCTCGGATCTGCAGTTCCGGAGGGGTGGCCGAGTGGCTTAAGGCGGCGCCCTGCTAAGGCGTTTGGACCGCAAGGTTCTCGAGGGTTCGAATCCCTCCCCCTCCGCTCGAAGGACGGATGGAAGGAAGCCCTCGCCGCGAGGCCGGTCACGCGCCGGACGGTCGGCCGAGCCGCGAACCACTCAGATCTCAGATCTCAGGTCTAGGATCTGCAGTCCTGGATGGGTGTCCGAGTGGCTTAAGGAGCACGATTGGAAATCGTGTGGGGTGCAAGCCCTCGAGGGTTCGAATCCCTCCCCATCCGTTGCATGCGACGATGCCGGCGGCCCGACCGCCGGCGCACGCGACCGCACCGTTGGAAGCAGGACTCGGGGAGTAGCTCAGCCCGGTAGAGCACTGCGTTCGGGACGCAGGGGTCGCTGGTTCAAATCCAGTCTCCCCGACTGGAGCAAGCGAGAGCGCCGCAGGCCTTCATGGTCGCCGGCGCTTTCGTCGTTGTTCAGGGTGCACGGCGAGCGCCGGCCCGCATCCGCGCCCGCGGATCCGACTCACCGCCCCTGTTTGACGGCCACCCCGTCGGCCGCTCTCTTTTGGCTGGGACCGCTGCTCGCGAACGCTCTCGAACCCGTTGCCAGTACCGGAAACGCCGATGCGAAATTTTGCAGTTGCGACGCTCGTCCTCGCCGGGCTTGCGGCCTGCGCGCAGGCGCCCCAGGAGTCGGAGGCTGCGGAGTCGTCCGGGACCGCCGCGGCGGCACGCCCCGGTGTGTCCGTCCTCCTCGATTCAGTGCCCGCGGCGATCGAGGGCCGGCGAGTCGGGCTGGTCACGAACCACACGGGCCGGGACGCGAGCGGGACCAGCACGATCGACCTGCTGGACGAGTCGAACGCGGTGGAGCTGGTGGCCCTCTACTCGCCCGAGCACGGCATCCGCGGCGTCGCCGCCCCAGGGGAGCAGATCCGGTCCGGGACGGACG